>JBATUM010000118.1:0-45940 GCA_049671145.1 Promethearchaeia archaeon
CTCTTAAACAATATCAATATTTAATTAACTACTCTTATTTTTCATAATCCTTCCAGCTTAATTTCAAATTTGCTTAATTAGAAAAATTCCATGGAAATTTTTTTAAATAATATTAACTTTAAAGTAAGTTAACTCAAATGGTGATAAATTATTGCCATATATAGAGAGAAAAGTTAATATCTATACCTCAAGAAATAGGATTTTTGATATATTAAATAATACTCTAAATTTACCAAAATGGAATTTAGTAGTAAATGGAGTTGCTCAACTGACTTCTGAAAAATTTTTTGTTAAAACGACAATAGGGGATATGATGTCAACAAGATTAGAAACTAAAATAGACGAGAAAATTACAATTAGCTTAGAAGGAGGACCTATGGAAAAAATGGGATATAAATTAAGTGCTAAGGAGAATAACACTGAAGTTATTATTTGGGCAGATTTTTATAATGAAGAGGATCGTGAAAAACTTGATTTACTTGGAGATCTCTTCTTGAAAAGTTTAAAAAAATATGCTGAATATCTCCAAGCAAGTGGTAATCCAAATACTTATAAAAAGTAGAAAATAGTATATTAAAAACATTAAAAATCTAATTGAATATCTAAAAGTGATTAAAAATGCCAAAGTTTGATATTAAAATGGAGATTGCTGCTCCTCCAGAAAAAATTTATAACATCTTAAATGATGATGCTTTAGAAACTGTGTGGAATCTCACAGTAAATGAAAATACAAAAATTGGAGAAGATAAATATGCAATTAAATCGACAGTTGGAGATTTAACCTCAACAGTTACAGAGAGAGTAGAAAACAAGAAGATCTCTTACAAAATTGAAGGTGGACCTTTTAACAGTATGGGCTACATTCTGACTTCTAAAGGAGAAGGAGCCGAAATTACTGGATGGGCAGAATTTGAAGATCCTAATCAGGAAAAAATGCTAAAAAAAGCGGGAGAAATACTTTTAAATAGTTTAAAAAAGTTTGCTGAATATTTAGAAACAGGTGGAAGTCCAGAAACCTATAGTAAAAAATAAGTTTTTAATTTATTTTCTTTTTTTCCTTTTATCAGCATAGTTCAAAGGGTGATTTTCAAGGAAAATACATACAATTTTGTCTAACTACGTAGTAATAAATAATAAGGCTATAAAGTTATTTCAATTAGTTGAATCAATAATTTATTATTATTTAACGGAAATTTTTATTAAAAATAAATTGAAATTTTAAAATTGTAATTGATTTACTCTTAATTAATAACAATATAAACATTCATACTATATTTAAAATTACAGAAGTAATTAAAAAATGAGCGAAATTAATAAAAATTTTGGAAAACAAGAAAGATCGCAGAGATTTCAAATAGCTGAACCTCAAAATTTATCTAAAAGATCAAAGTGGTTAAGAGATTATTTTTATAAAGGTAGAGGAAGAAAGTGGAATAATCAATTTAGTCCATTCACTACTGGAACTGATTGGGATATTAATTGGCATGAAGGAGATTGGTATATCAATCCAGAAGTATATTTCTATATACAAGCTTTAGGTAAGAAAGATTACGGTGTTTTTGCCACCTCTTACAGATCAATGGCAGTCCCAGTAAAATTATCTGAGAATTTCTGGGAATTATCCATTCCAGAAAGAAGAATATTCTTTTTACAAGAAGTAATGTTGAATCACATACCTCAGGAAATCATTTCTGGAAATGATTTAATTGCTGGTGGAAGATTCAATACCCAACTATCCAAGTGTTTTAATAAAAATGAAGCCAAAAAATATTGGAAATGGAATATCAAAAATCGGGAAGCTAATTTTAAATACCATTACTCAGGATTTGGGAATATCGGTGCAGCACCTGGTCATATTATTCCCGACTATGAAACTGTAGTAAAAAAAGGCTTTAAGCATATTCATGAAAAGACAAAAAAAAGATATGAACAATTAAGTAAAAAAGATAAAAGAGGCCCTAAAGGACAGGAACTACAAGCAATAATAATCGCTACCGAAATTCCAAGAAATTTAGCTAAAAAGTATGCTGATGAATGTAGAAAACTAAAAGAAAAAGCTTTATCTCCCCAGCGGGTAGAAGAATTAGAGGATATGGCACAAAATCTGGAAAAAGTGCCTTGGGAACCCGCAGAAACGTTCTGGCAAGCAGTTCAATCTTTATGGCTCACTCATATGTTATTAATGGCTGAAGAATCATATCCGGGAGCAGGTTTATCTTTCGGTCGAATGGATCAATATTTATGGCCATACTACAAAAAAGATGTTATTGAAGAGAGAAATATTTCAAAAGAGTTCGCAAAAGATATTTTGGGAAGTTTCTGGTTTCATTGCAATACAACATATGATGCTATGATAATTTTAGGTAGACAAGGTATTACTTCAGGATATGGGCAACTATTAACGCTTTCAGGTTGTGGTCCTAATGGAGAAGATTTAACTAATGAATTAACTTACACTATTTTAGAAGTTATAGATGAATGGTATCCAAGTTTAGAACCTAAGCCTAATGTAAAACTACATAGAAATAGCTCGGATAAATTATTAGATACAGTAATCAATATGATTTCCAGAGCTCAAGGGGCACCTTTTCTAATAAATTTTGATGAGAGAAGTATGGCAGGTTTAATAGCTGAAGGAATTCCTAAAGAAGAAGTATGGAACTATGCATGTGTAGGATGCCTTGAAAATACTATGCAAGGTAATGATCGTTCTGGAACTGTAAATTGCAATCCGAATCTTGTTAAAACAATGGAATTAGTTTTATGGAATGGTAAAAATATGCCTGGAAACGATAAAGCAACTAAAAAAGGTGAGCAAATAGGCCCAAAATCAGGAAATCCAGAGAAATTCCAAACATGGGAAGAGTTTTGGAATGCTTGGAGAAAACAAATAGAATTTGTAATAAAATATACAGTTGATATATACGATGAAGATGAAGATATTGCAGCCAAATTAATGCCTACACCATTATTATCCTCAATTGTGAGAGGATGTATAGAAAAAGGATTGGATATAAGACAAGGTGGTCCTGAACTACATTTTGTTACTGTTAACGGCGTTGGTTTTGCAACTCTAGTTGATTCTTTATTAGCTATTAAGAAGTTTGTTTATGATGAGAAAAAATACACAATAGCTCAAATAAAAGATGCTATAATGAACAACTTTGAAGGCCCTGAATATGAAAAAATGAGTATTTTTTTAAAAAATAAAGCTCCAAAATTTGGAAATGATAGTAATGAAGCTGATGAGCTGGCAAGGAAGATAATGAAAACTTGGGCTGATGAGTGCTGGAAATTCAAAACTCCAAATAATTACCAATATAGACCAGGAATGTTGTCATGGAATTATTGGGCAGGAGAAGATGCAGGTTTAACAGTCGCAACCCCTGATGGTAGAAAGAAAGGAACCTTTCTATCTAATGCTATATGTCCAACAAGCGGAGCTGATTTGAAAGGACCCACCGCAGTTACTAATTCTGTAGGCAGAGCTATAGGGGGTATAACTGAAGAAGGTGAATTAATAAATTACTTACCAAATGGAACAAGTCAAACAATTACATTCAATCCTAGTATATTAAGAGACCCTGAACATAGAGAGAAATTTAAGTCTTATCTAAGAGGATATATTGAGAATGGTGGCACATGTCTGCAAGTTAATATGTTAGATACAGAATTGTTAAAAGATGCTCAAATTCATCCAGATAATTACAAAAATCTTTTAGTCCGTGTAACTGGTTATAATGCTTATTTCACAGGAATAGGTAAAGAACTTCAAGATGAAATTATTGCTCGTGAATGTCATAAGATGTAAATTTTATTATTTTTTCTGCATTTTTTATTAGGTGAGTGTTATAGTAGAATCAGAGAAGGGATTAATATTCGAAATTCAAAGAATGTCTACTGAAGATGGACCTGGAATTCGAACAACTGTATTTTTTAAACAATGTCCTTTAAGATGTATTTGGTGCCATAATCCAGAATCACTTTTGAAGTCACCACAATTAGAATGGTTTAAACATAAATGTATTGGATGTAAAACTTGTATTGAAACATGTGAACAGAAAGCATTAACCCTGGATGAAGATGGTGTGCATATAGATCGAGAAAAATGCATTAGTTGTGGAAATTGTGTGAAGGAATGCCCTAGTACTGCTCTCCATATGTTTGGAGAATGGTGGGATTTAAAAGGCCTATACCATGAAATTCAGAAAGATAAAGTATATTATCAGAAATCTAAAGGAGGAATTACTGTTTCTGGAGGAGAACCGACTCTTCAATCAAGTTTTCTTTTAAAATTTCTAAAAAAATGTAAAGAGAATGGAGTCTCCACAGCATTGGATACATGTGGTTATGCAAATAGGAAAATATATGAAAAATTATTACCTTTCATTGATTTAGTTCTACTGGATATCAAAGAAATTGATTCTGAAAAACATCAGGAATTCACAGGAGTAAAAAATGAACTAATATTAGAAAATGCTGAGATGATCGCAGATTATGTTCAGAATAATAACAAGAAGATGTGGATTCGTACTCCAATAATTCCAAATTATACTGCTACTGAAGACAATATAAAAGGAATAGGGAAATTTATTATTGAAAAATTAAGAGATATACCTGAACGTTGGGATCTATTATCATTTAATAATTTGTGCACTGCTAAATATGAACGTTTAAATATGGACTGGCCATTGAAGGATTTAGTATTAATGACTAAGCAAGAAATTGAAACGCTATTCGATATTGCCAAAAAAACAGGAGTGAAAAATGTTCAATGGTCGGGTTTAACAAAAAGAATAGAAGACAATTAAAATAAAGATTATTGAAATCGTTAGAGTTTCACTAAAGTTATTAAATTTTAAATAATGTTATAGCAAAAAATAATATAAAAAAAGGTTATGAATGAAAATGGGAAACAAAAAAGATTTAACTCAGTGGTTACCAGATTTTAAAGAAGATATGATTAAATTCACAGAACCAGCTATACTGGTTAAACTTTTAGCTACTATAGATTCTCGTGGATGGCCTCATATAACTTTTATTAGTTCAAACGCCGCAAGAGGAAAAAATCTAGTTGTATGGGGTGAAATGGCTAGCGGAATGAGTAACAAAAATATTGAAAGCAATCCAAAACAAGGAGTTTTCTATATGTCTCCAGATATGCCATTTAAGTTTATACAAGCTAAGATTAGATATACACATTCAAGAACAGATGGTGAAGATTTAGATTTTTTCAATAGATCCGAATTAATGCGATATTTGACCTATATTAATGTTTATAAGGCTCATTATAGTGAAGTCATTGCTGTAACTCCTATTAGAGATTTACCCTTAGTAGGTATAATTAAAGGAATCTTAAAAGATATCATAGGAAAAGGTGGAGGGAAGACAAAACTAGACGAAAAAAGATTGAATCCTATTGGATACAAGTTATTTACAAACACTATTGGCGTTCGGGCTATATCATATATTGATCCTTCGGATGGTTATCCGATTATTATTCCATGTATACCACTACAAGCAGCAGATCATAATCGACTGGTGTTTCCGATTGGAACTGCCTTAAAACAAGATTTGTTATCTATTCCCACTCAAGCTAAATTAGCCGTATTAGCAGCGAATTTTGATCTGGCATATCAAGTAGCAAAAGGAACATATACAGGAATTTATAAATTTAGGGGTATAAAATTTGGAGTAATAGAAATAGAAGAAATATACAATGGCAGTCCACCTATTGTTGGAAAAATCTATCCTGAAATTGAGGTAAGACCAAAAGTTACTGAGTTTAAATTGTAATTTTATGATGATTAAAAAAAATCGGGGAATTATTAATGAGTAATAAAATGAATGTATTATTTATTATTACTGACCAGCAGCGAGCTGATATGCTAGGGTGTTATGACAATAAAGTAATTAAGACACCCAACTTAGACAGACTTGCGAAAGAAAGTGTGAGATTCTCCTCGGCTTACTGCACGAGTCCAATGTGTATGCCAAATAGAGCGACTCTACTTACGGGTTATTATCCTAATGTTCATGGAGTTAGAAGTAATGGAATAAATTTACCACAGAATATACCTACAATAACTGAAACATTAGTTAATCGAGGATATCATTCAATTAGTATAGGTAAAACTCATTTTAATACTTGGACACCTCGATACGACCCTAAAACAAAATCAGCAGAAGATTTTCATGATTGGAAGGTCAAAAATCCTAAAGGTGATTATTTAACTCATGAAAGATTTCCTATACCTTATTATGGATTTGAAGAGGTTGATTTAGTTATCGGACATGGTAATGCTTGTTCAGGACATTACCTTGAATGGATTGAAGAGAGGGATCCCAAACTTGCGGAAAAAATAGTATATGAATATTCCACAAAAGTACCCGTTCTTAAAGTCTTTTATGAAAGCTGGGTTCCATTAGAACTTTACAATACTACTTATATCCAAAATAACACAATTTCATTTTTAGAACGATATTCTAATGGTAATTATGGAGAAAAACCCTTCTTTCTTCATTGTTCATTTCCTGATCCCCATCAACCTGTTTCACCACCAGGAAAGTATAGAGATATGTATAAACCGGAGGATATAATACTCCCCGAAAATGTTCATAATATAAAGAGCTTGTATAAACATCCTTATTTAAAGAAACATCTAGAACATCCTCCTGCTAGAGATGCAATGCTACGTGAAGAGACAGAAGAAAACATAAGAAAGTTTATCGCTCTTAGCTATGGTTCTGTTTCTTTAATAGATTACGCAGTAGGGCAAATTTTAGCTTCGTTAGAAAAGTTCGGTCTGGCAGATAATACGATGGTAATTTTTACTTCAGATCATGGAGATTATATGGGAGACCATGGTTTAATTTTAAAAGGAATCTCTCCTTTCAACGGTACTCTGCAAGTTCCTTTAATTTGGAAGGTTCCGGGTATCACTAAACCTGCAGTTTCTGATGCATTAATCAGTTCAGTAGATATACCCAAAACAATTCTTGAATTACTCAAAATCAAGGAAAGATATAAACCACCAGGAATGCAAGGTTATGATATGACTCCTGTTTTGAAAAATACTAAAAAGGAACTACGTGATAGCATTCTTATCACGGAAGATGAGGAAGTAGGTCCACATGGACCATTATACACGAGATTAGTTCATTTAATTACAAAAAATTTTAAATTAACTAAATATGCTGAATTACCAGGGTATGGCGATTTATTTGATCGAAGTAATGATAAATTAGAATTAAATAATTTATGGGATAAAGATCAAGATTTAAGACTAGAATTGTTGGATAAATTATTCCATGAATATTCAATTACTCGAAGCAGATTTCCAAAGAGAGATTCTGGATTTTAACAAATTTAATAAAAGTAGAAGAAAAAAAATGATCTGGAATACAAAAATTACGCAAATAACAGGAATTAAGTACCCCTTAATAATGGGCGCGTTTGGTGGCTGGGGAAAATCCGATTTTGCCTCCGTATTTTCAAATGCAGGAGGTTTGGGAATTATTGCCGCCTTAAATTTTCCGGATCAAAAAGATTTTAAAATTGATTTACAAAAAATGAAAACACTTACGGATAAACCTTTTGGTATAAATCTTTCTTTGCCTCATCATAGTTTTAAAGATATAGATGAAGATGAAAAGACAATAGAACGATATTTAAAGTATGTTGATATAGCACTTGAAGAGAATTGTAATATATTTACCACTTCTGGTTATAAAGCATCCTTTATAGGGAAAAGAGTTCATGAATCTGATGGTTACTGGTTCCATAAATGTGTTTTAGTCAAGCATGCGGTTTCAGCTGAAAAAGAAGGAGCTGATGGTGTTACAATAGTAGGTTTAGAAGGAACTGGGTTTAAAAATCCTCTTTCGAATCCTACATTGATTAATATTACTATGGCTAGAAAACTACTGAAAATTCCTATAATTGCTGCAGGGGGGATTGGAGATGCAAGAGGTTTTTTAGCTGCTTTAGCGATGGGTGCTGACGCGGTTTGCCTTGGTACTGCCTTAATGGCAACTGAAGAATGCCCAGTTCCTCAAAAAATTAAAAATAAATGGATTACTACTGAAATTTTTAGCGAGGAATTCTATAAAAGAATTTATCATTACAATATTAAGAATTTTATGGCACCTTCGACAGCAATCGGGCACAGAAGAAAAATAGTACCTACTAAGGTAATAGTTGATGATATTATAAATGATGCTGAGAATATTTTACAGTCCTGGGGATTTAATAATTCTGAAATCAATACTATCTTTTGAAAATTTTGATATATTATATTCTTTTCCTAAATTCTAACCTACTTGAAATTTCTTGTAATATTTGGGATTTAAACTGATTCTAAAATTCAAAATATTTATAGGACTTAGGCTAATAGATTAAATATTAATTAATTTGTTTTAAAAATTTTAAAAAAATCTGAATACAAAAGTGTTAAAAATGGACGTTCCATTAATTTTAATTGTTGCATTAATAGCAGGGATTATCTCAATAGCTATGGCTTTATATTTTAGATATTTAGTCTTAAAAGAGGATCCAGGAAATGAAAAAATGATAGAAGTAGCGGGGTATATCGAGGAAGGCGCGAAAACTTATATTAAGGTTCAATATAAGGTTTTAGGAATATTTGTTACAGCATTATTCCTGATCATATTGTTTCTACTTCCTTCTGTTATAAATCCAGGTACTCTAAACTGGGAACAAGCAGTAGCATACTTAATTGGTGCTCTAGGATCAATGTTAGCTGGCTGGCTAGGAATGTATGTCGGTGTTAAAGCAAATACAAGAGCAGCTCAAGGTTGCACTGTTAATACAAAAAAGGGATTTGACATTGCGTTCTTTGGAGGTTCTGTAATGGGACTAGCGGTTGTTGGAGTGGCTTTAATAGGGGTTTCTATAATATATTGGATTTTTCAGACTCCTTTAGTTGTATTAGGATTTAGCTTCGGAGCAAGCAGTATTGCTCTTTTTATGAAATGTGGGGGCGGCATATATACAAAAACTGCAGATGTTGGCGCAGATTTAGTAGGGAAAGCAGAATATGATCTTCCTGAAGACGATCCAAGGAATCCTGCAACAATTGCAGATAATGTTGGAGATAACGTTGGAGATATCGCAGGAATGGGTAGTGATCTATTTGATTCTTATGTTGCATCTATTGTAGCCGCTATGATGCTTGCTGCCGCCTTTGGCATTGCAGGCATTATCGCATCACCAATTGGAGATGTTATATTGACAGCAGGAGGAACTGCTATACTTGTAATAACCCCCATAGTCTTATGTGGTGTTGGATTAATATCTTCACTCATAGGGATATATTTTATAAAATTAAAAGGTTCGGAAGAACCTGGAAAAGCATTGAATACAGGAACTTACTTTGCAACTTTAATCTATTTTGGCTTATCCGCATTAATTACATTTTTCCTTTCAATAAGTGATCCAACAGTAACCCCAGCAGAGATTGGTTTATTATGGCGAATTTGGGGAACCTCAGCTATTGGGCTTATTGCTGGGATTATATTAGGCTTTACAAGTGATTACTTTACGAGAGACGATAAAAAACCAACACGAAACATAGCTAATGCTGCTAAAGAAGGTCATGCTGTTGTAATTCTTTCAGGATTCTCATATGGACTTATAAGCGTCGTTCCACCAGCATTAGGTCTTGTAATAGCTATGGCAATTGCATTTTGGTTAGGAGGTTTTTTTGGAGTTGCTATGGCTGCTGTTGGTATGTTAGCAATTGTGGGAACAATTGTTTCAAACGATGCTTATGGTCCTATTGTTGATAATGCTAGAGCAATTGCTGAACAAGGAGCACTAGGAGATGAAGTGATCCGTACAGCTGATCGGTTAGATTCAGCAGGAAATACTGCAAAAGCAATTACAAAAGGATTTGCGATAGGAGCTGCTAACCTCACTGTACTGGCGTTATTATTTTCATTTGTTGAAGAAGCAAGAACTAGAGGAGCTATTATTGCTTCTGTTGACTTATTAAATGTAAATGTTCTAATTGGAGCATTTATTGGTGTTGTAGTTCCTGCATTGTTTTCAGCTTTATTAATTCTAGCAGTTCAAAGGAATGCCGCCAAAATGGTTGATGAAATCCGCAGGCAATTTGAAGAAAACCCTAAAATATTAACTGGTGAAGAAGCTGCTGACTTTAGCAGGACTATTGATATTGCAACAAAAGGTTCATTAAGAGAACTTATATTACCTAGTTTAATTTCAATTTTAATCCCTATTGCTATTGGAGTTTTGTTTGGAGTTGCAGCATTAGCTGCTTTCTTAGGTGGTGCAATTTTATCTGGATTTGTCTTTGCGGTGTTTATGTCTAATAGCGGTGGAGCTTGGGATAATGCGAAAAAATGGATTGAGGATGGTAATCTTGGAGGAAAAGGAACCAATATTCATAAGGCGTCTATTACAGGAGATACTGTTGGAGATCCTTTTAAAGATACTGCAGGTCCAAGCATAAATACCCTATTAGTAGTGATGTCTCTAACAGCATCAATTTTTATAGGATTTCTATTGCTTTTTGGTGGAGGAGCTGGGTTGCTTATTCTAGGTTTACCTTAATTAAATCAAAAAAGATACTTTTCTTTTTTTTTCTTTTATTCTATTCATAATCAATTCATTTTTATAAATTGAGATTTTTTCATTGACACAGTTGTATCTTTAACCAAGGATCGGTCTATTTTCAAGTATTTTAAATATGTTTCACTATTTAAAAATTCATTAATAAACTCGATTAAAATATCTACTAATGTCAGACAGAAGATTTCTAAGCAAAGAAATCTAATTTTATGCAATTATTAGGTAAAATTAATATTTTTTAATTATTATAATTTCTAATATTTTTAATTAATAAAATGAATAATAAATTGTATTTAAGAGATAAGAAATCAATATTAGTTGCAATCGAGAGTAATTTAGATGATTTTTATGAGAAATGCTCAAATCATCCAAATTTTAATTCGCAGGGAAGCGATAAGATTAACTGGGTGCAATCTAAATATGCAGAATGGCCAGATTGTATATTTCGAGTAAATTTTGAGGGTTTAAATATAGAAGCCGAAATTAATCAAGTAAAAGCTCTAATTAGAGAAAAAAAAGCTCCAAATGGTTGGACAGTGGGACCCTTAACAAAACCCTCTAATTTAGGAAGCATCCTTGAGGATTATAATTTTTCTAATGTTTATCACCAAGCAGGGATGGCTTTAAGTCTCAAAAATTTAAAATATAACAATTTAGAATCGAATAAATTAGAAATAAAAACTGTAAATAATGATACAATGCTTAAACAATGGGCAATTACGGTTTCATTAGTATTTAAGATTAAAATCGATTTAGAATTGTTAAAGTATTTATTATTCGAAAAAGAATCAAGATTTTATCTTGGTTTTTATAATGGAAAACCAGTTTCGACCTTATTATTATATCTCTCGTCAGAAGTCGCAGGTTTACATGCAGTTTCCACATTACCCGATTATAGAAATAAAGGCTTTGGCTTAGCAATAAGTGGAGTAGCGCTAAAAGAAGCATACAAATTAGGTTATAAAATTAGTGTTCTCCAAGCTTCAGAATTAGGAGAAAAAGTATATAGAAAATTTGGATTTAATAAATACTGTGATATCTTTTCTTATGAATTACAGGAATGATTGAGATCTAATTAAACATTAATTAAGACGAGTGATATATATACCCACCTTTCTGTAGTATTTTCTGTCGCCAAAAAATACTTGAGGCATCAAACTATGCGGCCTACCCAAAGCTCGCTCCAAGATTCTCATCGCTTTCATTTGGCCTTACACCAAGGTTTTTAGCTCGTTCCAACCTTTCCTTTAAACAATTTCTCTGGCTTAATTCCAAGTCATTAATATCTGTAAAAAGGCAGTGCCGTTTCAGTTCCTAAAATACGATTCTCACCGTAGTAGCTTTTGCTACACCTTGCTTGGAGAGTGAGGTGAGGTTCCTCAGCAGGTCATGCCCACCGTCAGCCTCATATATCACTCGTCTGTTTTTTAATAGGAAGGATTATTATAAAAAATTTTTCTTAGAACTTATAATTCAATTTTCTGAATTATCTAATATCTAGTTTAAAATTAACGAAATAGCTGTCAAAATTAGGATCATATTTAGCGGGGATTTTTCTTAAGTCATTAAGGAATTGTTCACTTCTTACATAATTCATGTATTCTTTTTTAAAAAACCAACCTATTGGAAGTCCAAAAATAAAATTCCAAGCTCTAGGAATTTTATTGTTTTTTAGAAAAGATACTTTTTCACAACAATTTTGCCAAAAATAAAATAATTTAGGATCAATTTTGTCTTCATTATTAATCGGCTCTCGCTTAAAAGAACCTGACGCTAATAACATAACTAATGGTAAGCTATATTTAAATTGAATAACTGTGTGTTTATCTTCCAGTGATTTTGCAAAAGTAATCCAATTTATGCCTATTTCAGCTAAAGCTTCATCAACTTTTGAATAATATAAGTCAATCGTTAAATCTGGACTTGTTTTTATAAATTGAAAAATTCTTAGCGCACAAGAAACACGCCATTTTAGATTATTCTTGTCAAGATTAGAAAGAGCATTAAATAAAGCAAAATTACGTTCTTCAAACTTAAGCGACTTAGTTTTATTAAAAATTTCTGATATATTTAATCGGATCTTATCATAATATCTAAAATAATGATCATAAATCTTTGAATAATCATAACCCCAGATATCAACTAATGTGAAAGCATTTAAAATATGAAAGAAGATTGAGATATCCTCAGTAGATTCCCATAATATTTCTAAATCTTTATCATTAAAGACAGAAATCGCCCCATAATAGCTGGATTCACCTGTGTATATAGTACCTGGGAGTAAATGATATTTTATTGCTCCATAAAGAATTAATTGTTGCTTTAAACTGAATTGAAATTTAGATAATAAATTATTGTGTTTAATAATGTTAGCTGATTCAAAAGTATGCCACTCTTTATTGAATGGTCTGCCAATATCATGAAATAAAAGAAGAAGTGGAAAAATTTCCGAGTTATATTGGTAAATTTTATTTAAGGTATTCTTTAGGAGAGATAAATTTTCACTCTTAATATCCACCTCAAATTTATTATTCATCATTGCATAATAAACCCATAGTGAACGAAAAATATGCCTTACTGTCCTTAAAGTTTCGGAGCGATCATAATCTATGCCTTTTAATATAAAATCCCCCCAACCTGGCACTTTTCTATTAATTTTATCAAATTCTAAGGAACCTAATAACTTTTCACCTGAACTATCACAGAATTCTAAGCTAATCTTTTGAAATATATTATTAAGATATTTATCGAGATTAATTATCTTCTTCCCTCGTTTGACTTTATTGGAGATTACAAAAGGACTTAATAATTAATATTTTTTGATTTGAACTCTAACTGCCTAAAACTAATTTTGCAAAGTAATTAAAATCTCTATTATAGGATATTTCTGCATCTTTTGATATTTTTGCAAAAACACAGCCAGGTAATTCGTTCATTTTCAAATGATATTCAATACATTCACAACATTTACCTCTTCTCGAACAACTATATGTACAATCACAATTTTCTTTTAATCTCTCTTGATTGCATTCAACCATATTTTCTCAACAGTACCAAAATATACTTAACAGTTAGATGATAAAAATTAATTATTCTATAAAAGATTTTTAATCAACTAAACTGAAAGTGTTTTCTTCAGCACCACATTTTGGGTATTTTTTAGGTATATCATATAATTTAAAGGTTTCTCCACACTTATCGCATTTCCACTTCATTAGAACTAAAGGTTGTTCTATTTAGAATTTAATCAAAAATTTTATTAGGATAAAAAGAATGTCAATAAAAATTTTTTGTGTTATTTTTTTTATTAAAGGTATTGACCAATTTAAGCAGATATTTTAAAAAAAATTAATCTCCTTAATTTATATACTAAGATCCTATACTATTTCATTAGATATCTATAAAAATTGTCAATTCTTTATAATTTGATTCTAACCTTTGAAAAGTTTGAATTTCCTTTTTCTCCCGTGAAAAAGTGGGACGTACGACAAAATATATAAACATTCCAATAATTTTTTATTAATGAATTAACAAATCCAATACGGTCTCTAAAAATGGTTTTAAAGCGGGGTCTGTTACCTTCAGCAATGAGGAAAATAACAACGAAAAAGTATTGGTGTAAATCTCAATCACAAAAAAGATTAAGACGAATTTCCAAAATATCAGCTTATTTTATTTTGTGCTTTATGTTAATTTTTTTTTCTAACTCTAATTTAATCATTTATTATATGTCTTCCATTAAGCAAGATAATAGTTTTAATCAGGATTTCAAACCAAAAACATCAGCTCCACCTGTTATTTCTATTCATTCACCAAATAATTATACGCTGTTTGGAACAATTGCTCCAAATTATTCATTAACTATTACTACAGGTATAGGAAACTATAGTTGGTATCAATTTTTAGAAACTGGTGAGAAATCTGTACCAAAGGAATTAGAAGGAACGTTAAATGAAGATATTAATGACACATTTGATCAAACTCTCTGGGACAATCTTAATAATGGGACCGCAACTATTAGATTTTATGTAAACGACTCCTTAGGTGATGTAGGACAGGTAGATGCAATCATTAGAATTGACATTATTGATCCAACTATTAATGTTATTTCTCCAACAGGCGGTTTTTTTAATTCAACCTCTCCAGAGTTCACTGTCGAAATTTCAGATCCAAATTTACATAAAATGTGGTATACATTAAATACTGATACCACAAAATATATTTTCCAAGATAATGGTACTATTAGTCAAAGTGGCTGGAGTTCATTATCAGATGGACCGGTTGATATAAATTTCTTTGCTAATGATTCAGCATCGAATGAAAATTCTGTCTCAGTTCAAGTCACAAAAGATTCTGTGAACCCTGCTGTTCCAATTAGCCTTTCCGCTGATCCATCTTCATGGACAAATATTAACGATTTTAATCTATCCTGGACGAATCCCTCAGATACTTCTGGAATTGTAGGTGCATATTACACTTTAGATTCTGCCCCTACTTCAGATACAGATGGAATTTATGTTGCAGGCACAAATATTGAAACTATTACCGGAATTGCTGTAAGTTCTAATGGAACTCACCCTATTTATGTATGGTTAAGAGATGCCGCAGGAAATGTGAATTATAATAATTATAATACGACATTATTGTATTTAGATGGAGAAGATCCAAATGCACCGATTGACTTAGCAGCAACTCCCTCTTCATGGACAAATATCGATAGCTTCGATCTAACCTGGACAAATCCCTCAGATATTTCTGGTATTGTTGGTGCCTATTACTCTTTAGATTCTATCCCTACTTCAGATACAGGTGGAATTTATGAAGTGGGTGCTGATATACAATCAATTTCTGGTATTTCTGTCGCGACAGACGGAACTCACACCATATATGTATGGTTAAATGATACAGCAGGAAATATTGATTATAATAATTATGCATCAACACAATTGTTATTGGATACAGCAAACCCTTCTTCTGTAGTTGGACTAAGTGTAAATGTTTCCTCTTGGACAAATATTGATAGTTTTAATCTATCCTGGACCAATCCTACTGATACTTCAGGTATAGTAGGTGTTTATTATAGCTTGGATTTTGCTCCTATATCAGATACGAACGGAACCTATGTTGCGGGTTATAACATTGAGTCTATTGTGGTTACTGCAGGTAATGATGGAACACATACCGCCTATTTATGGTTGGTGGATGCTGCTGGAAATATCGATTATAATACCTATGTATCTATACAATTCTATTTAGATACTTCAGATCCATTAGCTCCATCTGGATTAATAGCAATTCCATCTTCTTGGACAAATATTAATTATTTTAACGTATCATGGACAAATCCTTCAGATATGTCTGGTATTATTGGAGTATATTATAAATTGGACTCTGCTCCAACATCAGATATCGATGGAATTTATGTAGAAGGAAGTAATATTGAAATTTTAACCGGAATTACTGTAAATTCTAATGGAACTCACATTATTTATGTATGGTTAAGAGATACAGCAGGAAATATCAATTATAATAATTATAATACGACACTATTGTATTTAGATACAATTAAACCCACAATTGATCCTCTACAAGAAGGGGATGATATGTGGCGTAATGCAGGTGGTACTACGTATAATGTGGATTTTATTGATCCCAGTCCTTCTTCCACTCTCGATTTTGCTCAGTATAAAATTACCAGTGCTACAGGGCAAGGTGGAATTATTTTGGTAGATTGGACGTATATATTTACAGATCATGGAGCGTCCAGTTATACTCTTGACTGGGCAATAGATTTTGACGCATGTCAAGAAGGAACTAACTGGGTCTCTGTCCGAGTATTTGATGATGCGGGTAATTTTGAGGTAAATAATGATACATTTTACGTTAAAAAAGATACAATTAGTCCTGCATTATTAATTAATTCTCCACAAGATGGATCAAAATGGAATATCCCACCAGATATTCATCTATCAGCAACAGACTTAAATCTTGATAGTGTTTGGTATACTGTAGGAGGAACAAAAATTTTAATAACAAATGGAGTGTTAGAACCTTTAAATTCTACTATTTGGTCAAGTTTATCAGGAGAACAGGAATTCACTATTTATTTTTATGCTAATGATACTGTTGGAAATGTGAATAACACCTATTCTCACACGTTATATAAAGATGTTCTAGCCCCCAGAATGACTATTAATAGACCATCTAACCTAACATATTATGATGATCGTCCTCTGATAAATGTTACAGTAATCGATCCGAATTTTGCTTCTCTTACTTATTCTGTTGTCGGAATTGATTCTCCAAAAAATATTTGGTATAATAACAACACAGAAGTACCACTTGATCAAATTATTTGGAATCAATTATCCCAAGGGGAATTTCAACTCATTTTTTCTGCTTTTGATGATTTAGGAAATGGGAATGAAATAAGTTTAACATTGTATAAAGATACTATTGCTCCTAGTATAATTATAAATTCGCCCGATGATTTAACGTATTGGAATTCAGCTCCTTACATTAATATATCCGCATATGATCCTAATTTTCAAGATGTGTGGTATCGAGTAGGAACTACTAATGTTTCCTTAACAAATAATTTAGAAGAAATGCTTGATGCTAATATATGGGATGGTTTATCTGAAGGAGCTTTTTATGTAGAAATCTTTGCTAATGATACATTTGGCCATCTCAATGATACTTATACTTTAATGCTATATAAAGATACTAGTGCTCCTCAATTGACTATTAGTTCTCCCACGAATCAAACGTATTATGCTTCTCCCCCAGATATTCATGTAATTGCTACTGATTTAACCCTTGATAAAATTTGGTATAAAATTGGTGCAACAGAGATAGAAATACCTAATAATTCTCCGACTCCCTTAAATAGTTCATTATGGAACAGTTTAAATGAAGGACTATTTATTGTAGAAATTTTTGCAAATGATACATTAAATCAACTCAATAATTCCTATTCATTAATGTTATATAAAGATACTTTACCGCCAAATATTATAATAAATTCACCCATTAATGGAACAAGTTGGAATACACGACCTCCCATTAATGTATCTGCTATAGATCCAAATTTAGACGACATCTGGTATCGAGTTGGAGGATATCAAGATTTATTACTAAATAATACTGAAGAATTGCTATATAGCAGCGTTTGGAGCTCTTTAGGGAATGGTCCTTTTGAGATGTACATATGGGCTATTGATGATTTTAATCATATCAGTGACAATTATGTTTTAACTCTATATAAAGACACTCAACCCCCAGAAGTAATGATAAATACGCCAGCAGCTGGTAGTGTTTGGAATGTGCCCCCAACTCTTAATGTAATGGCTATAGATCTAAATTTAGATACAATTTGGTACCACGCTGGATCAGAAAATTTTACTCTAACCAATAATACCGATCAAATGTTTGATATTGATATTTGGAATAGTTTACCTGAAGGGGCTTTTGTTATAGAGTTCTTTGCTAATGATACCTTTGGATATCTTAATGATCTAGTACAAATAACCCTGTTTAAAGATACCATTATTCCGGACGTAAATCCATATTTGCCCAATAATAATACTTATTACAGCGTAGCTCCGGATATTCAAATATATGTTAATGACGTGAATTTTGATTCAGTTTGGTATACTGTTGGAGCCGATAAAGGGACACTTGAGGAGGGCGTATCAGAACCATTAGATGCTACAATATGGAATGGCCTATCCCAGGGAGAGTTCATAATAAACATATTCGCAAATGATACAGCAGGTAATGTTAATAATACTTACTTCTTTGTTTTATATAAGGATACATTACCTCCCAATGTCTATGTGACCTCGCCTCAGAATAATTCTTATTGGAGTATTTATCCCATTATCCATGTAATTGCTTATGATCCTAATTTTGACGTCATTCGTTATAAACTTGGTCCGATGACACCTCAAGTTATTCCTAATGATACTGATTATGAAGTTCCATGGGATAAATGGGTACCACTACCAGATGGACCTGTTTTATTGGAGATTTTTGCAGAAGATATTTTTGGACATATTAATGACTCTATTAAATTAACTATTTATAAAGATACTGCTCCACCAGATATAAGTGTCTATTCCCCTCAACATAATGATCTTTTTGGTGCAATAGCTCCAAATTATGATATTACTGTAACTGAAGGTAATTTAGAAGAGACTTGGTACCAATTGATTGGATCAACTTTTAATTCATCCATTTATTTCATTCCTGTTCTTTCTGGTGTGCCTTTTTCTGGCATGATTAATCAATCTGCATGGGATTTATTTGGAGATGGCACCCTAACAATCCGATTTTCTGCAAATGATTCATTAAATAACATAAATCATTTTGATAGAATAGTAAGAAAAAATACTGTTGACCCAATTATCAATATTGAAGATCCTCATGATTATGAATTATATGGTCAACAATCTCCTAACGTTACAATTTATAAAAGCGGTATCGAAATTGATACTACCTGGTATACTTTAAATAATTATAACTTTACTTTTGCAGAATTGAATGTTCAATTAGATCAAGATAACTGGAATGCAATTGGCAACGGTACTGTTTTAATTAAGTTCTATATTAATGATACTGCTGGAAATATGGGTTATGATGAGATTATTCTTCGAAAAGATATTATAATTCCCTCTGTTTATATTAATTTACCCTATAATAATACTATGTGTAGAAGAGCTCCCTATATAAATATAACTGCGGTTGATCCAAATTTAGATAAAATTTGGTATATAACTAATAGTGAAAAAAGAGAATTACTAAACGGCATTCCCCAAGCACTTGATAGTATAATATGGGGTAATTTACCCGAAGGAATCTTTACTATTGAAATTTATGCAAACGATACTGCTGGCAACTTAAATGATCTAAATAAATTATATTTAGAAAAAGATTCGGTTCTTCCCAATATTACTATAATTTCTCCTACTGAGAATCAAAATGTTGTAAGAGATTCTCCATTTTTTGAAATTTCAGTCTTTGATATTCACCTAGATTCTACTTGGTATATTATTGAAGATATTAACGAAAAAGTGCTATTTACGGGCGATATTGATAAAATTAATGAGCCTATGTGGGAAAATCTATGGGATAATTTAACTCATGGTGATATAATAACAATAAATTTCTATGCAAATGATACTGCTGGGAACATTGGGCAAGCAAGAGTAAATCTTGTAAAATATACTGGAGAACCTTTTAATTTCTGGGATATAATTACTGGACCGATGGGATTTTATCTTACAATCATTAGTATAGGGGCAATGATTCCTGCATCTACTATTATTGTTAAAACTAAATATTATAAAACCTTAGATAAAAGTAAAAAAAGCAAGGTTAGAAAATTTTTAACTCTTACATTTTTCACTTTAGCTTTGGTAATCTTATATTACGTTTTTTAAAATAATAACTAATTTATGATTTAGCTATCAAAAATAATTTTTAGTATCTCTTTTTAATAAAAAAAATTAAAATAAAAAAAAAAATAATTTAATAATTAAATTTAGATTTTCCTTTTCTTCTCCTTCTTAAGATAATTACTGTCGCAATTACTGCAACTCCTACTGCGCTTCCCCCAATTATTATCCATAGAGTTAAATCTGGTCCAGCTTCTACTGTCGTATCTATTACAATATCTTTATTAGCACCAAGAGAACCTGATGCTCCTGGGGCTGGAAGTGTTAGAATTGCATCGTTATCTCCAGCATCGTTAATCGTTCCCCCATTTAGAGATAAAGCATTAGTTGAGATATAGTCAAGATCAGATGAATTATGGTCTGAAGCTACAGTATAAATAAATGTTAATGTACTTGTTCCACTTCCGCTGCTATAATCTACCAAAGCGTCTGTAGAACCCGTTTCTAAAGTTAGTTGAGGTGTACCTGTTACAAACACAGGTTCAGAGAAGATGATTGTTACATAGATTTCAGTACCTGTTCCATAGGTTCCATCCGCATTAGTAGCACTAACATTTGTGATTGTTGGAGCAGTAGTATCAATTATTATATCCTTATTATCGCTGAGAGAGCCGGTAGCTCCAGGTGTTGGAAGTGTTAAATCAGCATCTAATCCTACTCCATCTTGAATTGTCCCTCCATTCAATGATAAAGCAATAGTCGAATTATAATCAAGATCGGATGAAGTCTGTCCTGCAGCTACAGTATAGGTAAATGTTAAGGTATTTGTTCCGCTTCCACTGATATAATCTACAATAACATCAATAGTACCTGTCTCTAAAGCAAGTTGTGGTGTACCTGTAACATACACTGCTTCTGAGAATGTTATTGTTATAAAGATATCTATTCCTATTCCATATGTATCATCAGGATTAGTGGCACTAACATTTGAGATTGTTGGAGCAGTAGTATCAATTATTATATCCTTGTTATCGCTGAGAGAGCCTGCAGCTCCAGGTGTTGGAAGTGTTAAAACAGCATCATTATTTACTATATCTCTAATCGTCCCTCCATTTAATGATAATGAGTCCGTAGCGACATAGTCAAGATCGGATGAAGTTTGTCCTGAAGCTACCATATACGTAAATGTTAAGGTATCTGTTCCACTACCACTTGAATAATCTACCACGACATCAATAGTTCCTGTTTCTAAAGTAATTTGAGGTGTGCCAGTAACAAATACAGGTTCAGAGAAGATTACTGTTATTTCTATGATTTCTCCTACTGTATAAGCTCCATCGGTTTTAGTAGAGCTGACGCCAATTATTATTGGAATAGTGGTATCAATTATAATATCCTTATTAGCACCAAGGGAACCTGCAGCTCCCGGATTTGGAAGTGTTAGAATAGCATCATTATCCCCTGCATCTTTAATGGTTCCTCCATTCAGAGATAAAGCATTATTTGAAACATAGTCAAGATCAATAGTATTATCGCCTAAGGCTACTGTATAAATAAATGACAACGTTGTAGATCCACTGCCTCCAGTATAATCTATTACCGTATCTATGGCACCAGTTTCCAATGTAAGCTGAGGTGTACCAGTAACATATACTGTTTCTGTAAATGTTATTGTAATTACTATAACTTCTCCTTCTCCATAGGATCCATTAGCTTTTGCAGAAGTAACATCTACTACTGCAGCAACATCTGTATCTATCACAATATTTTTATTTGCACCAAGAGAACCTGCTGCTCCTGGAGTTGGAAGTGTTAAAATAGCATCATTTCCTACTCCGTCTTGAATCGTTCCGCCATTTAGTGATAATGAGTCTGTAGCAACATAGTCAAGATCGGATGAAGTATGTCCTATTATCACAGTATAAGTAAATGTTAATGTATTGGTTCCAGTTCCACTACTGTAAGTTGCAACAGCGTCTATAGTACCTGTTTCTAGAGTAAGTGTGGGTACTCCTGCAACATAAACAGTTTCCGAAAAAGTTATCGTTATGGATATAATTGCTCCAATTCCATACGTCCCATCAGAATCAGTAGAACTAACATTCGTGACCGAAGGTCTTATACCATCAATTACAATATCTTTATTGGCTCCAAGAGAACCAGCTGCTCCAGGGTTTGCTAACGTTAAGACAGCATCATTTCCTATACCATCTCGAATCGTTCCTCCATTTAGGGATAAAGCGCTAGTTGAAGAATAATCAAGATCAGAGGAACTTTGTCCTAAAGCTACTGTGTAGGTAAATGTTAGAGTATTACTACCGCTTCCACTGCTATAAACTGCATTAACACCTGTATTTAAAGCAAGCTGAGGCACACCTGTCACATACACTGTTTCTGAGAATGTTATTGTTATAGAGATGGTTGCCCCTATTCCATAAGTTCCATCGGCATCAGTAGCACTAACATTCGAAACCGAAGGTCTTATGCCATCAATTACAATGTCCTTATTAGCTCCAAGAGATCCTGCACCTCCAGGTGTTGGAAGCGTTAGGGTTGCTTCATTGGTTCCTAAATCTTGAATTGTTCCACCATTTATAGATAATGCGCTAGTTGAAGTATAATCAAGATCAGAGGAACTTTGTCCTGAAGCTACTGTATAGGTAAATGTTAGAGTATTACTACCGCTTCCACTGCTATAAACTGCATTAACACCTGTATTTAAAGCAAGCTGAGGCGCACCTGTCACATACACTGTTTCTGAGAATGTTATTGTTATAGAGATGGTTGCCCCTATTCCATAAGTTCCATCGGCATCAGTAGCAGTGACATCTGAGATAGTTGGAGCAGTAGTATCGATTACGATATCCTTATTAGCTCCAAGAGATCCTGCGCCTCCAGGTGCTGGAAGTGTTAAAACAGCATCAATATTTACTATATCTCTAATCGTTCCCCCATTTGGAGATAAAGCACCAGTTGAGGTATAGTCAAGGTCGGATGAAGTATGTCCTGCAGCTACTGTATAGGTAAATGTCAATGTAGCTGTTCCGCTTCCGCTGCTATAACCTGCATTAACACCTGTGTTTAAAGCAAGCTGAGGTGTACCTATCACATACACGGTTTCAGAAAAACTTACAGTAATAAATATATCTTCACCTACCGTATATGTTCCATCAGGATTAGTGGCAGTAATACCTGAGATTGTTGGAGCAGTAGTGTCAATTACGATATCTCTATTTGAACCAAGAGAACCTGGTGTTCCTGGGGCGGGAAGCGTTAGATCGGCATCTAAATCTTCTGAATCTTTAATCGTGCCCCCATTTAGTGATAAAGCAGTCGTTGAGGTATAGTCAAGATCAGATGAAGTATGGCCTGCAGCTACTGTATAGGTAAATGTCAATATAGCTGTTTCATTTCCACTGCTATAATCCACCCAAACACCTGTGTTTATAAAAAGCCGAGGTGTGCCTGTAACGTACACATTCTCAGAGAATAATATTGTTATATCAATGATTTCATCTGTTGTATAAGTTCCATCTCCAGTAGTAGAACTAACATCGCTTACTGATGGTGTTTTCGCATCGATTACGATATCCTTGTTAGCACCGAGAGAATTGGCAGTTCCTGGAGTTGCAAGTGTCAGATCAGCATCATTTCCAACGATACCTCTAATTGTTCCACCGTTTAAACTTAGTGCAGTAGTAGAGATATAATCAAGATCAGTAGTATAATGATCTAATGCAACTGTATAATTAAATGATAATGTATTTGTGCCATCACCACTCGTGTAATCAACTACTGCATCAGTGTCACCCGTTTCCAGAGTAAGTTGAGGTGTACCTGTAACTTCGACCGTATCAGAGAATAGAACTGTGACTTCAATTATCTCTCCTAATCTATAGGTGCCATCAGGATTTGTGGAAGTGATATTACTTATTATTAGTGGAGGTATAACATAATTATTTATAAAAGTGTTTCCTACACTATTTTCTACGATGGCATATTCAGTATTAGCAATAAAAGAATTTTCTGAAATAAGATTAGAATCACTATAATTTAAACAAATTCCGTATGTATTTTCTTGTAGTACATTTTCTACAATATCATTATTATCGCTTGAATACAAAGAAATTCCGCAGTAATTTTTCGAACAATTATTCTCAATTAATGTTGCAACATTAATAACAGAGTCTAACGTAATTCCAGCATCCATGAAAGCCGAACCTGAATTAATGAGTTTACAATTTGATATCTTAAAGTATTCATCAGGAGTGGAGCTATTGCCAATTAAGATACAACTTCCTACATTTCCACCATCAATAGTCACATCTTCAATAATATAAGGATCACTTGAACTTCCTGAACCACTGCACCATGCCCTTGTAGATGCCCATATCCAACTTTTATCCCCACTTGTTTTATCTCCGTCGATATGAATTTTAGATCCATCATGCAAGGGGTTTCCAAAGATGGGAAGGCTATCATTTCTTTGGGGACTTCCTGCGATATGAGTGAAAGGGGTATCTCCAATTCCATCACCATTCGAATCCACACCAGTATAATTATCCCAATAATTACCAATCTTAGTATTATTCCAACTATTATAAAAGAAAGAGCCGGGAAAATCTTCAGCATGCTTCTCATTGTCAATAAAATAGTTCTTGTAAATAGTATTATAATAACTACTAGTTTGCGTTCTTAGACCAGTTAGAGAATTATTTTTTATTAAGTTCTCATAAATTTCATTATACCTACTATTCGTCGAAATAAAAATTCCATAGTCGTCATTAAAGCATGCTTCATTCTTATAAATGTAATTATAGCGACTTTCCCGTAAAACTATCCCATGATAAGTATTATTGTTGGCAAGATTTTTAAAAATATAATTATCGACATTATTACTTTCGCCGATCACCGGTTGATCTAACCAAACACCGCAATAATTATTCCCATTTAAAATATTTTCAGCTATCGTATTATTTGTGCTATCACGAAGGTATATTCCTGCCTCATTAGCAGTACAATTGTTTTCTATGATTGTTCCATTGTGAGTAGATACTAATTTAATTCCGCCTTCAATTCCCCCTAATGCTGAATTATAGACTGTACAATTTCTGACTATGAAATATTTGATAGAATTTGTAATCAAAATACCACTACCAGTACCTTCGGCATCAACTGTCACATTTTCTATAATATACGGATCAGCCCAATTTCCAGAACCACTACACCAATCTTGAGTTGCTGCCCAAGTCCAGTTTTTAGCACCAACTCCGGTTTCAGTGTCATTAATATAAATCTCATTAAGCTCCCAAAATCCTGAAGTTTTTGAATCAAATTTTAGATCATCATCCTCATTTTCAATTAATAGATTTTCAGAATTCAATGGATCTGCTATTGAAATTAAAATAAAAAAGCATAGAAGAATTGCAATAATAGATATTTTTTCCATTTTTTTCATTTTTATAGTTCAACCCTCTTTTTATAGATTTATGAATATGTTAATTGTTTAATATAAAAATATTTAAACTTTTTCGTCGGTCTACCTTTTTTTTCTAAAATAGAAAATAAGTAAGCGGAAAATTTCAAAATTTAATCTTGTTTGCGATACAAAAAAAAGGAAAATATGGGTCATAAATAAATAGAAAAATACTTTTTTTATGTAATAATTTACATTCGACTAATATTTAATGGTAAAAAGTTATATTCTAATCCAAAGATTTACACCAATTCAATATTTGAGTATAAATATATTTTTACTAAATCATAATTTGTTATAAAAAGAGCTTCTCAGGTTCTCTATGCGAAAGATTTAAATAGTTATTAAACATAACTATAGATCGACTATCAAGTCATTTGAAGAAATTCAAAAGGTGGTTAATAAAATCTAGAAAATGTGTTTAATCAATGGAATTAGACGACACTGATAACCGGTACTCACTTTTGATTGCTGGGATCCTGGTGGCAACTATATTTTCCATATTCCTGGTTATCGCATTAGGAGCTTGGGGCCAAAGTATTTTTTCCGGAACTGGAATTGAACCGGTTCCCGGGGGGTTACCCTTAAGTAATGGAGAAAATGCTACGGAATATAATAATCCTTTGGATGAGATTCCTTCCGGGGTAGAATTCCTACCTATAACTGACGGATGTATGTTGGAGGACCTTGACACAGAAACCGGCTGGGTTTACATTCATGATTTTACTGTAGATGACCCTCTACCCTTATGCTTAACCGGAAAGTTCGGTGGCGCTACCATAATCTCTTATGGCGGCTATGACTTCTTTGGAGGCAGTGGAATGATCTTCCAAGGTAAGTCTGATTCACCTCTATGTGAAAAATTAGTTGGTATGTTTGATATCGTTAAAACTGGCGCATGGTCAGATTATGCACCTGAACACTGCCCATGGGCAGATCCATGCTGCATGGTTGACTATTGGACTGTAGATTTTGTAGTCGATGGATGCGTCCAGTTAGACAGCAACCACGCTCCAGATGTTATTGGAGATTGTTGCCAAGTATTTGATTTATGTGATGGAGTTCCCGATGATCTTGACAAGTATGTCGATCTCGGATTCATTACCTGCTGGAGTGGCTGTGAAAAGCCTGACCAAGACTTCCAGATAATATAGGCGTACAAATAGTATGCTACCGGAGTCCCCCAACTCCCGATTGGTTATTAATCGCCAGTTAGAATGCAGTTATGCATTTTTAACTTTTCTCTTTTTTTTTCTTTTTTTTTTTATTATTTTTCATAATATTATAGAACAATTTTTAAAATTCTATATGTATTACTCTAAATCCTAAATCATGATCATTTTTTCGATCTGTAAAGAATTATATAAGAGTAAATCAGTTTATTAAATATATCTTTAAATGAATTAATTTTATGATTAAATTTAAAAAAACAAGTTGAATTATTATTATTGCATAATAGAAATTCAATATAAAGATGAGGTATTGTGGAATCTAATTTACAAGAAATAGATAAAATTGGAAAAACGATTGCAGATCGACTAATCTCAGCGGGAATTGACACTGTTGAAAAACTTGCTACAATTGAAATTGCAGAGTTATTAAAAGTAAAAGGTATAGGCAAATCAACAGCAGCTAAATATAAAGAATATGCTAAAAAGCTTCTTAAAGAATTAAATAAAAATAAAACTGTAGATTTAGAGTATATTTCTTCAAAACATAATAATCTAAAATCAGAAAGTAAAGCTATATCAGTTAATAAACCTCAATTAAACGTAATAGAAAAAAAAAAAAAAGGGTATAAGACAAAAGACAAACCTTTGGAAAAAAGAGCTTCTAATGCAAATTTAAGACATAAAGAGGGGATGAAATCAAAACAAAGAAAAAGTTTTTCCAATACCAAAAGCGCTAAAAAAGAGGTCAAGAAAGATTATACTAAAAAAAAGGAGGCTAAAATAGGTTATGCCTATAGATTCTTTAAAGATGAAACCGTCCAAAGAATTAGGTTTCTGCACTTTAGGATAAGAAATATTGAAGATTTGATAAAGAAAGTATCCTATAAAGAAATTCCTCCAAATGTAAGGGATTTATTCTATGAGTATTTAATTATATTAAATAAAAATTATAAGACTAGGAACCATAATTTAATTCTTCGAGAACTAAATCTAACTCAGAACTATTTTGACCCTCTCGAGAATAAGGAAATAAATATTTATGATATAATGTTTGAATGTGCTCGTGCTTTATGGGTAATGGCAAAAACTTTTAATCTACTTTCAGAAAGTTATGAGAGTAAAGAAGAATGGGACTATGCCATAGCAGCTATGTTTCAATGCAGTAAAGCATATAAAACAGCTTCATATTTTAGTGCCGCCGCCGTTCATCAAGACATAATTGGGGGTACCTTAAATGCAAAAAATTTAGAATTAAATGCAGAAGAATCACGTATTCTCGCTCAAAGTCTGGCATCTGTTAATGAAGAGAATAAAAAAAATTATTTCTTAGCATCTAATCTTTATAGTGGTTTAAGTTCACTGTCAAAAAGATTGTATTATTTAGAGTATTTCGATGAAAGAAAGAAGCTGCAATTAAAAGCTCAATATCATTACGATTTGGGAAAAGCTTGTAATTTATATGCTCTAGGAATATCAGGATCATTAGGTCTTAAATCTAAAAAAGGTGGAAAGGATAAAGAGCCTAAAAAGTTTCTTCAAAAGGCTGTTTATTACTATTCAGAAGCGGAAAAAATCTGGGAATTTGTGTTGAATAATATTAAAGATATTACAAAGGAAGAAAAAGATGATTTAAAAAGAAATTTATCCATTGTTAATGAAAATATTATGGAAATTGATGAAGAAATTGTGGATTATAACTATTTTAAGGGATTCCCAGATCCTAAGCCAATTGTAGGTGTTCCAGAAAATACTCCCATCGTATTACCTAAATCAATAAATTATTTAACAAATTTACCACAAAAGGAACCTGATGTTGGATTATTAAGAAAGTTTAAAAATATTAAGTTTGAAGACAAATACCCAATGAATAAAAGAAGAGAGATTCTGAATAAAAAAGCAGCTGCAGGGAGAATCATAAAAGAGTTGAAAGTACTCTTTGAAAATGATGAAATAGAAGTTGACAAATATTCAGAACTTTTAGAAAAATATACTTCAAAATATAAAATGTTAGATAGCATCCTCTATAAATTTGATAATGTTCCAGAAGACAATAATTCTAAAGACTAAATGTAGATACCAATTTTTAAGATTGTAAATTGATAGTTTAGCTTAAATGTAAAGTTTTTAAATTATATTAACCTATTATTATTCATTCAATTTAAATATGTTAAGAGGGTACCTCAATGGGGAAGGGAACAAAATCTATTGGAAGGGTGTTACGTAATTCCTTATTTTATATAATTCTTTTAGTAATTTTATATATCTTCTTTCTAAGTAAAGAAATAGGTCTCCTCATATCAGCAATATTTCTAATAGGCTTTATATCTTCTTATATACCCTCTCTTTCTTCTAAAAGAAGATTGATTAAAATTTTGAATCAATATGACAAAATTGAAGATAGATTTATTGCTAAAAGATTAGATCGTTCTGTGTCTAAAATTAGATCCCAAATGCATAATCTTTCTAAACGTCAAAAACATAAGAAATGGTTAATTGTGTTTTTGAATAAGCGTTATATTTACTATAGCCAAGATACGATTGAGAAATTTTTACATTTATACGAGAATGGATTTCATGAAAAGAAAATTTTAGAAACTATGAAAAAGAAATCCGAATTAAAAACAAGAGCAGAAATCAAAGCTATTGAAGATGCTCTTACTAATAATAAAAGAATAATGGAAAAAAAACCTGTTACTTCAGTTGAGAGTTAATCTTTAGTCTATCTTAAGCTCAATTTCACTATTTAATTAAATCAATAATTTGTTGATATATCTCTTGCTGATTTTGAAAACTTAAATCGTATTTATACAGATTCGGTAGATTAAATAGTTTTTTATTATATGGATGTTTTATATTTTTCCCAATAGTTGCGATTATGTTAGATTCCCCTTGAAAAATATTGATTATAAAATTTTGAAATTTTTTTGAAAATAACTCCATTTTTCCAATTTCATCGATGATCATTAGATCAACTTGTTCAAAATCAAGATTCTCTAAATTTGATATAACCTTCTCAAATTCATCTATGAATACACTATATTTTCCCAATTTATACTTAGATTTGGAATCTCCAATTCTGGCAAATGGAAATCTTATATCCGAAGAAATTTCTGCAATATCAAATCCAATTCTTCTGCTTTTTTCTCTCACTTCAGGAGTTAAAAATCCTTTTATTTTAAAATTCTTTTTAGAGTAAAATTCAATTAACTTAGAAATAAGTGTTGATTTTCCACATCTTGGAGGTCCAGTAATAAGAATTTTTGAGACCATAATTTAATAAGAGTAAAGAAATAAGATTATTGTGCTTTATTTTCCTTTCTTATTTAATTCTTGAAATTTGATCAATATTTTCTTTTGTTCCTCAGTGATATCTTTTGGAATTTCAATTCTAACGATCACATATTGATCGCCTTTCGCTTTTCCTCTTAGATAAGGTACACCACGATTTTTGATTCTAAACTCGGTTCCATGTTGGGTCCCCGCTGGAATACTCAACTCTTTTTCAGTCATTTGATTATTTTTATAATCCAGGGTAGGGACTTTTATTTTTCCTCCTAAAATGGCAGTTACTAAATCTATATCCATTGGTGTAAAAAGGTCATTGCCACGTCTTATAAAGAGCTCATTTTCTAGAATTCTTATTCCTAAGTAAAGATCGCCAGGGATAGCATTTACTGAGGGCACATGGCCTGCACCCTGTACTTTAAGATGAACTCCATCCTCTATTCCTGGCGGAATATTCACATGAATTGTTTTAGTTTCTGGTATGACCTTTTTCCCCTTACATACTTTGCATTTTTTTTCAATAATTTTCCCTGTTCCCATACACACATTACATCCTGTAGTTCGAATAATTGTACTGAAGCCTTGTCTCGTCATTGTTCTAACTTGTCCTGTTCCATCACAATTGGAACAATTCTTAACACTTGAAGGATCTTCTGCCCCTGTACCTTCACACTCATCACAGGGAGTATATCTTTGGATTACAACATCTTTCTTTACACTAAACATAGCTTCTTCAAATGTAATCTCAACAAAATCTTCAATATCTTGACCTACCTCTCTCCGGGGGCTTGATCTGGGCCTTGCTCTTGTTCCGAAAAAACTTCCAAATCCGAAGTCATTATCACCGAACATACTACCTCCAAAAATAGATCTTAAGAGCTCATCTATTCCAGGAATTCCCCCGCTAAAGAAATCGCTCATATCAACATGTACTCCGCTAAATCCAAATCTATCATAATTACTTCTTTTTTGGGAGTCGGCTAATACTTCGTATGCTTCTTGAAGTTCAATGAATTTCTCTTTTGCTTTAGGATCTGTTTTATTCAGATCTGGATGAAGTTTTCTAGCTAACCTACGATATGCTAATTTAATTTGATCTATTGTAGCGTCTTTAGGTACACCCAATACTTCATAATAATCCCGCTTTTTCGATGACACTTTATTCACTTATTTTAATCTATGTTCTATATATACTTACTGTCTTATCAGATTGCCAGTTTATTAAGTAAAATAGATTCTAAAATATATTTTTTTAGGTAATTGATTATTGAAAAATAAAGAAACACCCCTATTAATTTTTTAAGAGCCATATAAAAAATTGATTTCAACTTGGTATTTTGTTAGCATTTCGATTTAATTATATGATAAAAAAACAAAATTAGGTAGAGCTTAAACAAAAACCTGACATAAGTGTATATTATAACTTGTAAATACTTAGAAATTGAAATACTTTTATAAAACTTTATCAAATATTAATATACTAAGTTTTATTCTTAAAAAAATTTTAAAATAGTGCATAAGTAATGGCATGGACCCCACCAAGTAAATTTATAGTAGTTATTACCTTTCTTTTATGGATATTCGGACTATTCATATTAATCGACATGTCTGTTATATTTTGGAATGATCTTCTATTACCTAGGGTTTATCTTTTTGGTTTAGCGAATTTCCAATCATGGCTACTGATTGCTATAATAGTGTTCTTTTTCTCTTGGATTCTATTTTTCCTCGCTATAAAATTGAAAGGTTTGTAAATCTATAAAACAAAATTTCTTTATTTTTTTTAGAATTTAATCAAAAATGAATATTATTTGGTAATTGTAAAAAAGATTTTAAAAATGAACCTTTAAATTTCTAAATAATTAATTATTATTGGTAGCACAAAAAGAAATCCTAATAAAATTAAAAAGTAAATAAATGAAAAAAAAACAAACAAACGCTCGATGTGAAAAGTGCGGACGGCTTATTCACCCCGCAAGGTCGGCTCTCCAAAGTTTTGATATCATTTCTGCAGAGATACCCGAATATTGTCCTCATTGTGGGGCGAAGCTCTCTGATATAAAACAAGAACAAGTAGATAAATATACAGATTACCTTTGCATTCTTAAATGCATTCCCGTAGTAGTATTCATTATTATTATTCTAACTGTAATTATTATTACTCGCTAAGACGGTTTTGAAGGTCTTGATAATCTTGTGAATTTAGAACGATTAGATATTAGCCATCTAAATTTTTTTATTCTTTTTTATTCTTTTTAACCCAAAATTTCATCAAAAAAATGGATCAATATTGGGTTTGGTATTTGAAAAAAAGATTTTAAAAAATGAATGGAATAAAAGAAAAAATTCATTTTCTTTAGAAAGGATCGAAATTTAATCTTCGTCCCAATCGACATCTACTACTTTCTTCTTCTTGTCTTCTTCTTTTTCCTTTTTATATGTCGCACCACCTCCTCCAGTACCAGCATCTTCTGGAGGGGCTCCACCCATGCCACCTGGTGGAACATCACCCATACCACTAGCAGCTCGCTGAGCTTGTTCAGCTGCCTGTTGATATACTTGGTCTTGGGTCTGCGAAGCATATATTCTCTGAGAAAATCCATACATAGATTTTTGTAAATTTTCAATGCCCATTTTAATTCGATTTACATCATCGGTTTTTATATCTTCCTCTAAAGATTTGATTGCTGCTTCTATTTCATTTTTCTCATTATCTTGTATTTTATCTTTATTGTCTTCCATTAATTTCCTTGTTTGATAAATCATTGAATCAGCGTTATTTTTGACCTCAATCGATTCTCGCACTTTTTTATCTTCTTCTTCAAACTTTTCAGCATCTCTAACTTTTTGTTGGATTTCGTCTTCACTTAAACCTCTAGCGCCTGTAACTGTAATGCCTGTTTCTTTTCCAGTCCCTAAATCCTTAGCAGTAACATGAACTATCCCATCAGCGTCAATAGAGAATTTCACTTCTATTTGAGGCATACCCCGAGGAGCAGGAGGTATACCAGTTAAATGGAACATTCCTAATGAGATATTATCTTTAGCCATTGCTCTTTCTCCTTGCAATACATTGATGGTAACTGCTGGTTGATTGTCTGCTGCTGTACTGAAGGTTTGTTTTTTCTCAGTTGGTATAGTAGTATTTCTTTCTATTAATTTAGTAAAAACACCACCCAAAGTTTCTACGCCTAATGATAATGGAGTAACATCCAATAATAGTAGATCTTCTACATCTCCCGCAATAATTCCTCCTTGAATTGATGCTCCAATCGCAACACACTCCATAGGATCCACTGAATGTTCTGGTTCTTTTTTAAAGAATTTTTTAAATCGTTCCTGAACAGAAGGCATTCTTGTTGGACCACCAACTAATATGACTTTATCCACATTATTTGGAGGAATTTTAGCATCTGATACGGCTCTTTGCAGGATAGGATCTAATCTTCTCAAAGTTGGCTCAATTAATTGTTCTAATTTAGCTCTAGTAAGTTCCATTTCTAAATGAACAGGGGTTCCTTCTTTTTGTGTTATATAAGGTAGATTTATTTGTGTGGATAATGTTGTAGATAATTCTATTTTTCCTTTTTCGGCAGCATCCTTAATTCTAATCATAGCTTTATTATCTCCTTTTAGATCGATCCCTTCTTTCTTCTTAAATTCCCCAGCAATCCAGTCAATTATGGCGTTATCCATATCGGTTCCGCCAAGTTGAGTATCCCCTGCAGTAGATAGGACCTCAACGACGCCCTCCCCGTATTCCATGAGGGTTATATCGAATGTACCTCCACCTAAATCTAAAACGCATATTTTATAAAGCTTGTCCTTCGTATCTTTATCAAGACCGTAAGCAAGACACGCTGCTGTTGGTTCATTAATCATTCGTACGACTTCTAATCCTGCAATTTCACCTGCATTTTTCGTAGCTGTTCTCTGGGCGTCATTAAAGTAAGCCGGTACAGTTATAACCGCTTTTTTTACATCCTCACCAAGATACGCTGCTGCGTCATTTTTGATTTTTGTAAGTATCATTGCACTAATTTCTTCGGGCGAAAACTCTTTCCACTCTTTTCCTACTTTAATTTTCGCTTTGTACGATAACCCCATCTTACGCTTAATCGCAGTTACAGTTCCGTCAGGATTAGACACTGCTTGTCGTCTCGCAGGTTCACCCACTATTTTCCTACCATTCTCATCGAAGGCTACATATGATGGAAAAGCTTTTCCTCCTAATGTACGACCTTCGGCAGCTGGAATGATTTCAGGTTTTCCAGTACCACCCAAGACAGCACATGCGCTATTGCTCGTACCTAAATCTATCCCAATTATTCTCTCCTTCTTTTTTGGTTTTTCTGTTTTTTCTTCACTCATGATAAAAATTCACTTTACTCAGATTATTAATCAATATAATTCAATTATAATATAATATTTTTATTCTACATTATTTCCTATTAAAATAATAATTAATGGTAAAATTTAAAATTTTTATGATATAGAGATCATTATAAAAATAACAACAATTCATCTTAACTATAAGTTATTAAAACTAAATCTTTATGAAATATAAAGAGATGCGAATATGACCCGGAAAAATAAAGAAAAAGAAGAGAAAGAGAAAGAATCTCAAGTAAACAATGAAATTAAATCAGATGATTCTCAGACGTCAACAGGTAAAGTAGAAGACCAATCAATAGAAGAAAAACAAACTGAAATTAAACAGATTGAGGGCAAAGAACCTCGAAAATTAGAATATTTCTCTAAAGATGAATTACTTGGAAAACTTCAAGACTTAGAAAAAAACCTTAATAAGGCAGAAGAAAAATTATCCCAATTTCAAAATCAAGCAAACGATTGGAAAAATAAGCACATGCGCCTTCAAGCGGAATTTGAAAATACCCAAAAAAGATGGGAGAAAAATCGTCAAAATTTAAGAATTCAGTATATTGCTTCAACATTAAAAACCTTCTTACCATTATATGATTCCTTCAAAAAAGCCCTTGAAAATGAAAATCCTCAGAATGATATATTAAAAGGTTTTTATGACCAATTTATGAATATCTTAAAATCACATAAAGCAGAACCAACTAAAGTGAATATCAACGATCCTTTTAACTATAATTATCATGAAGCCTTAAGCTCTGTTGAAAGAGATGATGTGCCTAATAATACCATTATAGATGTTATCCAAGATGGATGGAAATTAGATAAAGAAGTAATTCGATATGCAAAAGTAATAATTTCTCGTGAGCCTAAACCACCAGAACCAGAGCCAGAACCAGAACTAGAAGAAAAAGGTGAAAAGGAAGAAATAAAAGAAGATCAAATAGTAGAAGAAATAGAGAAACCAGAAAGACAGGAAGAAGATTCTAGAGGAAATGAAGCAGACGAATTAGCGGATTGAAATTTGTATTTTAATTATTTATCGGATTTTTAGTTTATAAAAAAATCTCTTGTATCTTAGTAATTTTTAATTATTCTTTTTGTTCTCCTTATTGTTTATAATGAAAATCTATTTTTACCTAAACTCCTATGCTTAGATTATATAATTTAAAGTTTTAGGAACAAAAAAATGAATAAAATTAGAAAGGTAAAATTAACTTTGAAAAGCCGACCAACTATGGAAGGAGCGGGAGTTAGATTAAAACGAGCTTTTGGATATGCTGATCCATCATTGGATCCTTTTTTACTCTTAGATGATTTTCATTCTGATGACCCCAATGACTATATTGCGGGGTTTCCTTGGCATCCGCATCGTGGAATTGAAACAATTACTTATATGCTTCATGGAAAAGTTGAGCATGGTGATAGTTTAGGAAACGGTGGAATCATTGAAGCTGGTGATGTTCAGTGGATGACCGCAGGCTCAGGGATAATTCATCAAGAAATGCCAAAGAAAGATGAAAAAGATTTACTTCTAGCAGGATTTCAACTATGGGCAAACCTCCCAGCTTCACACAAAATGATGGAACCACGTTATCGAGATATTAAAAAAGATGAGATTCCAGAAATCGATTTTGATGTTGGAGTAAAAATAAAAATAATCTGTGGAGAAATAAATGGTAAAAGGGGACCAGTTCAAGATATTATTACTGAACCAGAATATTTAGATGTTTCAATAGAACCCAATTCAGAATTTAGTCATCCAGTTAAAGAGGGGAATAATGTAATTGCTTATATTATCGAGGGAGAGGCTTATTTTGATGAAGATAACGAGAATCTTGTTGGAGCTGAAAACCTGGTAATATATAAAGACGGTGATCAAGTTTTAATAAGAAGCACAAGCAATAACGTTCGATTTCTTTTAATTTCTGGAAAACCCATAAAAGAACCTGTTGCGTGGCGTGGTCCCATAGTAATGAACACTGATGAGGAACTAAGAATTGCTTTTCGAGAGTATCAAAATGGTACTTTTATTAAACATTAATAAGTTCCAACACTTTTAGTTAAGAATCTAAAAAGTTAATAGTACTGAATAATTATAATTATAAGAAATAAATATAAGGTGTTTTAAATGGCAGAAGAACCCCAGTTCCCGGATATACCAGATCTTGGAGAAATTGACAGAAAAGATAGATTTATCCAAAAGAAAACATCAGTTATTAAATGTAAAGAATGCAAGGTAAAGTATGAACGGCCTTTCAAAGTAGGTGATTATACTTTTAAGAAGTTAACTGATGAAGAATGCGAAAAATGCCATCGAAGCAAATCTTTATCTATTGAAGAGATTTATGCTGAATGGATTGATCCTAAAAAAAGTAAATAAGAGCATATTTACTTATCCTAAAATAATTTTTAAAGATTAAATGCTTTATTATATTAATTTTAATTTTATGAGAGGTAAACTAATTTGTCAAAGAGTAATGATAGATATATAATCGATAATTTTCATGCTGAGAGTTTAGAAAACAATCCACTAAATAGTCCTGCGGATCGAGATATAAATATTTATTTACCTCCTGATTATTATGAAGAGGATGATAAAAGATATCCAGTAATTTATCTTCTGCATGGATACTCTGGAAATAATTGGAGCTGGACAACCACATCGATAGATTCAAAAGATAAAGCTTTTGATTTTCAGGTGGCTCCACGAAAAATTCTTGAAAAATTAGATATTGATCGATTATTAACCTTTGAAGTTCTAGATGACTTAATTCAAAAAGGCGAACTAAAACCATTTATTTATGTTCAACCTGATGGAAGTCTACACGTTCCTAATATATTTAAACGCAAGGATTTAAGAGGTAATGTGATGACCAAGGGAAGTTTTTATGTAAATTCCCCATACATAGGTAATTATATGGATTATATTATTAATGATGTCATAAATTATATTGATTCAAACTACAGAACTATTCCAGATAAAAACCAAAGAGCATTGATTGGGTGTTCAATGGGCGGTTATGGAGCATTTTACTTAACCCTACATCATCCTGAAAAATTTAATTCTGTTTGTGCTTTGAGTCCTGCAAATGCAAAAAATATGGAAGGTTTTAACTGGCAATTAAGAATTCCAATTTATACAGCGCTTTTTGGTGAAAAAATGTCAGCCCAAGTAGGGGACGCTGCTTGGAATGATATTGCAGATACTTATGACCTTATTTTTTCTGATAGTGAAAGATTGATACCGACTATTAAAAGAGATGAACATGGGAATATCATTGATTATAATAAAGAGGCATTAAAAAATTGGGCAGAAAATGATCTAATTAACTTAATTGATAAATTTCCCGATTCTTTAAGGAAAGTTCATTTACAATTAAATTGTGAAAGTACAGATGAGTTTAGACTCACAGAGGTGGCTATTAGTCTTCATGAAAAGTTAGCAGAATTAGGAATTGAACATGATTATGAAATATATTCTGATCCAAAAGCAGCACTTACACCTCATATATTGGGAATTGGTTATCATATTTTGCCTGGAATAAAATTCTGCTTACAGCATATTCAATGAAAGAGAAAAAATAATCTATTATCTTGCTTATTAATCAATTCCAAGCAATTTTATTATCAAATTAGCCATTGAATATGGATCCAAGCTTTTATCCATCACTAAATTAATATATTTTTCTATTTCAGAATTAGATGAAATTAATTTTTCTACTTTTTTGGTTAGTTTATATTTCAAAATCTGCAATGTTTCATTTTTAATTCTATTTTTTTCGTAGCTTTCAAGAATTCCTGTTTCCTTAAGGAAGTTTTTATGATGATCAACGATTTCGAGAAATTTATCAAAATTTTCCCCTGTTTTTGAATTTACTTTTACTATTTCTGGTGTCCATTTTCGGATTTTAGTAAATTCTTTGGAAAAATCATCTGAGCTATATTTAAAACTTGATTCCAATTCTAACATTTGGGAAATTTCAGCTACTTTTCTATCTGTACCTGGAAGATCCATCTTATTTACCACAAAAATATCAGTAATTTCCATAATCCCTGCCTTTATTGCTTGGATATCATCCCCGACTTCGGGTTGAAGTAAAACGGCGACAGTTTGAGCAGACTTAAAGATGTCAACTTCAGACTGTCCTACGCCCACAGTCTCTACGATAACAATATCACATCCATATACATCCAATATTTTAATGACGTCTTCAGTAGCTCTAGCTAATCCTCCTAATTGCCCTCTGTTTGCCATGCTTCTTATGAACAGATTATTTAAGGTAAAATGCTCCTTCATTCTAATACGGTCACCTAAAAGTGCTCCTCCAGTAAGAGGTGAAGTAGGATCAACGCAAATAATACCTATTTTTTTTCCTTGTTCAACAATTTTTTTAGTTAAAGTTGAAATAAAAGTAGATTTTCCGCTACCAGGAGCTCCAGTTACTCCAAGAATATAAGCATTACCAGTATATTTATATATTGAATTAATTATTTCTTCAGCAGCAGTAATATCATTTTCTACAATGGTAATTAAACGCGCTGCAGCTCTCGGTTCGTTATTTAAAAGCCTTTCAATTAAATCTGAATAATCCATTAACTACTTATCTCTTAAGGTTGTTCTTAACAAATTCTACAATGGTCTTTAACTCAGTTCCAGGGCCATGAAATCCCTTTAACCCATGTTTCTCAAGAAAAGGTTTATCTTCATCAGGAATAATACCTCCCACAGCTACAAGAACATCATCTATTCCATTTTCTTTTAATTTTTCCATGATAACTGGACATAATGCATTATGAGCGCCTGATAACATGCTTAGCATAACGGCATCAGGATCCTCTTGAATAACTGTATTTACAATGTCATCTGGAGTGTTATGAATCCCAGTGTAAATTACCTCCATTCCTGCATCCCTCAAAGCTCGAGCAAGAACCTTCGCCCCTCTATCATGTCCATCTAATCCTGGTTTACAAACTACCACTTTAATTTTTCTTCCTTCTGGCATATTCTTATATCCTCCTTAATATATTGAATCCTCATGATAAGTTCCAAATACATCTTTTAAAGTGTTGATTATTTCACCAATAGAGGCGTATTCTCTTACGGCATCTATGATGTAAGGCATTAAGTTTTCTGTTCCCTCCGCAGCGTTTTTAAGTTTTTCTAACTTTTCTTTAAGGATTTCGTTATTTCTTTCTTGTTTAATTTTCTGTAATGATTCAACCTGTTGTTTACCAATTTCCTCATCAATTTTTAATAAAGGAGTAGAACAAGGTTCCCTTTGTGAAAAATCGTTGACTCCAACTATAATTCTTTCTTTACTTTCAACTTCTTTTTGATATTTGTAAGACGCATTTGCGATTTCTTTTTGGAAGAAATTAGCATTAATCGCTGGAATAACTCCCCCGAATTCTTCAATTCTCTGGAAATAAGTTTCAGCTTCTTCTTCCATTTTGTTTGTTAGCCACTCTACATAATAGCTACCAGCAAGTGGGTCAACTGTGTCAGCTACTCCGGATTCATGAGCAATAATTTGTTGAGTTCTTAATCCTATTTTTGCTGCCTTCTCAGTCGGAAGACATAATGCTTCATCGAAAGAATTAGTGTGTAAAGATTGAGTACCACCAAGGACGGCAGCTAAAGCCTGAAGAGTTACTCTAACAATGTTATTCTCAGGTTCTTGAGCTGTTAATGAAACACCCGCGGTTTGTGTATGAAATCTTAATCTCATAGATTCTGCATTTTTTGCACCATACTTATTTTTCATGTGTCGTGACCATATTCTTCTAGCAGCTCTATATTTAGCAACTTCTTCGAAAAGATTGTTATGAGAATTGAAAAAGAAGGATAATCTTGGAGCAAAATCATCCACATTTAAGCCCCTTTCCATAGCAGCTTCAACATAAGCAAAACCGTCTGCTAATGTAAATGCTAGCTCTTGTACTGCTGTCGATCCTGCTTCACGAATGTGATACCCGCTGATCGAAATTGTATACCATTGAGGCACGTATTTTGTACAATATTCAATAGTATCTACAATAAGTCTCATAGAAGGTTCAGGTGGGAAAATCCATGATTTTTGTGCTATATATTCTTTCAGTATGTCATTTTGTATAGTACCTCTTAATTGATCCGGAGTATGGCCTTGATTTTCAGCAGTTACAATATACAGAGCCAACAAAATTGAAGCTGGTCCATTTATGGTCATAGATGTACTTATCTTTGAAAGATCTATACCATCAAACAAGGTCTCCATATCCTTAAGAGTATCGATACTAACTCCTTCCTTTCCTATCTCTCCTAAAGCTTTCTCATCCACTGCTTCAATTCCGTAAATAGTATGCAAACTAAAGGCTACGCTTAATCCAGTTTGACCATGCTCTAACAAAAATTTATAACGTTGATTCGTTTGCTCAGCATTACCAAATCCTGCAAATTGTCTCATTGTCCATAGGCGTCCGCGATACATATTCTTATAGACTCCACGTGTAAACGGATACTGTCCAGGTTCTCCTAAATCCATTACATAATTTAAATCCTGAATATTATCTGGCATATATAATTTTTGTATTTCAATGTCGGAAAGGTTTCGAAACTTTTCTTTTCTTTCTCCTTTTGTTGGTTTTAAAGTTTTACTTTCATCAATTTCAGTCATATATTTTTTCCTATTTAATTAATTATAATAAAAATTTCCACTAAATCTCTTTAATAATACAAATCTACAATTTTGATAATAAAATAAATTTATTAACTTTTTTTATTAAGTTTAGTATCAAATCTAGTTTTATTTTAAAATAGACATTAATTTAAGCAACTTTATATGCTTCATTTATAGCTGAACAACCTCCACATCTCACACAACCAGCTTTATTTTCCAAGGGATTCACTCCATATTGTTTCATTAAATTAGCTGCTTTCTGATAGATTTTAACTAATAATGTGTGATCCGTTATAGGCAAATTATTTCTTCCGGGAATAGATCTCACGGGTGTTATAAATGGGATTATGCCTAAGGAAACCACTTTTTCTATATCAGATATTAATTTATTATATTCTTCTCCAAACCCAGTTAAAACAAAGGTTTCCACCTGGTTACTGCCGAATATCTCAATAGCATATTCCCAATTTCTTTTAAATTGTTTATACGGAATGTGATACTTACCCGGTGTAATTTCTTTTCTGATGGTGTCATCAAGCACTTCAATGTGGATTCCAATTGTATCAGCTCCAGCCTCCTTTAGTATGTTAATATAAGATAAATCCTCTAATGGTTCAATTTGAACGTGTAAAGGAAGATCAGGATAATGTTTTTTAATTTCAATTAAAAGCTCTATATACCGATTAGCACCTTTATCTTTAGTTTCATCTGTACCACTAGTTAATGTCATATGATTGCATCTTTTTTCCTTTGTCGCTGCTTCAATTACTTCAATGATTTGTTGAGGACTTTTTTCTAAAATTGTATCTTCTGAATGTAAGCTCAATTCAATACCGCAGAATTTACATCCTTCCCCACAAGCCCAATACACACATTGCTGATATATTGTACTTGCTAAACAATCTACACCATGAACTAATGCGATTTTTTTCATTGGAATACCGTCAGAAGTTACATATTTAGGTTTATAATATTCTGGATTTTGAACAAGTTTTAATTTACCAAAAGAATCGTTTTTTTCAATATTAAATACTTCAAAAAATCCTTCACGATTTTCCTTTAATACTAAATCTGTCCTATTTATATTATCCCAAAGAGCAACATTTGTCAAAAGCCCATTTTCAAATAAAAAGTAGCGTCCTCCTAAGGGCCCCGCTCCTCCTTTCCGACCAAAGTCGATTTCAATACCTTGCTCTTTATAATGATTAATTAGCTCTTCATCAAGATATAATCCTTTACATAATAATTCTGTTTTCTTAATAAATGCAGTATAATTATCAATCATAATATCGAAAAACCTTTCTTAGCATCCCACTTTAATAAAATTTTTTAACTATTCTTCATGGAATTAATTTAATAAGTATATTTATTTTTATTTCTTATTAATTGCAAGAAGAATAAAAAATACTAAAAATACTTTAATTTAAATTATTACATAAAGATTTAAGGAATTTAACCGAATAGGTGAATGAGGAGAGATGGCTCACAGAAGACCATGGCGTTGTTACTCTAGTTGGAGTAGGCGCCCTTTTCAATACAAACGTTCCTCTAATCGTAGAAGGGAATATGCCCGTGGTGGTGCTCAATCTAAGATACAGAGGTACTGGGGAGGAGCAAAGGAAGTCCCTTGGAACCAGTGGGAATTAACAATTGGATTGAAAGTTGATCACCAAGTTCAAATATCCGCGAACACTCTTGAGGCAGTCCGTATTACAATAAATAGTGCACTACAAAAATATTTAGGGAGGACAAATTATAGATTTCGTGTACGACCAAAACCATTTCAGAAATATCGCGAAAATCGTATGTTGGCATTCGCTGGAGCTGATAGAGTCCAGAGTGGTATGAGAAACTCTTTTGGACGTTCAACTGGTGTATGTGCTAGAGTCCGGGCAGGCCAAATAATTTGCGAAGTTGGCACCCACTTAAGAAATCTTCCTCTGGTAAGAGACAGACTTAGAATTGCTTCAATGAAGATATCTAGTTCTTGTTCTATTGCTGTTATAAAATATAAGGCACTAGAATTCTTTAAAAAGTCAGGACTTCCTTTGTATGATGCTAAAAAGCGAAAAGACGTTCCAATATATGAACTTGCTTCAACTTAATTTACTTTTGGTCTTTTTATCTTCACTTTGAACATACTCTTTTTTAGTAATTTAAAGAATAATATTTTCTTTTAATCAAATAGCTCTAATATTATTTCAATAGGTGATTATCGATCAAGTAGAATTTGTTTTAAAAGCATATTCTTTGAAGAAATAAAGATAAAATATATATCAACATCAACTTTTTAATAATCCAATTTCTCTAATAACATAACTGAAGATAAAGTAATTAATAGTAATAATAAAATCTTGAAAAATCTTGAGCCTTTTTTCAATCCCAAAAGCGTGTTAATTATTGGAGTATCTAGAAAAGCATTATCTTTCAGTTATACGGTGTTAAAAAATCTATTAGAAATATTTTATCAAGGAAAACTTTATATTGTGAATCCAAATGCTGTGGAGATTTTAGGAGTTCAATCATATCATTCATTTGAGGAGCTCCCTGAAGCACCTGAACTTGCAGTAATAGTATTAGGAAAAAATATACTAGAGATCGTAGAAAGTTTAGGTAAAATGGGAGTAAAATATATTGCTATTCAAACAGAATTAAAACCTGGTATGAATATTAGTGATATAACAATAAAATTACACCAAATATGCGAAAAATATGCTATTACTTATCTAGGGCCATCAATGCTTGGGGTGATTAATTTTATTGATAATTTTACAACCTCAATTATTCCAGTAAGACAACATATTATGCGGGAGAATAAAAACATAAAAGAAGGCATAAGTTTTATTGCTCAAAGTGGAGGTCTTGCGGGAGCTATGGGCTGGTGGACACCTTCCCAGAGGTTACCCATTTCCAAAGTTATCCATTTAGGAAAAGGTTATCATATAAATGAAGCAGACATCCTTGAATTTTTCTTAAAGGATGAAACAACAAAAGTAATTTCCCTCTTTTTAAGAGAGATCACAGATGAATTAGTCGAAGCAGTAAAAAGTGTGGCTCCTTTTAAACCTATCCTATTTTTTTATGTGGGAAAAGAAGAATTAAAAGAAAAAGAATTGAAGAAAGCTGGAGGTATTGAAGTCTTTAATTATATTGAACTTTTTGAGGTAGCAAAAATATTTTTATGGTGTCCTAAACCAAAAGGTCCAAAAATTGGTTTAATAGGCCCCTCATCAGGAGCTATCCATTTAATAGTTAGAGAAATGAGAAAACAACATTTATCGCTTGCACGACTAAGTAAGCAATCAAGAGATATAATCACAGATAAAGTGGGAGGATCAACTTGTACTTTTGGTAATCCAGTAGATTTTTGGCCCCCTGAAAAGTTTATTGGTATCAAGATTTGTGGAATATATAATACAGCATCACAAACGTTATTAGAAGATAATTCTGTAGATGGTTTAATTTTAGCTTTAGAATTCTTTATCGAAATAGAGTTCGATATAGGGATATATGCTTCATTAAAATCAAAATTTCCCCATAAACCCATTATTATTATTTTGATTCAAGCAGAACATGAAGGTGCAAAAAGAGTTATAAAAACTGCGACAGAATTAAAAATTCCTGTTTTTGAAAATGAAGTTGAACGCGCAGTTCGCTCTTATAGACTATTATATGATTATTATTCAAAAATAAAAAAGAAATAAAATTTAGTCTAAGAAAATTTCTTTTAGTTTTTCTGGAATTTCGGCTTGTTCATCCATTACAGAGACTGCATAAATGCCCTCACCGCACTTACATTGTTTTCCTTGAAATAAGTAATATTTAAACTCATTCTTCCAATTACAGATTTGGACATTTGTAATGTTAGCTAATTCGCCACAAACACAATAGATGCCCATTTCTCTAGAATAATCAGGAATAATCTCTTTAAAATTTAGAGGTGATTCTGAGAACTCTGAATCGTTTAACATTTGATTTATTTGTTTCGCAAGTTTATCTTTTAGACTCGGAACAAAAGTTAAGATTACCCCATCTTTTCCTTTCATTTCAGTTAATACAATGAAGTTCTTTTCATACTTTTTTTCAGGGAATACTGGTTGCTCATATTGTTGAAGACTTTCTGGAATAGGAAATGGGGGCATTCCTTCGGGATATTCAAAAATGAAGTAGAATTGAGTTACTCCTCGCATCATTCTCTGATTGATTAATTGCAAATTCTCATAATCTCTACTATAAAGCCCAAATTTAATTAATTGAAGTGGTACTTCTAATTCAATTAGTTTAGTTCGAATATTAATTAAAATATCATTCACAAAACTCTTCAAAATCATAATATCCTCCCGATTTTGTGTATATACTTCATTTTTGTTCTCTTCCTTGAATCTCATCCATTTTTTCAAAACAGAACCTCTTAATAATTGAGGTAGCATACAAAATACACAGAGTAGCGGAAATAAGAATAATATATCAATCGGAAAGAACATTAAAATTATGATTGCAGCAAGTAGAGGAGCAGTAATAATCAAACTTAAAAACCTCAAACGTTTATCAACGGATGTTTTTATTCCCTTACTTAAAGCAAGTTCTTCTGCTCTTGTTTTCACGCTATGAATTAGTTCCAAAACTTTCTTTTCATCAAAATTCATTTTTAAGAGTTTATCTTCTTCAGTACCCATTTCCAATTTAGCGGCTGTTTCAGTTAGTCTTTTTATATACTGTTCAATATTGCGATCTTTATGAATAAAATCTAACGTTTCCTCAACGAAATAATCTAAAAATCTAGATATAAACAGTTTATCTTCAATTTCTTGAATATCTTCAGGTTTGATACCTAATGCTTCTTGGATCATTTGGCCCTGCGTTTTTTTCACTGATCTTTTCCTTTTTGATTTCCTCTCTTCTTTCTCAGAAGAAACTTCTTCTTCAGTTTTTTCCTTTTCGTTATCGTTCATAAT
>JBATUM010000119.1:0-16053 GCA_049671145.1 Promethearchaeia archaeon
CTAGGGATTCGTAAAATCTTGCTGAGTGAGAATTAGAAATATTAGCTTGCGTAGAAATATGAAATTCAAGCCCTTTTTCTTTAACTAATTGAATTGCTCCGACATCATGAACGATAACCGCGTCAATATTAGCGTCTACTGCTTTATCTAAAATTGAATCTAATATTTCAATCTCATTTTCGTAGATTATTACATTGGTAGTTAGATAAGCATTAATATGATTATCATGACAAACTCTTACAATTTTCTTTAGGTCTTCTAATTTGAAATTATCACTGAACATTCTCATATTAAAGGATTCAACACCAAAATAAACAGCATCAGCTTTTCCAATTACAGCATTTAAAGACTTGAAATTCTTTAGTGGTGCCATTAACTCAACATTCTTATTATTAGAAACTGTCATTTTCAATATTGATTAATTCTATTTAATAATTTAAGACTTGTTGTAACAAAATATTTAAATTTATAAAAATAAAAAAGAATAAAAAATTTGGATTAATTTAGAAGAAGAAAGTGGTAAACCAGAAGTAGAAGATTAATGCACTTATAATGAAAAATACAACAGCAAGAATATATGTCATATGCTTAGAATAGTTTCTGTAGCGTTTACCAGTTTCAGTTTCTAGTGTATCAATCTGCAGATACGGCATAGGTCCTCTGCGATACCATCCTTTAATTCTAACTCGTTGTCCTATTAATCTATCAACTTTTGTAATTGCCCAAAAGAAATCAACGATCCTTAAACCAAATCTATAATTTATATACATTAGTCCCGTTTCATCTTTATCTAGAAAATATAAATCGCTGCTAAAATAATAGCCCGGCACTCCTCTTCCAATGATTGTTCCTTCAATAATGGCAGGGATAGGTCGTACACGTGAAACATTAATCACTGTTACTAAATCAACTACAGTAGCAGGTTCAAAACCCTTTCTATACATAAATGCAGTTCTCAATATGGAACCGATGCCCATTACAAAAAATCCAGTGGCCCACATAAGGGTTAGATTACTAACAGTTGCTAGTGTTCCAATATTTAGCCATCCTAAGTAATCAAATAACCAAACCACACTTAATGCGGCTAAAACTAGTAAAACGATTGTAGGTAAAGATTTAATAAATACATCTGTCAGGAATTCGCCAACCATTGATTTACCCACCTGTTCTTCTTTAATTTTTCTGGCTTCAGATAAATCAATTTCTACAGTTTTCCCATAGATCGCACATTGATCGTTTAATCGCTGGATTCTTTTTGCTGGTAAGGGATGTGTGCTATATAGTTGATAATATTTAGCCCAAGGATTAAATAAATCCCAACCTGCCGCAGCTTGAATGGTTTCTTTAGAATATTTCCCTGAAGGGCCAATACCTTGAGCTGCAAAATGATGTGCTTTTTTAGGATCAAAGATACCTAATCCCCGAAGTGCCCATATTCTGGATTTTTTTCTCTCAACAGCTTCTTCCTTTGTTCCACCTAATAACAATCCGTAAGCTATTTTTACTAATGCTGTAGATAAAGTATTAGGATCCTCTGTGAGTTCTGCAGAATGTTGATCAGCATAATATTCTCTAATTCGACTTACAACTAAAGAAATCAAATAGCCTATAAAGTATGCTATATATGATAACACAGTAATGGCAATTAGAGCTAGTGTTATATAACTTCCTTCGTCTTTTTTGCTTGAACCTTTGCCAGAAAAAAGTGCTGCATAATAAGACCATCTTGCAATTGTATATAGAATTAATGGAATAGCAAAAATGATTGTCATTAATATGAAATCGTTATGTACTATATGTCCTAATTCATGAGCAACCACAGCTGTTTGTTCTTCGTCATCTAAAAATTCTAAAATGCCATCAGTTATTACTAACCTTGCACTATTCTTTGTCCATCCGTAGCAAAATGCATTAGGGTTGCGATCATGAATGATTCCGAGTCTTGGGGTTTTTATACCTTGTATTGCTATAACTTTGTCAACCGCACCACCTAAATGAGGATGTATTGATACGAAATCCTCATATGGAATCCATTCTATTCTGTAAAGCCATCCTATTATTAGAGGGCTAATACCATATTGAAATAACACTATTAAGACAGTAAAACCAACCATTAATAATAATCCAGTCCAATCTGAAGGTAAGAACCAGATCCCAATCGCAAATACCACAGCATAAATAAGTGCAAACAAGAAAATTATAGCCATTGTAGAAGCTAATTTCAATCCCATTTTTGTTCACTTAAATTTTGTTAATAGTTTTTTTTTTTTATAATTAAACTTGGATTAGATTTGTTTTTTTTTTGAAATAATTTATTAATGATATACATGTAACATTTTCTAATTAATATTATCGTAGAGAATTATAACCAATAGAAATATTAGATTTTATCGGTATCAAAAAAATTAAATCAGTGCATTAAGATTAATCTTTTAGGAATTATTTCCGACAAAACTGGAAATGAGATCTTTGAGTGTTCTAAAAAAAGATATGAACTTAAAAAAACTCTATAATGCTACGGATAACCTTATTGAGCAACAATTTTATTTAAGTGGTAGGGATACTATTATTGGAAGAACCCCTGAGGTATCATTAAAAATAAGAAATTCGGGTTTGATAGTTAAGAAGTTTAAAGATTTATTTATCAAAAATATACATCTATTTTTGGAGCAAAAATATTTAAAATTTCTTAACCCTTTCAAGGATATAAAGGGTTTAGATGAGAATCATTTACAAGAAATATATCAAGAAATTCAAATAAGGTTAACTGCATTACATGGTACAGAGTTTGATGTCGTTATACTCTATACGATTGTTTTAAGTGTTTTAATTTCAAGTATTCGAAATAATAACTTTAATGATTCTGTAAAAGAAATTATTAGAAGGGTAAAACAAAAATCCAATGGTATGAATAATAATCAAATTCAAGTAGAACTGGATAAATTATTTATGAAAAATAATAAAAATGTGTCGATTTTATACAATATTTCATATCTAGATGCTTTAGCTGAATCGTTTAATTTCAATAAAGTTGCTCGAACTTGTAAAATTCAAAAGGGCAAATTTACTAATCGTATTGTGAATTTAATTCTTGATTCAAGAAGTTAAATGATTTCGCAAAAAATTACTAAATTATAGGATCAAACATATTAATTTATGGTTTGATGTAGCTAGATTTAAAATCATTCAAATCCTATTCATAAATGTGAAGATCAAATAAGATAGGTGATTTCTTGTCTATTATAAATGATGATAATATCAAATTTTTCTTAAATAAGTATAACAAAAAGAAGGTATCATTAAATCAAGCTATTAAGAAGTATATAAAGCCTGGAGATAGAATTTTTATTGATTCTGGGTGTGCTGAACCTATAGATTTGACTAAAAAACTGATAGAACTTGGTCCAGAGTTACCAGATGTAGAGATAATGCATTTTTTAAGTCTAAGTGATCTTGATTATTATGAAACCGCGGGTGGTATTGAAGATTTATTCAGACATAATGCCTTTTTTATAGGAAAGTCGCTTCGGAAATATATTAAAAAAGGACAAGCAGATTATACTCCCATGCTTTTATCAGAAATTCCTTGGTTATTTAAGCTTGGTAAAATGCATTTAGATACTGTTTTAATTCAAGTAAGTCCTCCAGATCGATATGGATTCTGTAGTTATGGAATTAATGTAGACATTGTCAAACCTATAGCCGAGGCAGCTGATTTTGTAGTTGCTGAAATAAACCCTAAAATGCCTCGTACTCTTGGAGACTCTTTTATCCATATGGATGATATTGATGCTTTCATACTTTCTGATCATGACATTATTGAATTTGATTACGGACCTCCAGGTGAAACGGAAATTAAAATAGCAGAATTCGTTGCTTCATTAATAGAAGATGAATCAACGATTCAAATGGGAATTGGGACGATACCAAATGCAGTAACTATGGAACTGGAAAGAAAAAAAGATTTGGGAGTACACAGTGAAGTGTTTTCAGATGGTATTGTAGATCTAGTAGAAAAAGGAGTTGTCACGTGTAAAAAGAAAACAATACATAAAGACAAGATTCTATGTTCATTTGTAATGGGAACCAGAAGATTATACGATTTTTGTGATGATAATCCCATGGTTGAATTTCATCCCTGTGAATACACGAATGATCCATTTATAATTTCTCAAAATAACAAACAAGTTGCAATTAATGCAGCTCTTACAGTAGATCTTACAGGGCAAGTGAATGCAGATTCTTTAGGTCACCAGTTCTATAGTGGGATAGGGGGACAAGTCGATTTTGTAAGAGGAGCGGGTAGAGCTAAAGATGGTAAACCTATAATTGTAATCCCATCAACAGCAACACTACCAGATGGTAAAATTGTTTCCAGAATAGTTCCTCATCTTCAACCAGGTTCAGGAGTAGTAATAACGCGAGGCGATGTCCACTATATTGTTTCTGAATGGGGTATAGCATATCTCTATGGAAAAAGTGTAAGAGAAAGAGTCTTAGAAATGATAAATATTGCACACCCTGATTTTCGGGAAGAATTGTTAGAGCATGCTAAAAAGTGGAAATATGTGTATTCAGATCAAAAATTACCAATTTCAATTGATGGAAGAATCGCTATTTACCCAGAAAAATACGAAACTTCCTTAGCTTTAAAAAATGGCAAAAAAGTAAAAATTAGACCGATAAAACCGACTGATGAGAGAGGGATTCAAGAACTTCACTATTCCTTGGATGAAAAAGATAGATATTATAGATTTTTCACACCTGTACATGATTTTCGTCATAAAAAAATCCAACCAATGGTCAACATTGATTATACTACAGATATGATTTTAGTTGGAGAAATTAAAGAAGCAGGTGAATCAAAAATTATAGCTTTAGGTGCCTTCTTCAAAACTAACAAACCCACATTGGCAGAACTTGCGTTTGTTACTCATAAAGATTATAGGGGGTTAGGAATTACAAGATTTTTATTGAATTATTTAGTGAAAATTGCTAGGGAATTGAATTATAACACATTTGGAGGCACAATTTTGTTTGAAAATAAAACCATGCTCCATATAATTGATACTTCCGGTTATAATTTAACTTTAAAGAAAATTGAAGGTGGAGTAACTGAATTTGCTTTTGATATTACTAAGTAATCGTTGAAGTATTCCTATAATAAATTTATAACTTAAAGGAATTAACTTCTTTTTTAATCAAAGATATAGAAATCTATAAGAAATATAGGTGCTAAAAAATTTTTATCCATGATTTTTATAAGCTTTACAAGAAAGAAGGATTAACAAAAAAAGTAATACAAACTTTCCAAGAAATCATTCATTCATACTATAAAAAATCTGGGAGAGATTTTCCTTTTAGAAAAAATATTAATCCGTATAGAGTTTTAGTTTCAGAAATAATGCTTCAGCAAACTCAAACAAGTAGGGTATCTGAAAAATTTATGGAATTCATAAAAAAGTTTCCTGATTTTAAGGCATTAGCAAAAGCCCCACTTAAGGCTGTTTTAAATGTTTGGCAGGGATTAGGGTATAATCGAAGAGCTATTGCCTTGAAAAACATTGCTGATATAATTGTTAGTAATTATAATGAGAAATTACCTACTGATCTTGAAACTCTCAAATCTTTTCCACAAATTGGAATTAACACCGCTTCATCAATATTAGCTTTTGCGTTTAATATTCCTACTTATTTTATAGAGACAAATATTAGAAGAGTGTACATATATTTCTTTTTTCAAGACAAAAAAATAGTATATGATAAGGATATATTAAAAATTGCCAAAAAAACAATATATCTTTCAAATCCTAGAGAATGGTATTATGGTTTAATGGATTATGGAGTGATGCTTAAAAGAACTCATCCAGAACTAAATAAAAAGAGTGCTCATTACCGAAAACAATCTAAATTCAAAGGATCTAATCGAGAGATAAGAGGAGAAATTTTAAAAATACTACTTAAAGAAAAGGCATTGAAAGAAATGGATATAATTCAAAAGATTGAAAAAAATCCTGAGAGAGTGAAAAAAACTTTAAATACAATGTTAAAAGAAGGGTTTATCAAACAAAATAATCAACATTATACAATTTCAGGTTAAATTCTTAAAATTTTTCAAATATTTAGTAATTTTAATAGCCAGTTTTTCTTGCTTTTTCCATTCTCCATATGCTAATCCTTTTGAATTTAATTCAGTAATTATTTTTATAATTCTTTTGTTAATTCTTTGAAAAGGTTTCTTAGCAAACAAGGTCTGAGGTAATGGCATAAATGTATGTGTGTGTATCTTTGCCCCCATGTCTGATAAGTCTTTTATTACTTTAATAGTTAAATCTATATCTTCTTCATTTTCATCAGGTAATCCAAAAATAAAATCAACATTAGCTTTTAAATTACTTTTAATGGTTAATTTAACCGCTTTATATACATCTTCAACAGTGTGGCCTCTATTACATAAATCTAAAATTTTTTGGCTTCCTGACTGAGCTCCAATGACAATATTATCATTTGCCGCATACTTTAAAACAAATCCTAAAGTTTCTTTATTCACATGTTCTGGACGGACTTCTGAAGGAAATGAGCCTAAAAATAATCTTCCATTGGGTTTAATAATATGACTTATTTGTGTTAATAAATCTTCTAACTTAGTAAGATTCAGGGTTTTACCATCTATTGAACCATATGAAAATGCATTAGGACTGATAAATCTTATATCTGTTTTATTATGCTTTTTCATGAATTTCACAGTATTACATATTGATTCTATACTTCTATGTCTTGGATTAGTACCCGATAAATAAGGAGTTTGACAAAAATAACATACATAAGGACATCCTCTCGTTATTTCAATTGCTCCAAACCTGATGTTTTTCATAGGTAATGGAGGATATTTATCTAAATCTATGGGTTGCCTTTTTCCAGTGTAAATGTAGTTATCATTATTATTACAGAAAGATAATCCTTTTATTTTGAAGATATCTTCATTGTTTTTAATCTTTTTAATAATTTCAATGATTATTTCCTCACCTTCACCAACAGCAACAAGGTCAAATCCCAGTTTAAGCGTTCCAAATGGATCTCCAGTAGGATGAGGGCCGCCAGCTATAAGAAATACTTTTTTTGAGTATTTTCTTCTTAATTCTTTAATTAAATCTTTTATTTCCCATAATTGAGTAGTAAAAAATGAAATTCCAACTATTACTCTATCATTATTGTTTATAATCTTATTTAAATCATCTATTAAATTATCGTATCCTCTAATAAAATGAATCGTAATATCATTTAATAATTCTTCAGTTTCAATTGCTCCGATTAAAGCATTAAAACTATATATATTTTGTTTCTGATAAAATGCAACAAATGCAATTTTCCTTTGCAAATGGTATCACGACTTAAAATTATATTCATTAAACAGTATTATATTTTTAAAATGAATTTTAAAATAAAATTGTAATTTAAAAATTCTATTAGCGGATAAAAATGTTGTTTGTAGACCTTTTCGCATCTGATCTAAGTCAAGTTGGGGTTGCTTGGTTTGACTTTTATTCGATAGGACACTTATGTTTTGGTGTTGGTGTTTTTCTCTTCTTTTCTCTTTTTTATACAGTCCCAAAGAACAAAGGGCATACACCTATTTTCTCTCTCCTATTTGTTTTCATATGTACTATGATTATAATAATTCTTTGGGAAGTATTTGAAAATACATTGTTTATTGAAATTGGTTGGAAATTTGAAGGTAGAGCTGACAGTTGGCAAAATATCACCACAGATATTTTAGTAGGTGCTGTAGGGGCTCTTGGATCTTGGCTATTTTGTTATATAATATTTATAAAAGAGAAAAACATCTGGGCTTACTATATTTTCGGTATAATTGGATTTGCTTTATGGTTAGTTGTTTTTATTATACTTCGAATTTATACACTGACTTAATGTTAATTTTTTTTTACTATAAATTTGAATCTAAAATTTTAATTTTTTTATTTTACTCTATTAAATTTAACAGATTTGTTATTCATTTTATAAAATGAAAATTTCAAATAAGTACATAAAATTTCATAAAGGCTCTATTCCTCTCCTTATATCAGTTCCTCATGGTGGAACAATAAAATATAATAAAATCCCTACTAGAAAAGAGGGTGTACTTGGGACTGATAAAGGAACTATTGATTTAGCTTTTGAATTAATTAAAAGATTAGAAAGATTATTTAGATCAAAAAATTCATCACAAAAAACACCTTCATATATTATATCAAAAGTACATAGGAGTAAAATCGATTTAAATAGAAAAGAATCAGAAGCCTATGATGATAATTCTATTCTAGCACGAGATATTTACCAATACTATCATAAGAAGATAAAAGAACTAATAGAATGCAATATCATATCCTTTAATCATTCATTATTAATTGATATTCATGGATTTGAGAAAAATAAAAAACCTCAGGGTTTTCGGGATGTTGAAATAGTTTTAGGCACCAATAATTTAGAAACCATTTTTTCGAGTACTATGCCTAAAAAAGATTGGCAAAAAAATCTACGAGGAAGGATTATACGTAAATTTATTGAATTAAATATACCTATTGCTCCTGGAAATCAAAGAAGGAGAGAATATATTTTAACTGGAGGTTTTATAATAAAAAATTATGGTGCAAGTAAAATAGCAAATAGTCAAGCAATTCAAATTGAATTTTCTGATAAAGTTAGAATTTTTGATGAGTCTTTTAGAAATAAAGTTGTTTCGGCACTTGCTGAATTACTAGTTGATGAATTTGTATGAATTTTCCGTAACTATTAATAAAACAAAACATAAAGAAATATATATAATAAAATTCCTTCTAGGATATAAGGATATTAACTCACTGTGTTTTTTTTATAAATGACAGATGATGATATAGAGATCAGGGATTTAGAAGCGTTTATTGACGGATTACAGACATCTTTGGATATGCTTGATGGTATTGATCTTTCTGAATCTAAAGGCTTTCAAGCACAATTAGCAAAAACTATCTCAAATTTAAGAGTAAAACGAAAAGAAAAATTTGAACCTTTACCGAAACTTTTAGGACATGTAACTAAGGAAGATATTAAGAATTATTTAATGCAGGAATTAGAAAAACTAATGAATTATTTGGACAGTAAAGAGTATCCAAAAGGAAAGTTTAAATTAGTGAAAAAAATAGTCGATTTAAGAGCCGAAATAAGCCGAATGTAAGAAATAATTAATTTTACTATTTCTAATTATTATATTTTTATAGGTGATTGTTATTTTAATAGATGTCCATTGTCATGCTAATCTTTATTTAACACTTGAAGATATTATCAAAGAGGCTTTAAATTCAGGGATCAAAAAAGTTATAGCAGTTGCAATGAGTGTATTGAGCCAAGAAAGGATTATGGATATTGCAAATCTATTCGATATTATTTATCCTGCACTTGGAATACACCCTGAAGAAGTAAGAATGAATAAAGACATTGAAAATGAGTTAGATTCAATAATAGATTATATTAAATCAAATAAAGAAAAGATTTGTGCAATTGGAGAAATTGGATTAGATCACCATTTCATTAAAAACACATCACTTTATCCTTTACAAAAGAAAATTTTTGAACAAATGTTAAAATTAGCTCAAGATCTAAAATTACCAGTAAATATCCACACTAAAGGTGCTGAACAGATAGTATTTGATACACTTCCATCATACCAGATTCCTAATGTCAATATACATTGGTATTCGGGCCCTGATGATATTTTAAAACTAGGAATTGAAAGAGGATATTACTTTTCGATAACTCCTGCCGTATCATATTCTCCTGTAGTTAAAAATACAGTAATGATGGTTGATTTAGAGCATTTGCTTTTAGAAAGTGATGGGCCTGTCGAATACAGAGGTAAAACTGGAACACCGGCAATGATTAGAAATGTCCTTAGCTCTATTGCAAAATTAAAAAACATACCACATAAGCAATTGGAAGAACAAATACTCGTTAATACAAAAATGATTTTTCCTAAAATTTTTGAAAATTAAGAATCTAAGTATTTTTTAAGAAGAGTATCAACTTCTGAAGGAAACTTTTCTCCCCTCTTTTTCATTCGATAAAGCATATCTTTAACTTCTGAAATTGTATTTCCATAGATATGTAAAGAGTTGCTAAAATCTAAATAATGGCCCATTTCTACACCTAGTTCATCAGCTATAAATTTTTGAATTCTTATCATTCCATTTACATTAGCCTCCCATGCTCTAAATAGATCTCTACTTCTCCAAGTTGTTTGCATCAAAAGCTTTCCATCCTTTATTCGCATATAAATTCTCTGAAGGCAAGGAGGATCAATATGAAACGGATCAACAAGAGGTCTCCACGTAATTGCTTGAGCTCTACGTGAATATGGCTTTTCTCTCAATTTTTGAATGATATATTCAATCTGATTGATTCGTGGAAAATTTAAAACGCCAATTGGTATTTTTTCTACTCCAACTTGGTCAGAAATCTTTTTATCTAACTTAAAATCAACAAGATTTTTTAATTTCCATATAATAGAATCAGGTGTTTTTACAATTTTATGTGCCTTAATTAATTTTTGGTGTTTTCTAACAAAATCATTATTTACAATATCTAAATCATAATCAACATGAATTGTATCCTCAAGAGAAAAAGGTGAATAATTAAAGATTCTATCATGGTAAGAATAAGGAAAACTCACATCTGATTCCCAGATATAATGATCATTTACACCCTGTAAAATCTCTTCTATATACCCACTCTGTATTGATCCGATTAAGTAAGTATCAGCTATACAACCATAAACTTCATAAGAGTTTCCATATTTTGTCTTAACTTTCATTATTTTATCTTTTCTCATAATTGGATCTTTCATTGGATCCTTAATCTCTACCAATACCGTTGCATCTTTTGATGGAAGATCCTCTGCCTTATCATATTCAGTTTCAATATCATCTCCATTAAACAGAACTTGAGTTAAGGCAGAAAGCCAAGCATCTCGTACATTTTCTTTTGAAATAAAAAATATTTGAGCCATTTCAAAACCTCTTCAATTACATTTAACTAATTATCTTCTATAATTTTATAATCTACTTGTTAAATTTTTAATAATAATGTAAAAGTTGCATTGGAAGATGCTAAAATTTAAAAAATCAATTTTTATTTTTTATTTCCATTAAAAATTTATAATTTTAATTATTTTGAATTCTTAAGATTTTATCAATTAAAAAAGGTAAATCTATATGATCTCATTAAGTCTTCGCTTTGAACCTCCATTTAACGAAGTCACTACAAAAACTAACGAAATCGTGAAGCTCGAGAAGGAATTAACTTTAAAAGAATTATTAGAATACTTTTATAAGAAATATGGGGAAAAATTCAAAGAACTTCTATGGGATAAAAAAAATCCCAAAGAATTTAGTTCTTTCTTATCAATAATTATTAATGGCAAGAGTTATCGTCATGATAAATTTCTTGAAACTCTCTTGAAAGATGGAGATGATATAGCTTTTTTATATCTCTATTTTGGTGGTTAAACATTAATCTTTTATAATAAATAGATTAACCACATACCAAAACCAGTTAAAATAGGATTTAAAATATTATCAGAAATGAATTTTGCGAACATATCAATGAGTAAAAATATAATTGTGGCAGTTACCGCCATCAAAAATATTTTTATTATACTTACTGGCATCCAAGTATAATATAAATTCATTATAATTATAACTATCAAAAATGTACTTATTCCTCCAGCAATAAATCCTTCTATGGTTTTTTTTGAATTTTTTTTAAGTGCATGCTTTCCATACTTTTTTCCTATAATACATGCCATAGCATCTGCTCCCGCAGTGATCAAGGCAACACTAGCAAATATCGGGAACGGTACAAAGATAAAAGGCACAAAAGATAAAACCAAAGGTGTAGAAGCCACAAAAGTTTCCTGCTCTTCTTGCTTCATAGATAAATACCCTTTTCGCGCCCAGTTAGGCAACATATAAAATTTAGTCAAACGTGCAAGATCTGCTATTTGAACCATGAATATAAAACCAAATCCAATTATAATAATAAGCCAATATGAGAAACTATAATTATCAAGATTAAATTTATCTAAAATTCCAAAATTATCAAGGATGGTTCCTAAACTCCAGAAAATAAAAATAACTGAGCATGTAAATAAATGCAATATTTTCCTACCATACTCATCTTTTATGTCATCAGTCCAGTTTCGATTAAATTCCTCGCAATATTTACTATAATCCCTTTCAGCCATGATTTTTGGATCTCTTTTGGAAATTATTGTATTATAAATTAAAGTTATAAACCAAATCCCCATTTCAATTAAAAGTATAATTGAAGTAGAGAACCACAGGAAATTTAAAGTTTCTAAAGGAATTAAGGTTGAGTGAAATTGATACATGAAGGGAAATAATATTCCTGCCACTAAAAATAACAAGCCAATTGCAATTTCATTAGCAACTAATCCTTTTTCAACCTTTTCCTTCCAATTTGAAATTATGTAAACGAAGGTAATAATTGAATATCCACTTAAAATAATGCTTGTTGGTAGATAAAACATGTTTTAATCATTAAAGTTGAATTATTTAAAAAGTTTTATAAAAAAATCCCTCATAAAAACCCTCTATATAATAATTGTATAGTAATTCAAATTAAATATGAATCTTATGAAGAAATAAATAATTGATAAGATAATTGGATTAATCAAGTTATCAGATACATTTATTGGTCTATTTGTTAAAATATCAATAAGTATAAATGCAAGGGTGAACATAGTTGCCCATATCAAGCCTAAAAAAAGAAAACTTATAAAAAAAGTAGCGATAGACCCTGCTATAGTTCCCTCCCACGTTTTCTTTTTATTAAATTTTATATAAGTTCTTCCATATCTTATTCCAATTTGACTCGCGACTAGATCCGCAATAGAACTGATCCCTAAAATTGAGAAAAAAACCATTGGAGGGCATAAAAAGGCTGCAAACATATGTCCAATTCCAAAATACAAATAAGTACCATATCCTTGTTTTTCCTCTTTATTTAGAAAAATTGTGCACAAAATATTGAAGGGGAAGCTGAAATATTGAGATTTCCTAGTAAATTCATTTATTAGCATTAATATGACAAAACCATAAAAAAAGAAAAATAATAGGTAATAAAACCAGCCGAGAGCAAACAAAACATTACGAATTACACTCGGTGTGGTTAAAAGTTGTAAGTATAAATAAAGCATATTATTCTCATGGGGGATCATACCTTCAATAGATCCTATTGTTAAGTAGATAGTATAAACCCCAATTAACCATAAAACAAAAATTCCTATAAAAATTAAAACATGAGGAATCTTGCGATATAGGTCGTTTTTTGCTTTACTTCTTTCTTTGAATTTTTGTTCCATTTTAATTATAAAATGGTTTAGGTTTCTGGATTTAAATAAAACTTTATACAAATATCTCAACAGAGATGACATTAATGTGATAAGACCAATAATTAATATAGGTAATCCTAAAGTTAAAGTCCACAATGGCATCAAATCTAAATGAGAGCTAAGATCTTGAAAAATTAGAATTAAGATTAATAATAAATGTATAAAAACCAAGAATAACGCAGCAAACCCCACTATATTATTATATTTATCTTTTTTATTCGAAAAACCCAAAAATAATAATAAAACTAGGAAATACGAGCTAGCTAAAAACATAAACCAAATAGAAAATTCAATCATAAATCGATCTAAATAATTTTATAGTTCTATTAAGTAAATTTATTTGAAGAATAATTTAAAACTTTAATATCATTTAACAAAAGATTAGAAAAAAAAATTAATTTTATTTAAGCTGAAAAATCTTGAGGATCTACTAAATTTTGAAGAAAAAAATTATTTTAGCCTCAAAATCAATAGACAGATGTGAAATCTTAAAGAGAGCGAAGATTCCTTTTGATACAATGGTTGCTAACATTAATGAGAATGAATTTAAGGAGAAGATTAGTAATCCAATCCAGTTAGTTAAAGAATTAGCCAAAGCAAAAGTATTATACGTTAAAAAAAAAGTATTGAAAAAGAATTTTGATGCCATAATTATAGGGGCCGACACCATTGTGGAATTCAACGGAGAAATAATCGGAAAAGCAAATAACGAAGATCAAGCTTTTCATATATTACAAAGATTACAGAATAAACCCCATATTTTATTAACAGGATTAGCGATTACAGAAACATTTTTCCAAAAAGTAATTGTTGACTATGAGTGTACAGTCGTTTATTTTGCTCATTTATCAGATCAAGAAATCTGGGCTTATATAAAATCTGGTGAATGGAAAGGAAGAGCTGGAGCTTACTCAATTAGAGATAAGGCAAGCCTAATTGTAAAATCTATCGAAGGCTCTTTTTCTAACGTAGTAGGTTTGCCATTATTTAAAATACATGAGATTTTAAAGAAGGAATTTAATTTTAATCTATTTGAAATAAATTAATTTCTTAATTAGATAATCGAAAAAATTATTTATCTGAAATTTCCTCCCATATCATTAAATTTTCATAAAACTTTAACAATTTTTCAAGTTTGATGCTTATTTGTTCATAATATCCTTGATTTGCATATCTATTCCTTGCTAATCTTTTTGCTAATACCAAATCATTTCTATATTTCATAATTTTGTCGTCAATCACATTAACTTTACTTTTTTAAATCTAATATATATCTATAGACAGATCCCCACATGTATTCATCTTTTCTCTCTTTAACTTCAAAATTGTTTGTGCCCAACCAATCCCTCAAAGCATCTCTTGTTTCTTTATCATACAAATCATTAATTTCACCCTTATAAAAACCGTCAATTTTTAATCTTTCTTTTACATTTTTCATTACTTCACTTTCTAATTTTATGATATCTTTAGGATCGTCTCTTAGTAGGATGCACATATCATAAACTTCAAAAACTTTACGTAATTCTTTAATTGGTCTCGGATGTTCGTCTACCCTTATGTCAATATACCTATCAGTTCCACCATCATAAGCTCCTTTCTCTCTTACAATGAGGATCGCAGCAGACTCTCTCCCTCTTCTATCTCCACCTTTCTCTTGACCTGCTTCTAAAGCAGCAAATAATTTCTCTACTAAATCATTTTTGTTATTTTTAAAAGCTTCTGCCATTGCATTTACAACATCTTCAGAAGCCAATATATTTCCTTGACAAGAAAAATTTTTGCCAATTAAATGACCTGCCCAATCGAAACATTTCGTCCCTGTAAATGCTGCAGTATTTCCATAGGAATCTACAATTCCTATTTGTCTTTGTTCCCTCATGTCATCATCTTTGATTAATTCCTTAATAGTGTCTTCAGCGGTTAAACCTTTTTCAAGTAATGCTAAGCCTTCTGGACCATAACTTGTATTAGCATATGCTTGTGTAGCTATACCTCCAACATTAGCTTTAGCGAAAGGAACGATTGCACCAACCGCAACAAATTTGGATTGAACAGCAACACCCCATTCTTTATTTATTGGTTCATAAGCTACAATTGAAAATGTCATATAAATTAGATTGTTTTAAATGCCAAATAAAGTTTTGTTTAGAGGATTATCTTAAATAATTTTGAATCATCTAAAGTTAATATTTCAGTATGGAAAATACTAAATTCTTTTATAATTTAAAAACTTAATAAAAAATATTATTTCAAATGAGATGATAGAAAATAGTGAAGAAACATTATAAAAACGAAGGGATAATGAAGTTCTTAACAATTATCGGAGCTCTAATAGGAATAGTTTATTTAATACTTCGATTAACTGAAATAGGCATACGATATCAATTATTTCCAATAGATATTGGTATTCATTGGGTTGCAGCAATTATCATTGGCTTTGCGGTTGCGATAATAACACTTTTAGCTGGTATTAAACCAAATGATCCCATTCCCTTTAATTGGATTATGTTATTTATCTTAGCAATATTGATGATTATCTTTGTAGATACCTTAGCAGGTGTATTGGTACTCATTGCCTTTTTAATAGGATTAATTGAAGACTTATAACC
>JBATUM010000120.1:0-9500 GCA_049671145.1 Promethearchaeia archaeon
CGTATGTTGTGAGAGGTAGATTAGGTGAGATCAAGTATAGAAGAAATATTAAAGTAATACTAGTAAGTAATATTCTTAAGTAGTTAAGACGTTTTATTTCAAATACTTGTAATTTCATAGTCTAAGAATTTTAACAATAGTTTAAAAAACTTATATAGACCATTCTTTCTTTAGCTTCGATAAAAAAATTTACTTTTTTTCGGTTGGTGTGGCGGTAAATTGGATATATTTATAGGTATATTTATTTTGGTTTGGATTCGATTTTTCGCTCATTTGTCTTTTCCTCCGTTTTAAGAGACACAAGGTTCGAGTCTTTTTAAATTTTGTCCCAAAATCCTTTGAAATTGGGTTGGAAAGGTAAATTCAGAGTCTGATTTCAATAAAAATTTAATAAAAAAATGTAATTATAAATCTTAGATAAAATATTTTTTTTAAGAAAAAATAGCTATTTTTAGGCAATTCATATATAATTTAACGTAAAAGTAAATTATATAAGGTTGAGCTACTCATTTTAAATGTTTACTTAAAATTAATTAAGAAAGATATTGAAGAACGAGGGATTTTTGTAATGCCTTTTTTTACCAATGATGGTGTTAAAATCTATTATGAAATTGAAGGAGAAGGTCCACCAGTAGTATTGATCCATGGATTTGCATTGAATCTTGAAAATAGTTGGAAATCAACAAATTGGGTAGAAACCCTAAAAGACAATTACCGATTAATTCTTCTAGATTGCCGAGGCCATGGAAAAAGTGATAAACCCCATGATGATTCCTATTATGGACAAAAAATGGAGGATGATGTTATTAAACTTCTAGAACACCTTTCTATTGAAAAAGCAAATTTTTTTGGGTACTCTATGGGTGCATATATAATATTTCGATTATTATTAACAAAACCTGAAATTGTTATTTCTGCAATTCTGGGAGGATTTGTTTTTACTTTAGATTATAAAGAATTTTCAAAAGACAACGAAAGAGCAAAAGAAATGACAAAACAGATAGTCGAAGCGTATAGAGCAGAAGGTATTAAACACGTTAAAGACCCTTTGGCTCGAGCTTTCCGTCAGGCTATGGGATCAGGCAATAATGATGTACTTGCTTTAGCTGCTGCACAGACTGGCACCTTAAAAGAATGGTCTGAAATAATGACTTCTCTCGACCAAATTAGAGATTCTCTTAAAAATATTAAAGTACCTGTAATGACGGTTGTTGGTTCTAATGAGATACTAAAGGGAGATAAAACTTTAATAGCTCAATTAGTTCCAGATGCGTGTCACTTTCAAATCCAAGGGAAGAATCATTTAACAATGGCACGAGATCCTAAGTTTCACATGGTCGTTAAAGCATTCTTAAATTATGTAAATCGAAAATAATTGAGTTATCGATACAGAGAATTCTTTAAATTTTTGTCCCCATTTCAAAGGAAATTGGAATGGAAAGGTAAATTCAGAGTCTGATTTCGATGAAAAATCCTTTGAAAATGTTAGGATATGACAATGTATTCTAATAAGAATTCTTATAATGCCTTTCTATAATGAATGCAATACCAAATTAGAGGATAGCTGGAATTCTTGACCTAATTGAATAAAGAAATTATAGGGTCTTCATAAATACTGGTCTATAAATTTTTTATAATAGACTTTTCATTAAATTCTAATATGAATATGAATAATGATTTAGACAATCTTTTTAAATTAACACCAGACTATGTTGAAAAGGCAATCCAAGTAGCAGGTAGTGCTTTTCAAAATGATCCTTTCACGATTTTCACGTATCCTGACGAGAAAGAAAGAAAGGAAAAACTACAATATGGATTTTATATGCTCTATAAGTATGGAATAAAACATGGACTAACTTACGCTACTTCTAAGAACTTAGAAGGAATTACAATTTGGTTGCCCCCTGATAAGGTATATCCATCTACTTGGGCAATGATGAGATATGGTGGTTTTTATACAATGCGTAAAGTGGGTTTAAAAATAAAAGCAATGAAAAGAACCATGACAGTTTTTAAGTACGAAGAAGAGAGACATAAAGAACTTGCCCCCTATGACCATTGGTATTTTCAAAATATTGCCGTTAAACCAGAAGAACAAGGAAAAGGATACGGGGGATTACTGATAAGAACTATGCTAAAAACAATTGAGAGCGATGGGTTACCGATTTATGTGGAAACTAATACCGAAAAGAGTGTGTTAATTTACCAGAAATATGGATTTGAAATACTTGAACATGTAATAATCCCTAAAACCGATGTACCTCTTTGGTGTATGTTAAGAAAACCAGAGTAAGCAATCAACAGTTTGAAAGTCATTTTCAAACAGAAACTTTACTTGAAGAACGAAAGAAAATGGATGTAGAAATAGGTTAATTTTTCATTTCTTTTTTTCTAAAAATTAATTTTGTTAACTTTTAACAAACTCTTTTATGCTCGAACAAACTAATTCTGGGGCGTCGTGCATTACCCAGTGACTTGAACGTTCCACTTTAACTATCTTTAAATCTTTTACTAGTTCTGCTAATCCTTCAAGAACTAATGGTCTTACGAAATTATCTTTCATCCCATGGATCACTAATGTAGGAACTTCAATAAACCCAACTGATTGATCAATACTTCTATTTGCCCTATAATAGTTTACAGCGCATAAAAGTGAGTTCGGCTGAGACCAAGATTCAATATATAATTGCTTATCTTCTTCAGTAAAAGCACCTTTTTTTCGAGCAGTTCCAAAAACAGCCGCTTTTAGTATCATCATGTCGTTTTTAAACATACTTTGTTCTCCACCAGGTTTTAATAATTGACGCATATAACCACTCGATCTTCCTTGTTTCGGGATTTCTTTAATTTTTTTCCTAAAGAGTTTTGGATGTGCAGAATCAATTATAACAAGCTTTTTTAGAAGTTCAGGATATCTATAAGCAAAAGCCCAAGCAATGGCTCCACCCCAATCGTGTCCAATAAGAGTAAACACACCAAGATTTAAATTTTTACTTAAGATTTTAATATCATCAACTAGATAGCCTAATGAATAATACTCAACCCACTCAGGTTTTGATGACAAATTAATACCACGTGTATCTGGTACAATTAACCTAAATTCATCTTTCAGGCCTAAAATCACATTTTTCCATCCATACCAGAAATCAGGAAAGCCATGTAACAAAACTAACGGTTCTCCCGCACCAATCATCATGGTGTGTAATTTTACACCACCATAACATTCTATATATTTTTCTTTCATCTCTTCAAAAATTTCCATATTTATCACATTAATTAATCTTATTAATAAGTAATTTATAAACAAGTATAATTATATAGATATTGGTAGCATGGGATTATTTCTTTTTGTTTCGGCAATAAAAAATAAGTCTTCGGTTGAAATCTCAACAGCAATTAAGTCATATTTAAGCCATGAAAATATAATTGCTGATGTGAAATCCTTTTCCGAATGGAGAACTTCTAGACAAAAAAAAGGGATTGATATCCATGATATTATCACCTTACCAATTTCGATGACAAGCATTTACTCATCGCGGGATAGATGGTCGGTAGTTATCTATAATGATTGTCATTTTGAAGAAAAAAAAATCAGTAAATTTTTATCAGTTCAACTGCAAACTCTCACTTCCTTAATTGAGGTGTATGATTCTGACGTATGGTATCATTACTTGTATTATAACGGTAATCAAGTAGATCAATTTTGTTCTTACCCCGAAGAATATGAGAAAAAAGAAGAGTGGCATTTATTAAAGGGTAATGCGAAAAAAATTGCTTTTTATTTCGATGTCGAAGAGCAGACTATTGAACCATATTTATTTCAAATCAGCTCAGAAAATAGAATAAATTGTCAAGCAAAGAAAGCTCACGTGGATGATGAATATCACCTTGGAAATGAATGGGTATTTGTTGACTTTTGGAAACGATTAGGAATTAGATACCCTACAGAAGTCCCTGAAATTGTGATTATCCATGAGAAATGATACTTGCAATATTGAAATTTTATTAATAAAAAAATCTCCAATCATTTCGTTCTAATCTTCCCCAAAATCTTCTCACAAACTTCGCAGTTTCCTCGTTCTTCTTCATTAACTCTTTTAATTTAAGTAATAAACTCTCTTCTCCGAATTTAAGGATTGGAAAAAGCGCTAATTTTTTCAAATGATCATCATCCAAATTTTCAAAGTTTTCAAGACAATATTTGACTAAATCTCCTCTTTTTAAATCGATAATAAGCTTTAATATTAGCTCTTTTTTGACTTTACCAACTTCATAATTACCCAAACTTTGTTCTGGAAAATCAAATAATTTCAAAACTCTTATGAATTCATTTTTTAGCCCTTGCCATTCATCCAGAATTTCAGGATGGTATATAAGATACTCTCGGATAAAATCCAAATACCAACTTTCCCCTTTACTTAAAAAACTTAATATCATCTCTTCATTAATAAGATTTGATTCCTGCATTTCAGTTATGAGGATTCCATCTGTCAATTGGTACTTTTTTACTTGTTCAATTACCAGATCTTTCCAATTCTCAATATTTTCTTTTAAAACTAAGATTGCCTTAAGTATTTCTGTAATAAATCGTGGATTGTTGCTTTCCTTTAACTTTCCTAAAAGAATTGACTTGAACTTTTTATTGGTTTTATATTTCTTAGCAATTTGGTCCAATGAACTATAAGGATATTTTAGCGAATCTACAAATTGTAATGTTTCTTCTTCGAGATCAAGGTCAATAATGGCTGCAACCCTGAGAATATTTTTGTGAAGTCTCTTTTTCTTATTGAGATTCTCTTGATCATTGTTTTTATCATATTCAATCTCATTTAAATAAATTTTAAATAAATCTGTAATAGTATCTATTTCCTTTAATTCAATAATTTGACCTAAGTTCTCAAAGGCATTTACTATATGAATTTTCATATTGAATTCACCTTTACTAATATTTTTAGCATGTTTTAAAAATAGTGGTTCTATAGCCGGATTTGTAACCTTGGCTAGTATATTTTCTAGTAAATCCACTATAACTTCATCTACTTCACCTTCAAAAGAATTACAATATTCAAAAACAGGTTCAAATATTAAAGTGGTATCTAGCTCACAAATTCTCCTTACATGGTGTTCCCTTAACGATGTTCGAATTTCAATTGAACCCCCATAATAACTAATCTCTCTTTTATCGTTCAGCACTTCTAATATTATTTTTTGAATTTTTAATTTCTGCTCTTCATCTATAATGTTCTTTTCCTTCAGAATATGATATATACCTAAAAAACTCCAAGCTCTTAATAGTACTTCATTAGTTTCATAAACCTCGAAGAAAATATCCACATTTTTTTTATCAACTAATGGTTTAAAAGCCTGTTTATAGATAGAGGTTAGTTCATCTTTTGGGCTTTCTTCTATAGGAGAATAACCCTTTCTTAACTTAGATATGATTTTTTCTTTATATGACATACTTATATAATCTTTAGTAAAGTTATGATATTACTATATTTTTTATAAATCCATTAAACTATTGAACATTTCTTTTTTAAAAATAAAGATTAATTCTGAATAAAAGCAAGTAATATTGTTAATTCAAAATAACGAAAAAAAAAAGATTTGGAATAGAAATTTAAAAAATATCAATGTTAATCTAAACTATAACGGTGCAAAGAACGGTATAAGGAAATTAATGTTGAAAATAATTATTAATACAATTATCCAAACAATTGGCCATACGATCGCTTTGACTTTTTTTGATTTATCTGTGTAATCTATCGAAAATTTTATCAAATGTGGACCTGCAGCTATAAGAAATATGTCAATAAAGAGGGGGATTGCAAACCATAAATAAAGTATTAAGAATTCAGTGTCCCCAGGGAAACTGGAAATTGTTCCAATAAATTGTAAAATTTCCGATATTACAACGAGGATTATTATAATTACAAGGTAATAGTTTCTAAATATTCTAGTCCCTAGAAAACCTCTAGCTACTTTCATAGCACTTTCTTTATCTTTTTTATCCGATTTAAAAAATAATCCAAATCTAACTAGTTCACATACTTCAAAACCTATTTTTACGATTGGCGATATAAAAATTAACCAATAAAGAAATTGCATCAACCACCAGGACGATGCAAACAAAGGAACGAAAACTAACCATCTCATTAATATTAAGGGTAGAATGACCGCATTTAAAGCTATAATAATGACCCAGATAATTATGTAAGATATTTTAAAATATTTTTTTTCAAACTCAGGCTCTCTTTTTATCTCATTTTTGGATTCCATAAAATCACTTTTAAAAATTTGTGGTACTTAATTATATTTATACAAAAATATAAAACTTTTTTGAAGTAAAAGATTTAGAACTAGCCTATAACTAAAACTTTCATGGTAATATTATTGGACCAAAAATAAAATTCCATAAAATATATCCAACAGCAGAACCAAATATAGCCCCTAATAAAGTAATTATCCTTTTTTCTTTAGGAATTTTATAGATTACAATCAAAAGTATGAGTATTGCAAGTACCGCAAATATAACTAAAAAAGTTTCTGGATGTAGCATAAGATAATCAGCTAATTTATATTCATCAATAGTTTTTGAGCGTGTAAATATATATATCAATGCGTTAAAAAGAAACCTCCCCGCCATTGATATGAAAAACAAGCATAAAGTAAAATATTTATTGAAAAATTTATTTTCGATAATTTTCTCTCTTCTATTTTTATTGTAAAGTATCAATAGCAAGAAAAAAGGGATTAGGCATTGAACCCATGTTGATATTGGACCTGCTAAAATATAATAAAAATAAATAGTTGCTTCACTAGTAGGATTGATTGTAGAAGTTGTATAGGAGTAATGGATTTGAGCACCAAACCCATTGATTAATGCTGCAAGGTAATGTCCCAATTCATGAAGAAATGTGCCAGTAACAGGTACTAATATAAAAACACAAGTGATTTTTAGGAAAAATACTAATTGCTCATTAAAATCCAATTTATTGATAAGTTTCCCCTCATAAAATATTTACTTAACTTTTTGCGAAAGTACCGATTGCAAATAATAAATCTAAATTTTCTGAAATTTTTTTTCCATATATCATTTTTAAACTTGTTCCACTCTCAACTTCAATCAATTTAATTAATTCAAAAATCTTATTTGGCATAGATTGGTGTCTAGTAATGATAATTTGATTTGCCCCTAATTCTATACTTTTTTTAATAATTTGCACTGCTCCATCTAAATTTGTCGAGATCAATGGTCCTAATCTTATCTTTGAAGAAATTTGAGATAAAAGCCCATAAGCCTCACCTTCTATTGCAACAATTTTACTTCCAAGATTTTGTTTCACGTATAAATATTTTGATCTATCAAATCCTATGGCTTCTTTATCAAGACTTAATAACCAATCTGGAAAACCTCTTAATATCTTAAATTTTTTATTGGTAATTTCTATTTCTGGTAAATTTACTGTTAATTGGTACATTGTTCCATAATAACTACTTTGAAAGCCAAACTTTTTATAGATTGGCTCCCCTAATTTTGAGGCATAAAGTATCATTGTTGTGCACCCTAAATCCTTTGATAATTTAACTAATTTTCCAAAAATTTTAGTGCCGACTCCTTTTCCCCTATATTTTGGTAATACTCCCATACAACCAAAAGTACACACTTCTTCGAATATAAACATTCCACCTATGCCAAAGATCTTTCCCTTTTCTTCAGAAATGAGAAACTTTCCATTATTATTTTTAATTAACGCTCTCCATACCTTCTCTTTCTCTTCATTAATCCTCTTATTAAGGGTTCTATCAAAAGAAGAATAGAGAACCCCCACACTTTTATAAATTTCTGTGTCTCTCAGTTCTCTAATATTGTATTCTACCATAGCCAATTCTAATTATATTAAACGTGATTGATACTAAATTAAAAATTAAAGAATTTGATTAATCCTTCATTAATTTCTCAATATGATTAATAATCGTTTTCTCTAGATTAAGATCATTAGGATAACCTTTTTCTAAATTTTTTAAAATTTCATTATTTAAATATTGCTCAAGATCATTATCAGAATCCAAATCATCTAATATATTAATATTGTCTTTTTTTTTATCTAAGATCTCATTTAAAAAGATAAATACTACAATATCTTTCGCTTCTTCAATAGTATTTGATCCTATAACAAGGATCATGTCATCATTAAAAAGTATTCCTCGATAACTGAATATATTCGTATTTCCCCATTTCTTTATTTTATATTTTAAAAACCCTAACACACCAAGGATATCTAATGGATTTCCATCTCGTTGAAGTTTAAAGCATATTCCCACTTTTTCTTTACTTTCATATACAGTATGTAAGTTCTTAATATGGCTGATTAACTTACCTTTCTGGGAGGAAATCTTATTATTTGACATAAGGATGATTAGATTTATTTATTTAGAATGGTTTCCAAAATTTCAGCAGCACTTTTAACAAATTTAGGGCATAAATCTTCAAAAAGATTGTTCATTTTAGCTTTTTCTCGTCCTTCAAGAGTACTAATATCATAATTAAGGAGTTCTTTACATATAATTGTTCCATTAATATTTCTGAACTGTTCAATAAAATTCTCACCCGTTTCATATGTTAATTCTTTACTTTCTTGATCCTCAAAATTCAAATTTCTATATCTTAAACCTATAGCCATCAATGCTCCCGTTACTGCGCCACAAGCATTTCCAGATCTAGCTAAACCTCCTCCTAGCGAACTTGTTATTTTGAATGCTATATCTTCACCAAGACCATATTGGGTACCATAAGCTTTAAGAACAGCTTGAGCACAGTTATATCCTTGATTAAAAAAAGTGATCGCCTCTTCAATTTTATTCATAATAATTCCAATTAAGCAAATATTCAAATAATTTTCTAATTGATTTCAATTATAATAAATTAAAAAAAAATAAAAACGGGGAAAATTAAAATGGGACATAAAAAAAGCCAATCAAACTTAGATTTTAAATTTATGTCATTCTTCTTTAAAATACGCGATTTTTTTAAATCACCTACGAATAAGATAGAAAAAGCAGAAATAAAACTTGGTTATATCATCCTTGATTACGGTTGTGGACCAGGAAGTTATTCTATAGCTGCTGCTAAGATTGTAGGTCCTTCTGGAAAGATTTATGCTACCGATATTCACCCCTCTGCAATAAAGGAAGTGAATAAAAGAGCTTTGAAAAATGAACTAAAAAATATTGAAACAATTCAAACTGATTGTAAAACAGGATTAGAACCTAATAGTATTGATGTTATTATTTGCTTTGATGTATTACATAATATTAAAGATAATAATTGTATTCTAAAAGAATTTTTTCGGGTTTTAAAACCGGAGTCAATTCTCTCCTTTGATGATCATCATATGAAAGAAAATGAAATATTAGAGAAACTAACTTCAGAAGGGTTATTCAAATTAGTTGATAAAAAAGATAATCAATACAACTTTACTAAAGTTGCTTGATTATTG
>JBATUM010000121.1:0-2540 GCA_049671145.1 Promethearchaeia archaeon
AGTTACAACTATACCGATTATTAATCCAGAAAACTCTATAAATAACATTTTTTCTCTCTTTAACCTCCAATTATGTAATTAACTTACAATTTCTTTATTTTTTACTTAGATTTGGATTTCAAACTAAATTTTGAAAACATTCTATACTTATGGATTTCGCTACCCAGTAAACATTATGCATATCCATATGATAAGTATAGAGATTATAATAATGGTGGTATTAATCAAAATGGCACGAGTCAAGCTGGCTTTTTTATGAATTCGTTTTCGAAATTTCTTTGAATAAATATCCTTTCCATGAAAGTATATTATATCCTTTTTCTTTTCCTCAGAAACGCTCTCACTCATGCTCACTTTTATTACCACCTCCTTTTTTTTATTTTTTTATTTTTTTTTAATTATTTTTTTATTAATATCAACTAATAGGAAATCACCCTTTACATCAACAATATACACTTTAGTTCCTCTATCAAAGTAATGATCATCATTTACAGGTTTTACATGAACTTTTTCATATTTCATGGGTGTGTTAGAATTTATCCTAACTACACCTCCCCTTTTATCCACCGGTGAAACAACCTCAGCTTCCTTACCTATTAAATTTTGGGTGCTAGAAATTTTATAATATTTTGATTTTGCGATTTTTTTCCAAGCTATATTTAGATATTTGGCAGAAATAAAAGCAATTATAGGTGTAATTATGAATGTGATAAATCGATAATCAATCGGTATGCTACTAAAAAGGATGCCTGTCATACCAAAGACTAAAAGATACGCTGAAATTAGCAACATAATAGGAGCGGGGGTAGTGGTAGTGCCAATGGCATCTGTATCCACATCTATATCAGAATCGATGTCGACATCCACATCTGTATCGATGTCTAGTTCAACATCCACTTCTGCATCAACATCTACCCCCACATCCAAATCTGCATCAACATCTACCGCATCAACGTCAAATTCCGCCCCTACATCTAAATCAACATCAACATCGATATCAACATCAATATCGACGTCCACATCAACATCAGCATCGATGTCGACATCCACATCTGCGTCAATATCGACATCTGTATCAACTTCGGCTCCTCCTGATTGTGCTTCCATATGTGCAAGAAATATCGAAATTATTGAAAATATAATGCCCCCAATAAACAACCCTAGACATATATTAAAAAAAATATCATATAAATCCATTTTTACTCTTCCTATTAATTTTTAATTTTTTTCTAATTTTATTATTCTAATTTACTACCACATTGGTGACAATATATTGCATCTATATCTCTCTTTGCTCCACAATATGGACAATATTTAGGCAATGGCAAATCTGGTCGTTCTGTTATTTTTATTTGATTTGTTCTTTGCTCTTTACGTTGTTTTATATAAGGAATTTTTGGTTGTGTTTTTGGTTTATATAAATATGGTGATATTGTAGTTGGTTTATAAGTACTCTGTCTTTTCTTAACTCCTATATAAATCATTAAAATAATCATTGTACCTATCAAACTTGCGAAAATGGTAAAGAAAATATTTAAAAGAGAAAATGAAGGTAATATCACGTAATCAGGATCAGGATCATGGGGATCAAAATCAATGTTAAAGTTGATAATAGTAGTCGATTGGTGGATCACATCGAAATTAACAAATACTACATACCAATAATCAGGATGAGGAGGATAATAGGTTCCAGAATTACTGGAGGTATTCATTGAAACAATATAATCAAAATATAGATAATATAATGTAATATTAAGACCGTAATTTATCGTATCATTTATGAAAGAATAATAATAAGTATTTTCATCCATAATTAAGAGAAATATAGAGACATTTTTTGGTTCTCCTGCAAAATTCCATTCAATTTTATTTGCAGCAAACCAGTAATAAGTATAATAATCATTATATGGTAAGTTTAAACTGCCTGATACACTAGACTTTAATCCCGAAGTTAATTCCCTATGATTTTTGTCACTAATATCAGAAATTGTATTTGTGAAAAGATATGCCATGCCAGGAATTAATATCATAATTATTAATACTATTCCAAATATGTGGCAATTCTTTTTCATTTTTTTTTAATCATCACCTATAAAATTATTTATGTAATTTTTTTAAAATAAAAAAAAATTTATTCGGATAAATTAGTCCCACAACTATGGCAATAGTTCGCATCTCTGTCAATTTTTACTCCACAGTATTGGCAATATCGAACTCGAATTATTTCTTTAGTGTCTTCTTGGATTTCTATCTTTCTTGTATTTTGTATAATATAAGGATTTTTTAATGGTACTTGAGAATAATCTTGGTTAGTGTAATAATTTTTATGTCTCTTTTTTGAATTTTCGACGCTCGTTGCTGCTGCTATTATAATGAATATAAAAACAAAAATCGCAGGAAACATTGGAAAAAATGAGAAACCTATTAGGGGTCGTAAGCCAAAAAACAATCCGAATAATACCAAACTAATCATGCATATAACTATTCCAGCAGCGGAATTCCTTTGATGCATTTTTACCTCTTTTTATATATCTTAATAT
>JBATUM010000122.1:0-7700 GCA_049671145.1 Promethearchaeia archaeon
GGATATAGAGAATTAGATAAGTTAAGAAAAAATGCTTACTTTTTAGAAAACGAGAATAGAAAAAAAATTGATGAAGATTTTTTTATTACTTTTTATAACGCGGGGCATATCCCTGGTAGTGTATCAATTTTAATCGAAGTTGATAAAAAGAAACTTCTCTATACTGGAGATATTAATTTGATTGATACTAATTTAATACATCCCGCAGAAACTTCAATGATTCCAAATATTGATGCAATAATTACAGAATCAACCTATGCTCTTAAAGATCATCCCCCTAGGAAAGAATTGGAACGGATTTTTATAGAAAGTGTAATAGATGTAAATGAAAATGATGGTAGAGTCCTTATCCCCGCCTTCGGTGTAGCACGTTCTCAAGAAATATTATTAATTTTAAATAAATATAATTTAAAAAACCAGATTTATATAGATGGATTAGCTAGAAAAGTAGGTGTAACATATTACGATTATCCATCATTTTTTCGAGACTTCAGTTACTACAAGAAGTCATTGAAAAAATCTGAGTTTGTTTCTGAGAAAAATCGAAAAAAAATTGCACAGAAATCTAATTCAATAATAATTTCTCCATCTGGAATGCTAAGAGGTGGAGCTGCAATTAATTATATTAAAATGTTATTAGATGACCCCACTTCTGCAATATTTTTGGTTGGATATCAAGTTGAGGGAACACCTGGAAGAAAATTATTAGATGAGAAGATTTTTGAATATCAACTAAATAATAAAAATAAAAATCCAAACCGAAAAATAGTTAAAAAAGTAAATTGTCAGGTTGATTATTATGATTTTTCTAGTCATGCCGATCGAAAACACTTATTGAAATACATCCATAATCTAAATTTTATTGATAATTCGAAGTATGTATTTTGTATTCATGGTGATGATAAGGCGACTACTTCATTTGCGCGAGATCTTGCCAAAGAAGGTTATAATTCTGTTGCTCCTGAAACTGGAGAAATTTACCGTATTTAGAATTTTCAATTATAATTCATTTTGAAAGTTGCTTTTCAACAGATTTATTACAATTTTCTAAAAAATCATTTACTCGATCGATTGGTATTTTGGTACCAGCAGCAAGTGGATGACCCCCGCCTAATGTCTCTAGATTTGTTAATTCCAAAGCTTCTCTTATCACTTCTGATAAATTTAGTCCTTCGTTCACGAGTTTTTTATCAGCTCTGGCTGAAACTTTATATATGTTTTCATCTTTCCTTTTTGCAAATCCAAATATTGGTTTTGAGGTATCCAATAAATCACTTCTTTCAAAAATTAACATTGAGCTAATGGTACCAATAATATTTGCAGGTATAATGTCTTCTCCAAAAAAATATTGTATATAGTCTTTATGTTGAATTTTTTTCTTTCCGTGGATCCAAGTTAAAGCTTTAACAATAGATTTTTTATATATCATTAAATTTTCCTGGGCTTCTTGAAAAGCCTTTTCTCTATCTCCCATCGCAACAGCAATTCCTAATCCACCAACATCAGTTCTTCCACATGAGTTCATTAAATTAGAAAATCCATTCAAATCATGAAGTTTTGAAGCCTTAATTTCATTCTTCAAAATATAGCGATTAATAATTAGTTTATCTAATATCTCATTAGGATCTATGTTCAATTTAAATGAAATATATCGAATAATTGCTGAAGTAATTTTTTGTTTATCACTTTGATTCAGATCAGTTAGAGCTTTTATATTTCCATTTGTGTTTTTCATTAAAATACCTAATTTCTGTAGAAAAATTAATACTTTATTGGGATCTCCAGCTAAACCTGGTAAGTTAATGTCAGTAGAATAAGCAATTGCCTCGTTTAATGGTTTAATCGGCGAAAAATTTAAATCACTTACCATTTCAATAAGATCTAATTGCATTGCATCATTTAAGATAAGTTTATTAAGCCCTATAAACGATTTTTTAGGTCCTTGATATTGGATATCTCCCGTTGCTCCAATTAAAGCAATATGGGAAAGATCTATATTTTTTTCATTTAAAGCTTTAGCAAAATAATAACACAATCCTGCTCCAGAAATTTCAATGCTTCCATCAATATTATAGAAATAAGGATTAATATGCCAAGGCTTGGTTTCATTATATATATTAAAAATAGAATTATCTTCTTTATCAGATACATTTTGGGGAATATGGTGGTCAAGGATAATAAAGGGCTTTAATCCATTATTAAATTTCAATTTATCTATCAATTCTAAGTATTGGCCACTCCCAAAATCAGAAAAAATAAAAAAATGGTTGTATTCTTGAGCAAATTCTTTAATTTTTAATATTTCCTCACGTTCTAATTGCTTAAGAATTGATATTTGAAATGGAATTTTCTCTCTGTATAAAGCTTTTCCTAATATTGCACCCGAAGCTAATCCATCAGCATCTAAATGAGTAAAAATATGAATGGATGAATTAGTTTGATTCAGTTTTTCAAAAAAAAAAGATTTTGTATTGATCAAATCTTTGGTTAATTTTTCTAATTTAGAATTTGATTCATCCATTTTTGTAAACTTTTAATTAAAACTTAAGTTAATATAATAAAATAAGAATTTAATTTTAAATACCCAATAAAAATTGTTATTTAAGTGATAATAATGCACCACGTGAAAATTAATAATCTTGCTTTGAAAATTGTTGAAGAAATTATTGAAAATAAAGAATATTATAAAGCTGAAGTCCATAAATTAACTAATGGCTCTACAATCTTAGATATGACAAATGCATCTTGGATGGGTGGAAAATTAGTTGGAGAAATTTGCATGGGTGGTTTAGGAACTGTGGAATTTACATCTTTTAGTTTAGATGGTCATTACTTACCTGCTGTTAATGTTTATACTTCAGAACCAATTATATCATGTATGGCGTCTCAATTAGCAGGATGGTCTGTGAAATTAAAAAAAGAAGTTGAAAAAGATGGAGAAATTAAAAAAAAGTTGGTATTTCAATCTTTAGGTTCAGGACCAGCAAGAGCAAAAGCTAAAACTGAAAAACTTTTTGATGAATTAAATTATACTGATGATTCTGATTGTGCTATAATAGTATTTGAGACGAGAAAGATGCCAAATGAGGATGTATTGGCTATTGTGTCCGAAAAATCTAAAGTAGCACTAGATAATACATATGCTGTATGTGCTCCTACTGCCTGTTTAACGGGGTCAATTCAAGTAGCAGCAAGAATCGTGGAAACAGGGATTCATAAACTCCATGAAATTCATTTTCCATTAGAAGTGATTAAGGATGGTTTTGGAACCACATCAATTGCTCCAATTGCTAAGGATGATTTTGCCGCAATGGGAACCACTAACGATTCTATAATAGCTGGAGGTAAAGTTTTCTACACTATTGATGTTGAAAAAGAACAAGAAGCAGATTTATTTGAGCTAATAAAAAATGCACCCGCTAATCAATCCTCTAGCTATGGAAAACCATTTAATATAATCTTTAAAGAAGCAAATTATGACTTTTATAAAATTGACCCTGGTTTATTTGCTCCAGCAACTTATACGATCAATAACATTAGAACTGGAAAATCAAACACCGTTGGAGCAATAAACTATGAATTATTAAAAATGTCTTATGGATTAGAATAATATATTTATAAAAATCTTAAATTTTTTTCCTTATTATTGTTAAAAGACGAGAGCCTAAAAATTTGTTAATTCTTCTTGATATTTTATAACTTCTTCCATTGAGATATCTCTATCAAATTTAATTTCAATTTGTATTCCTAAATATGCACATGCAATTTTTGCCGCAGCAACAATTTCAGTTTTTTTGAGTTTAAGAGAATATTCATCTATAGCTTGAATTTTAGCGTCATAATTTTGAGCTGAATCATCTATATACATTCTCTCTTTAAATTTTGATTGCTCGAATTTCTTTTCATGCATTTGGAGTGCCCTTTCAGTTTTCATTTTATAAAGTAGTGAAGCCATCTTATCTGCAACCTTAAATGGTAATTGATTTTTAACTATTAATCTTATTATATCGTTTATATCAAAATAATTCAGAGTATCATATCTTGCTCGTAGATAACTTTTTAGATTTTCTGAATTTCTTTCACATTCTATTTCAGTCCAATCATGAATGGCTAATTTTCTTCTGAAAAAGATTAATTCCCAATCAATACCTAACTCCTTTAAGAATTCAAGTAATTTATCATCATTTTCTTTTCTTGATTCTATAACTAAAAATAGCTGAAGTCCGTAATACTTATGCTCTTGTTGAAGAAAATATCCCCTTTGCTGTAAAGAAGCAAGTATTACAATTTTTAAGGAAAAAATATTATCAGAAACATTTTTTTTTCCACATCTCAAATAAATTACATTTCCCTCTTCGCTTTTATACTCACTATCAAGAAAACCTAAAATACTCTCCATATTTTCCTTAATAAAGTCTCTTAAACCACTTAGCGTTGGTTCCACATCATATTTCACTAAATCCTTTTCTCTGATTGTAACATAATCAGTATTGCTTCCGCCGATGGCTAACTTTATTGAATACAATTCTAATTCTTTTTCTTCGCCAAAAACACTCTTGAATGCTTCAATTAATGGGAAAACCTCATCGTCCAAAATTTTAAGATCTGCTATAGAATTTTCATACGGCTCAGGTGTTTCGGTCATTTTATTAAGAATTGGGGCTTCAGAGGCATCAACTTCAATTTCATAATCTTTTGCTAAATTTTTTTTTATAATACAAATAGCCTTTTTCTTTTCATTGTACATTGATAATGAAGTTGAGTTATCTATTACAGCCCGAAATTTTTCCTTAAATTTCTCTTTAGCACTTTCTGATTTGATTTTTCTCCTTCTCATGAGTTAGTATATTACTCTTGCTATTTTCTTTTTCCTATGATTAATAAACAATTACGATCTTATAATCTTAACTATGAATATTTTAATGATTCATTAGATAAATAGTATTTAATATTCAAGGACTAAATCGATTAACTGAAGACTTATTAGCATTTAATTTATAATGAATAGAAGAAATTTATCAATATTTTAAAAATCAAAAAGCAAGACCAAAAAAGGATTGAGCTTTTTAGTCGGAAGTAATATATTATTCTCTTTTATGATTCCTATTCTAAATTGTAATTTTCTCCTTTTTTAGAATATGTAATTGTTGAACCAAAATTATTTCGAATAGTATATTTATCTCCTTCAACATCTAATATCTCTATTGAATAAGGTAATCTTCTATCTTTTAATATCTCCTCAACAATTTTTTTTTCTTCTTCAGCATCCATAAAATTAGATTATGCTTCTTTTAAAAAAAATTTTTTTGTTTTAAATATTTCCTACAATAACCAAACTCAGATCTTTTTTATTATAAACTCTTTTTACCTGTTATTTCGATAATATCGAGTCGTAGCAAACAGGTATTATAATAATCAGTATCTTTTTTCAAAAATTTCTTTTGAATTTTATCAGGATTATCTTCTAAATGATTTACTAAGACATTAAACGCATGTTTTTTTTCTTTAAGATCTTCTATTACAGATATTTTACCCCAAAAAACTATTGAACAATATGCATGAGAGCATTTATTCATTTTATAACCACGATCTTCTATTACTGTCCCACAAATGCTGGGGTTTTTTTCTATGAATTCAATTTTTAAACCTTGATTAGCTGTATGAAGATACAATGAATTTCTTTTATCATCGAACCCATAACTTAGAGTTACTATATATGGTTCATTATCTCGACATAATGAAAGAATCGTATATTTTCCCCTTTTTAAAATATCATATATTTTTTCTCTATTAGTTATTTCTTTTTCTTGTTTTCTCATATGGTATTTCTGCACTTAAAATAACCTCTTAAACTTCAATAATACAGAAATAATTCAGTTAACAAAATAAATAAAGGTTTCTGTTAAGTTTGAATGTATCTAAAAATGAAATGAATCTAAATTAGATTAAAAAATAAGCCGAAATTAATAGACTTTAAGGAATTAATAATAATTTTTAAGATTTTATTAAAAAATCACCAATTTTTTATTAAAAACATAGTTTTTTAAATAAAAATGTATCTAGATAAATATAATATCTTTCTATTTTTAGGATTAAAACCATGGTTAAGAATAAACTGGAAATTGGAATTTTCAGTAATATGTACAGTCAAATGAATGGCCTTGCCCATGGTGTAAGATTTTTAAGTAATGCCATAGCGAAGTTAGGACATAATGTACACATTTTTGCGCCTTGTATCCAAGATGGATATAAAAAACCAAAGACACTCCACTTTCACGATTTAGGAGGTGTTCAAATAGGACATAAGACCCAGTTTGTTCTAACTGTCCCTATACATAAAATCTTCTTATGCCAAGAAGATTATTTGGACATCGCACATATTCATACACACGCGACAGTTGGAGCGATGGCCATCAACTGGGCAAAATATTTAGGAATTCCTATGATTGGTTCCCATCATAGTCCTATGCAATTTTATGCAGCTCAATATATACCAATATTCGGTAAATTACTGGCCAAAAATGATATTATATGGAGATATGAAAGGCAAATTTTAGACAAATATGATTTGGTACATGTTCCAACTAAAACAAAAAAAGATTTATTACTTAGATATAAGTTTAAAGAACCAATAATTGCTCTAAATACTGGAATTCCTGATTTTTACTATAAAACACTTAAACAAAATGGAATTAGAGAAAAATATAATTTAGGAGATAAGAAAGTATTATTATATGCTTCAAGATTATCACCAGAAAAACATCCAATTCGAGTTATAAAAGCATTTAGAGAAATTCATAAAAAAGTTCCTGATTCTCATTTAATGCTAGTAGGTAGTCCTGGTCCATCTACTGACGCTGTAGAGAAAATCGTTAAGAATAAGAAATATCGAGATTTTGTATCGTATGAAGGGAGAGTACCGTTCGAGGATTTGTTAAAATTATATAATACTGTTGATTTAACGTGTCTATGGTCTTGGGTTGAAGCAGAGGGTTTAGTTTTAGCAGAAGCCATGGCTCAAGGAACTCCTAGTGTTGGAGCTAATGGGTGTGGTATAGCTAATATAATAAAACATGGAGTTACAGGATATTTAGCTAATAATCTAGATCAATTCAATGAATATGTGATTAAATTATTAAAAGATGATGATCTTAGAGAAGAATTCGGAAAAAATGCGAAATTAATTGCGGAAGATTATAGAATCGAAAAAGTAGCTAAGACTTGGATTGAGTTATATAAATTTACTATTGATGAGTTATATCCATTGAGATACCGTAGGGAAGAAAGAAGGCATAGAGTAAATATATTGAAAGAATTTATCCAACAATTTCCAAATGTCTATTTTTAAGAAAAATCGAATTTTTTTTTAAAAGTTTAATTTTGCTCTTAACAGTCCTAATTCAATTTGGCAATTTGGGCATAATTCCAATGATTTCTTGTCAATTTCCTCAATATTATTTGAGAAACTCATAACACATAATTTATTTAAACAATGTCCAGCTCCTAAAATAATGTGTCCAATTTCATGAACTGCTTCTTTAATCAATCTTTGATGTGTTTTATCAACTTCTAAAGAATAGGGATTCAGTTTTAAATTGTAAGAGGATACAACAGCACAATTCTGACGAAGATGTGCTTCACCGTATAGAAATATCAAGTTTTTATTATTACTTGAGTATAATGGCAAATCTGTTATTCCA
>JBATUM010000123.1:0-1903 GCA_049671145.1 Promethearchaeia archaeon
ATTCTGTTGTATCAATTATAATGATTTTTGTTTTTTCACCTGGCTCAACTAATGATCTTTATAAACTCGTATCTGGTCTTCCTTTTCAATAAAACTTGTAGGAGGTGTATAAATTATCCCCTCATCAGTCTTATCCCTGTTTTTCAACATATTTTCGATTAATATTTTTCTCTCGTGTTTATCAAAATACAACATTTCTCTGATAAACATTATTTTATCCATTTTTGATAATTCTAAAAGATTTATTTTTTCTAATTCTTCCCCACTAAACACAGAAAAAATATATTTATTAATTATTTCCATATTATCATATGTTTCATTCGATTCAACATAATCTTCTATTGAAGGCATGACATCAATATAATCCTCAATAAGATCAATAGGTTTTTTTTTAATCGATTTTTGTTTTTTGACATATTTTTTCTCGCTTTTCCTCTCATCCTCACTACTCGCAGATTGAATAATTGTATAGATAGTACTGGTGGATAGTACTGAGACACTACCGATAACTAGAAAGAGAAATAAAGGAATACTTTCTATATGGAATAAGAAAAAAACCATATAGATAATTACAAAAATAATATAAAGAGTTATAATACTTAAAACTCTATTTTTTTTCTTCATGATTTTTTATTAAATTATTATCTAAATTTCTAATATATAATTTAAAATTTAAATTCCATTGGAATGAATTTGAAGTTTTTATTTTCATACACCTTGAATTATTTTTCTAACTTTAGAATATTTATCTGTATCTAATTGGAATGTAATTCTTTTTTTTTCTTTTTCAATTTTTATTAATTTCAGTTTTTTTAAAATATATAAATATTTTTTAATGATATTATGATTCTTTTTTAAGTTAGTTGCTATTTCTGTAATTTTTAATGCTTTATCTTCCTTTTTCATAAAATTAATTATTTCTTGAACAATAGCCAAATTTAAATAATAATAGAGCTCGTCAAGTTCTGGATTTGAGTCGTATTTATAAATAATTCTTCGATTGTTAATTTTTTTTGATCTAACAAATCGAAATTTTTCCAAACAGGATAGATGCCATAAAGCTTGATTACTTCCGATATTTAGAGCATTCATTATTTCATTAATATTTGACGGATTTTTCTTTATATAATTAAAGATTTCATTCCTGACTGGATGTTCAATAATATTATTTTTCATCAATTTTGTTCCAGGAATGATCATTCTCTTTTTAATAAGATTTTTAATGGTAATTTCAATCCTAGCTTTATTGATAAAGGGATTTGATTTTACCCTATTACTAATAAATACAACAATGTTTTCTATTGAAAAGAATGGTTTTTTTTCTAAATATTCTTTTACTAATTCAAGAATAATAGATTCGACATTATTCATAGAGTTCATAACCCTATACTTTTATAATGTTAAAATATTTGGATTTTGTAAATATATATTCTTTCTGCAACATTATTTTACACCTTATATAATTATTAGGCATTCATTCAATTTATAATATCATTTCTTAGGCATCCAAATAAGTTTCTTTTTATTTTTAGTTAAAAAACTAAAAAAACTTCAAATTCATTCCAATGGGTTTTATAATATCGTTTTAATGCGATTTTATTAAACTTAAAAAATAAAAAATTACAAAATAAAAAAAAAGTCGTGAAATAAATGAGTTTTGAAGAAGATTTTGATGAGGAATTAGAACCTGTTAAATCTAAAACACCATCTACCAAAATTCCTTCAGCAGGAAAGAAATTGACTTTATACTTTACGTCAACCATTGGACCTGGTGAAAAGAAGGAAAAATTAACGGTAAATGATGCTAATCATGTAAGTGATATTAAGGAAACATTAGGAAATTTATATGGCCTTGATCCTAATGATTTTCATTTATCATCTGGTGGAGTTACTATGGATGAAA
>JBATUM010000124.1:0-2355 GCA_049671145.1 Promethearchaeia archaeon
GCGTTTTCTCTTTTAAATCTAATGACATTAATATTTTTCAACTAGGAGATGTATTAGATGAGAAAGGATGGCATTTAGACAGAATACAGTTTCCCTCAGCACTACACATGATGGTAAATCCTCACCATGCTGAAGTTGTTGATGATTTTTTAGAAGATCTCAGAGACGCCGTTGATAAAGTTCGTAAAAACCCTGAAAAAGTTTCTGAGGGTGAAGCAGCAATGTATGGAATGATTGCAAGTTTGCCTGATCGCGCTAAAGTCAAGAACTTTATTATTAATTTCCTAAAAACTCAATATAAAATTAATTAACCATTAAATTTTTTTTTAAATAGATATTAAAAATGACTATATATCCAATTCTTTAATATCAATTATTCTTATTCTATTTTCTTCAATATTAAATTATGTATTTCGTTAACATTTTTCTGAAGATCAAAAGGATCAAATTGCACGCCCAACCTAGTTTTTAACAGTGGAGGTATATGATCTGGATTATTAAAAATAGGAATTATTGGTTTTCCCATAATATCGGCTGCAGTCCACTCCTTTTCAACAGGTTCAGATGATAATGCATTTGGAGAGCAAAATAAAAGCATTATATCACATTTACCAAGATTTTCATTCATATATTTAATAATATTATCTTTCATATCTTCTTGCCAATACAGAACATTAGCTATTTTTTCATATTTTTGTAATTCTTCCGCAACTTCTCTGATTTTAAATATATCAGCATCTTTTGTAGCATAACTTACAAATACCAATACATCTTCTTTTGCCTCTTTTACCTTATCAGTATAATAAATGGATTGCTGTTGACTTTTTTTTATTTCTACCTTTTTCTCAATTAAATCTTGAATTATCCTCTTTTGAACTCTCTTTTTTAACGTTCGTTCTATTATTTCGGTTGGAAGAATAGCAATCACTAAAATAGCACTATAAATAAAGATATTAGTATATTCCTGATCTATAACGCTTAAAATTATAAAAATAATCAATGTAACTCCTAATAATAATCCAATAATTTCTGTTATAACCCTAATAGCTTTCTCTGTTGGACTGTAATACCTAAATTTTACCTTAAAATCTTTTACGTTAACATGGTTTGAATTAGATTTTTTAATTTTTTTACTTCTATTTGACATTTTGAACCATCATTGTTCATTTCGCAATTAAACTCTAAGCTATTATATTACCTTATTAAAATATAAAGCTTTCATAAAATATGATCCCAATTAATCATTTAAAAATTATTAAAGATTGATTTTATTGCATTTCGCAATAAATTCTTTATCTATCTAATAGCCCAGGAATTGTAAAAAATGTGAATAACAAGCATTTATTATATTTCATAAATTGAAATAAGGTTTCTTTTTACTATTCCTGGATCATCACAGTATCTAGAATTAGTATAACAAAATAAAAAAATTAAAATTATTTAAAAAAAATTTGAAGGGCTCGTTCAAAATCTTCCAAGAAGGGATTATTAATCTCAGCAAAATTCATTTGTTCAAAATTCTCAATGATTTCCGAATAATCTGGAGTCTTCTTTTCCTTATAAAAATATAGATTAATAGATTCCTTATAGTCAATTAAACTTGAATTATCTATTTCCGCTGTATCAAATTGTTCAAAAATTAATGTATAGTCTAAAGCAATCATCTTTTCGTCAACCTTTGCTTAAATTATCATATTATTTATTTTTAACGCATCAGCTCTAGTATTTTCTGCTTTTAACATTTCAAAAGCGTTTTTCAAGCAGATCTCAGCATCGTTAACAACTTTATTGATTATATCAGAAACATATTCTATATTATCGATAAGACCACTACTTTGTCCTAAAAGAACAGTGCCATCATTAACGTTTCCTTCATAGCTTTTTTCTAGTTTCATTAAACTATCATTAATTAATGATATTGCAGTCTCTTCTGCCCTTTTTTCTTCCTTATTTGAAACAGCTACTTTATCCTCAGCATAAATATTCTTCCAAACCCTGGCTGGTCCAAAAACACCAGTAACAAACTTAGTATCAGAAACATCCGAATTTACGATAACTTCTTTATATTTTTCGTGAAATTCACATTCATTTGAAGCGATGAATCGAGATCCCATTGCTATAGCTCCCGCTCCCATCGCTAAAGCTGAGGCTAAACCCTCTCCCGTTGCATATCCGCCACATGCAATTACAGGAATTTCAGGTAATTTTTGCCTTATATGTTGTAATAGAACTAAAGTGCTTATGTTTTCATATGATTGGTGACCTCCTCCTTCATTCCCAGTAGCAACTATACCATCTAATCCATATTTAACAACTTTTTTAGCTAATTTTAGAGAAGGAACAACATGAAAATGT
>JBATUM010000125.1:0-6335 GCA_049671145.1 Promethearchaeia archaeon
ATCCTGATGTTTCCAAAAGTACCACGCAACATAACTTCATGGTTCCCCCTCCTTGATCCAAATGAATTAAAATCCATTACTCCGATTCCATGAGATATTAGATATTTACCTGCTGGCATTTCTTCAGGGATAGCACCAGCAGGGGATATGTGATCAGTCGTAACACTTTCTCCTAACAGAGCTAATATTTTTGCATTTTGAATATCTTCTATTGGAGGTGATTGTAAAGGAAAATTTATGAAATATGGAGGCTCTCTTATATAAGTAGATTTATCTTCCCATTCGTAGATAGATTTTTCTGGTGGACTAAGTTCATTCCATAATGTCCATCCTTTGAAAATTTCCCCATATTCATTAGTAAACAATTCTGGTGTCACATGTTTATCGATAAGTTCCGAAATTTCTTCTGAACTGGGCCATATATCCTTTAAATATACTGGTTTTCTTTCAGTATCATATCCTAAAGGATCCGTTTCCATATTTATTGCTACAGTTCCAGCTAAAGCAAAAGCTACTACTAGAGGTGGTGATGCCAAATAATTTGCTCGAACATAAGGGCTGATTCTGCCTTCAAAATTTCTGTTTCCACTAAGAACGGCAGCTGCCACTAAATCCCACTCTTTTATCTTTTCAGTAATTTCAGGTTTCAAAGGACCACTGTTTCCAATACAAGTAGTACAACCAAAACCTACTAAATGAAATCCAAGCTTTTCTAAATATGACATTAACCTGGTATTTTTCATATAATCAATAACTACTCTTGATCCTGGGGCAAAACTTGTCTTAACAAAATTCTTAACCTTTAAACCTTTCTCCACTGCTTTTTTAGCTAATAATCCTGCCCCAATCATCACAGAAGGATTTGAGGTATTCGTACATGAAGTAATTGCTGCAATAACTACTGATCCATGGTGTAAACTCTCTCCTTTGGATATTTTATCTATTTCATTAGCTTTGTTAAATACCGTTTTCAATTGCTCTGAAAAGGATGATTTCATCTCTTTTAAGGGAATCCTATCTTGGGGACGCTTTGGTCCAGCCAAGTTAGGTTCAATTTCATTAAGATAAATTTCCAGTTGTTCACTATAATCTGGTACTGGAGCATCTTCAGTATAAAAAAGACCTACCTTTTTGGTATATTGTTCTACAAAATCAATGTGGCTAGAATCTCTTCCACTATTTCTCAAATAGGTTAAAGTCTCTTCTGTGACAGGAAAAAACCCCATTGTTGCCCCATATTCAGGAGACATATTAGCTATAGTTGCCCGATCTGCAAGGCTTAACTTTTTTAAACCAGGTCCATAAAATTCTACGAATTTTCCAACCACTCCATGATTTCTTAAAATTTCAGTAACTCTTAAAACAAGATCAGTAGCAGTTATACCTTCTTTTAATGCTCCAACTAGTTTTACACCTACCACCTTTGGAATATTCATATAGTATGGTTGCCCTAAAATTACGGCTTCTGCTTCTATGCCTCCAACTCCCCAACCTAAAACTGCTAAGCCGTTAATCATGGTTGTATGTGAATCTGTTCCGACTAATGTATCGGGATATCCTCTTAATTCCCCCTCTTCCTCCCTGAGATGTACAACTGAAGCTAGATATTCTAGATTTACCTGATGACATATACCTCTACTTGTTGGAACAACTCTAAAATTTTTAAATACTGCTTGCGCCCATTTTAATAGGGTATATCGCTCGCGATTACGTTCCATTTCTTTTTCTTCATTTTTTTCTCTAGCATCCTCGGTTCCATAATAATCAACCTGAATAGAATGGTCGATTACTAAATCTACTGGAATAACAGGATTAATTTTTGAAGGATCTCCCCCTCCTCGTTGCATAGCTGATCTCAAAGCTGCTAAATCCACAACAGCAGGAACTCCAGTGAAATCCTGGAGTAGCACTCTTGAGGGGATGTATGGAATTTCACTTTTAATATTGGTTTTACAATCCCATTTACATAAAGATAGAAGATGGTCCTTAGTTACCATTTTTCCATCTAAATTTCTTAGAAGATTTTCAAGTAGAATTCTATGAGAATATGGTAATTTACTTGGATCTCCTAAATTTAAGTCCTTTAATCTTTGGATGTTATATATAGCAACTTTACCTAATTTTATGTCAATTAGCTCTTTAGTTTTTGATTTTATTTCTTTTTCTTCCAAAATTCTCACTTATCTACCTTCAATTTCTAAATATTTTTTATCCAATTCACCTATATACCGGAGTCTTGGTCTTATTAATTTATTGTCAGAAAGTTGTTCTATAGCATGAGCAACCCAACCTGCACTACGAGATGCCGCAAATAGAGGAGTAAAAAGTGCTGTGGGTATTCCTAATGCATGAAGGGCACCAGCCGAATATAAATCTACATTTGGATATATCTTTTTAGTCTTAATCATAAAATCTGTGAGTAATTCAGTCATTTCGAATATATTATCGATATCTCCATGTAGTTGATCATGTTCTATGTCTGGGATTTTTTCAATTACTTCTGGATTACTCCATAAGTTCTTTGAAATCTCTCTAAGAATCTTTGCTCTCGGATCCCATGTTTTATATACCCTATGTCCGAATCCCATAATTTTTTCTTTATTTTTAAGTTTTGATTTAGCCCAGGGAATAACATTTTCCTTTTTCTTTATTTCTTCTAACATTAATCGCATAACTCTTTCATTGGCTCCTCCATGCAGAGGACCTCTTAATGTTCCAATCGCACTAGTAATTCCACTGTAAATATCTGACAATGTAGATACGGTAACACGACAAGAAAAAGTACTACTGTTAATAGAATGGTCCATATGGCATATTAAGATTTTATCAAACGCGTCTTTAAACTCATCGCTAGGTACTTTTCCAGTCATCATATAATAATAATTACATGCATGAGATAGCTCATCTGAGGGTTCTACAAGAGGTAAATTTCCTTGAATTCTATGAGAAAAAGCTAAAACCGTAGGAATTTTCGCAATTATTCTTATTCCTTTTCTGATATTTGCTTCTTCAGAAAAATCATAATCATCAGGATCATAAAGCGATAAAGCGGATACTGATGTTCTTAGTAGTTCTATTCTTGTTGTATTTCTTGGATACATTTTGAGAATGGTTAAAATGTTATCAGGAATATTTCGTTCCTTTTTTAATTGATCATTGAAAATTTGAAGTTGTGATATTGTTGGTAGCTTTCCATATATTAATAAATACGCTACTTCTTCAAAGGAAGATCTTTCAACTAAATCTTCGAGTGAGTAACCTCGATAGTATAACTTTCCTTGTTCTCCATCAATATTGGTAATTAAACTCTCATCTACATAAATTCCAACCAAACCCTTATATGTTTTTGATTTATCTATTTCACATAGTTGAGGTTCTTCTTCCTTATAATCTTCACATACAAAAGAATCTGGTGTTTCACATTTACTAATTTCTTTACTCATTATTTTTTACCTAATTTACTCTTGCTTATTTTCAATTTAGCTTTAATTAAAGAAGTTAAATATTTAATTATTAGGCTTTTAAATCATTAATTAAATTAATAAAAATAATAAAAATGAAAATTAACAGAGAATACTAGCATTTATGTCATTCAAATTTTTACAATTTGTCATTTTCATGGCTTTTACTAATGTTTTTCTCATATAATCCATTTGAATTTTCACTCCTTCAATTCCAGCTCCAACCGCGGCTCTAACTATATCTCGCCCTACTAACACTGCTTCGGCACCCAAGGCGAGCATTTTAAGTACATCATAACCAGTTCTAACTCCCCCATCTATAACTATTTTTGTTTTCCCTTTTAATTTTGCCGTAATATCAGGTAAGACCTCTGCTGTTCCCGGAGTATGATCTAGGACTCTTCCACCATGATTAGATACAACAATTGCAGAGGCTCCTGCTTCATAAGCTAACTGAGCATCTTCAAGACACATGATTCCTTTAATAATTACAGGTAATTTTGTAATAGAAACAAGTTCTTTGATCTCCTCAACACTTTTTCGATAAACAGGTTTATTATGGGTAGCCATGGCAAACGATCCGCAACCATCTATGTCAATACCAACAGCAATACATCCAGCTTCTTCACCTTTTTTGAAAAATTGTTTTATTGTTTCTTGATCTCGAGGTTTTACTATTTTAACACCCCAACCATCACCATCAGCAATAGCATCAATTCCATATGAATTTTCAATGGAATATGTATAAGTATCTCCTCGCCAACCTATACTTCCAGCTTCTTTACATCCAAATACAACAGAGCGGCAAAATTCTTGTTCTGTAATAACTTTTTCACCGCCAAAACTATTCACACCTGCTACGCTTGCTCCCATAATTGGCATACTTAACTTATTTCCAAAGAAATCATACGTAGTATCAGGTTCAAAATGTTCTCCAATTAGTTGCATTTTCAGATTGATTTTCTTTAATGCTTTTATATTATTATTAAAGCTAGCTCCACTTCCAATTCCGCCAAAATTTAGAGGTCTTCCATAGCTCTGACCTTGACAGATTCTCATTGAATCTCCATCACAAATTTTATAAACTCCGCAAATTCCCATCAATTTCTTTCTTGATTCTTCACGAACTTCTTCTAAGGTTAAATTTTCAGACAATATTTAATCACCTCATTACACCATCCTTTTAGGATCTAAAAGTTTATCTATATCTTCTTCAAATTTTAAACCCATCTCATCAATTACTTCTTTAATATTTTTATTTTCATCATAAGCTTTCAGTGCAATAGCAGAGCATTTATCATAGCCAAGTATGGGTGTTAAATTCGTGACGATCATCAGTAATCTTTCAAGTTGAGATTTAATCTGAGCTTTGTTAGCTTTTATGTCCAATAAACAATTTTCTATAAATGAGTTAATGCTATTACTTAGAATTTCAATTGAGTTAAGTAAATTAATAATCATGATAGGTTTACAGACGTTTAAATCTAATATACTACCGTAAGCTTCTGCAAATGAAACAACTGAATCATTCCCAATGATTTGTAAGCATACTTGTATTAACGCCTCAGATTGAGCGGGATTAACTTTTCCAGGCATTATGGAAGAACCTGGTTCATTTTGGGGCAAAATTAATTCAGATAAACCTGATCTTGGGCCACTACCCATCCATCTAATATCATTTGCCATTTTTAGTAAGGAAAGAGCAAGCAATCTAATACAACTACTTGCATTAACAATAGTATTATGAGAAGAAATGCCTTCTGCCTTGATGGGATTGACTTTAAAGGGCATATTAGTTATTTTTGAAAGATGATTAACTGCGAGTTCAGAAAATTTTTCATGGGCATTTAATCCAGTTCCTACCGCTGTACCTCCTATAGGAATATAATATAGTTCTTCGCATACCCTTTTTAATCTTTCTTTATTTATTTCAATTTGCTTTTTATAAACTTTAAATTCTAATGATAAAGGTATAGGTACAGCATCTTGAAGATGAGTTCTTCCTACCTTAATAATATCCTTGAACTCCTCAATTTTTTTTAATAAAGATTCTTTCAATCTGTCTAGAGAGGGAATCAAATTTTCATTTATCATATGTAAGGCAGATATATGCATGGTGCTAGGAATTACATCATTAGAGGATTGCCCTTTATTAACGTGATCATTTGGATGCACGGGCTTCTTTTGACCCATTGGATGCCCAAGTATTTGATTTGCTCTATTAGCTAAAACTTCATTCATATTCATGTTAGTCTGTGTACCGCTCCCTGTTTGAAAGATATCAATTGGAAATTGGTCTAAATGCTTATTTTCTTCTAAAATTTCGTTTATTACTTTAAGAATAGCTTCACTAATGTCATATTCAATTAAATTAAGCTCAATATTAGCTAAAAGGCAAGCCTTTTTTAATCGTGCTAATGATATGATAAAAATTTCTGGAAAAGTATTGCCACTTATTTTAAAATTTTTTATAGCCCTTTGAGTATTTATACCCCAATAAACATTACTAGGAACTTTTATTTCGCCCAATATATCTTTTTCTATACGATAATTCAAAATTTTCTCAACATTAATATAATTATTAATAAGGTAATAATGATAAAAACCATAAAAAAAGTTTATATTAATAGGCTATAAATTCTATTTTAAAATAATTAATTTATTAGTTATACCTAATTTAGGAACCTAGATTAATAATTATATAGGTTTTAATTTCCTAATTTTTAATGCCTCGAGAATAAATATTACCATCCCTAAAATCAAAAAAATTAATAAAAATAAACTAACGGGGTCAGTAACAAATTCATTCCCTCTTATTATAGCAAGGATAAAATATACAATAAAACCAAACACATAGATGATTAAATATAAAGA
>JBATUM010000126.1:0-2339 GCA_049671145.1 Promethearchaeia archaeon
GTTGTATTCCCCGATGAGGAATTTAAACTTCAAATTCAAAATATTCTCAAATCATTGAGGATGATTTCTAATTTTTTGTCAGATGCCGTTAAATTAATTGGGTCTGATCTAAGTAAAGCCCATGATATCTGTGAAAATGTAAAAGAAGAAAGACGAAAGATGAGGAAAGCAGAGTGGCGTTTGTTAGATAAACTTTATAACTATGATATGGATTATTTATCAAGGACTTTTTTATATCTTAAAGAACTTATTGAAGATATTATGATGTTGGCTGATCACATCAAAAGTTTTTCAGAATATATTCAATTTCTTGCAACAAAATATTTAATCTTCGAATAAAAACTAAAAATTAATGATTCGATATGGCTGACGATTTAACACTAGTCCTAATTATAATTCTGATTGTATTAGCAATTGGACTTGCATTTTCTATTGGAGCAAACGATGAAACATTATCCACTTTAGTAGGCGGTGGAGTTATAAAATTTAAAATCGCCTTAATAATAGGCGGTCTAGCTCTTGGAGGTGGCATGATTGCTTTTAGTACTGGGTTTGTAGCAAAAACAGTTGGTTCAGATATTCTGGGTGAAGGAATCACCTATACACCATTTATGTTATTAACCGTTTTAATAAGTAGCATTATCTGGTTAATAATTGGGAGTTTTGCAGGGATTCCTTTAAGTAGTACGCATTCCTTACTTGGTAGTGTAGTCGGAGTTTTAATTGTATATGCAATCTCTCAAGGGGGAGTAAATCCTGAAACAGCATTAAATTGGGATAAACTAGGCAACATAGTTCTCAGCTGGTTTTTATCTCCCTTATTCGGTTTGATAATTACTTATCTTCTATTCAAAATTATAGCAAAAACATATTTATCAAAATTAAGAGGATTAAATCAAATTGAAAAATCGGAAAGATATTTTAAATGGTTTTTGCTTGGGAGTGTTATATTTGCAGAGATTTGGGTAGGAGCAAATTCAGGGGAAGCGTTAGGCATTCTTTATGGTCTCTTGAAAAATGGTTCATTAAATTTAGGGCAATACTTCTTATTTGCAATAATATGCGGAATATTTGCATTTTTAGGAATTTTTATAGCAGGCAGATATGTAATAAGGAATTTAGCTTCTCAAATGACTGATGCTCGTCCAAGTGAGGGGCTTATTACCCAATCAAGTTCCTCAATAATTTTAATGATCGCTACATTGTTTGGTTTACCAATTTCTCATAGTCACGTTATCGTTTTTTGTATAATTGGTATGAATAAAGCACAGAAAAAAGAAGTTGATCTCAAAAATTTAGGAAAAATGGCGATATATTGGGTTTTAACTTTTCCGATCGCAGGTATTATGGCGGGATTTATTTATTTTGGATTAAATCTAATCGGGTTAGTCTAATAAAATATATATAGCATATAGTAATATAAAGAACATTAAAAAAGAAAAGTTGAATGGTTAAAATGGGATCATTAATTGAGTTTTTGAAAAGAAAAACCGCGTTAAATGTTTTAGAAAAATCTATCAAACATGCTCAAATTGTACAACAATGTGTCAAGGAATTAGAAATTGGAATTAATGTTTTACTTAATGAGAAGGATCTTCAAAAAGCTCATGATAATTTGCATAAAGTCGATCTTCTCGAAGGTGATGCGGATAAATTAAGAAGAGAGATTCAAAGAGATGTCTCTAAAGGAGAATTAGATCCAAGTGTGAGACAAAATCTATCTCATTTAATTAAGAGAATGGATGATGTCGCAAATTGCTGCACTGGAGTAGCTCGGAGAATAAACACAATACCTATGAAATTTTGGGAACAGAGTAACACAGAGACTATAAGTTTAGTTACTGAAATGATGAAATCTACCGTAGAATGCTCCCGTTTTTTAGATAAAATTGTAATTGATTTATTAGAAGAAAGAAAAAATATAAAAGAATATGCTCGGCAAATAAATCAGTATGAACATAAGGTAGATCTTTTGAATATCAAGCTAAGAAAAAGCCTACAAGAAACAAAGTATGATGTAAATTATTTTACAGCTTTCACCGCAGGTAATGTTTTTGATATAATTGAGGCTATTTCAGATGCAATTGAAGGTGTTGCGGATTATATAATGATATTATTAACAAGTGCTGTATAAAATAAACCACAATAATTAAATTTTCTTCTTAACGTAAGTTATAAAATTATTAAATCTAATTGTTCTAATTAAATTCTTAATTAAAAATAAAATTAAGCAGCAGATCGTTTAATAACATCTACTAATCCTTTTTTATGAAGCTTTTCCATTATTTTTTCAATCTCTTCCACGGGTTTTTGATTTATCTGGGCAACTTGTATTAGAG
>JBATUM010000127.1:0-4177 GCA_049671145.1 Promethearchaeia archaeon
AATTAACGGTAATGTGGTTGATAATGGAGCAAAAAATTTTAAAGCTGACTATTCCAAAAGGTAGCTTACAAAAAGAAATTTCGGATTTCTTTGAAAGAGCAGGATTAAAATTAAACTTTGTATCGAATAGAGATTATAAACCTTCTGTTAGTGATCCAGAGATTTATATTAAAATGTTAAGACCCCAAGAAATTCCAAATTACTTAATTGGAGAAAATGAGTTTGATTTGGGAATTTCAGGAATGGATTGGGTTAAAGAAACAAATGCTGACGTAGAAGTCCTTCTAGATTTAGAAATAGGTAAAGTAAAAATTGCTTTATGCGTTCCTAACTTATGGGAACAGATTAATTCTTTGGATGATTTATTAAAAAAGTTTGTTCATGAAAAAAGAATATTAAGAATATCAACTGAATATCTAACACTTTCATTACAATATCTTAAAAATAATAATACTTATAAGAAATATTATGGTGAAAAGGCACCCTTAGTAATAACTCCTTGGAAAACATGGGGAGAAAATGATAAAGTAAAGATTTTTTTATCATTTGGAGCGACCGAGGCTAAACCCCCTGAAGAAGTTGATGTTATTATTGATAACACTCAAACAGGTTCAACATTAAAAGTTAACAACTTAAAAATAGTAGATATTATCGATACATCCAGCGCTGTTTTGTTAGCAAACAAGAATGCTTTAAAAGATGATTGGAAGAATGAAAAAATAAAAGATATAGTTGTATTATTAATGGGAGTCATTGAAGGTTCAAAAAAACTTCACATATTTATGAATGTAAAAAAAGAAAATTTAAATGAAATTTTAACTAAATTACCAGCATTAAAACGTCCAACTATTTCAAAGTTAGCCGGAGATAATGTTGAAGGGTGGTATGCAGTTAATACGATTATCCAAAAAAAAGATTTTCTTAATTTAATCCCTTTACTGAGAAAATATGCCCAAGGATTGGTTGTGCATGAACCAAGACAGATATTACCTTTAGATCAAATTAAATAATACAAGTGAGTAAATCTTATGCAGTTTCTCAACATAATAAATTCTGATAGTATAACTGAAGAAGATATCCTCAAATTAATTCCTAGATCAGTAAATCAATTAGAAGATATAAAAGAAGCGGTAATTACAATTTTGAACGAAGTAAAGATGAATCGGGATAAAGCCATCATAGATTTTTCTAAAAAATTTGATGCCGTTGATTTAACCATTCAAGAAATTCAAGTTCTTGAAGAAGAAATAAAGAAAGCTTATCACCATATTGACGAGACTCTCCTTGAAGCTTTTAGGTATGCTAAGAGAAATCTAATAAAATTCTGTGAATTCCAAAAAAGAGAGAGTTGGTTCAAGGAAATAGAAAACGGAGTTAAGATTGGACAAATTTTTAGACCAATAGAGTCATTAGGTATATATATTCCTGGAGGGAGAGCAACTTACCCCAGCACAGTTTTAATGGCAGCTATCCCTGCACGTGTTGCAGGGGTAAAAGAAATAATATTATGTACTCCTCCTAAAAAAAATAAAACCATCTCTCCTGAAGTTTTAGTTGCAGCAAATGAAGTTGGTATAAAAAAAATTTATAAGGTGGGAGGTGCTCAAGCAATTGCTGCCATGGCATATGGAACAAAAACCATTCCAAAAGTTGATAAAGTAATCGGACCTGGAAATAAATGGGTCAACGCTGCAAAACAAATATTATCGAATATCGTTGCTATAGATTTACCTGCTGGACCTTCCGAAATTTTAATTATTGCTGATAAAAATGCCAATCATCAGATTGTTATTGCAGACTTACTCTCACAGATAGAACATGATCCTGATAATGTGGGAGTAATAGTAACTGATTCACAAGAATTAATTGAAAATGTAAAGCTTAACATCAAAAAATTCTTGAAAGATTTATCAAGGAAGGAAATTATAGAAGTTGCTCTGGAAAATAATGTCTTTTTAATTAAAGCAAAGAACCTTGACGATTGTATAAGGATTAGTAACACCATTGCCCCTGAACATCTTGAAATCTTAACTGAGAACCCTGAACAAATATTAAAAAAGATAAGTAATGCTGGAGCGATTTTTATAGGAAAATATTCACCAGTATCATTGGGTGATTATTCTGCTGGAACTAATCACATCCTCCCTACTGGTGGAAACGCAAAAAACTATTCTGGGTTGAATATATATCACTTTTTAAAGACAATTGATGTATTAAGATGCACTAAAGAGGGATTGAAAATCTTAAGTAAATCAGCAATTAGAATTGCTGAATTTGAAGGCTTTCAAGCACATAAAAAATCTATTGAAGAAAGATTAAAAGAAAAAAATTAAAATATATGAAGAAATAACATATTTATTAAATTACTTGATTAAAGCATTATTCTATTATATAATCGAACTAGGTAATAAATTATGGATATAGAAAATTTATTTAAAAATAGTCTTAAGAAATATAGTCCTTACGAACCAGGAGAACAACCCTCTGAAGATGGATGGATTAAATTAAATACTAACGAAAATCCATACCCTCCTGTTCCTGAAATTGTGGAAGATATAAAAGATGCTATTGGAAACGGTGAAATGCTGAGAAAGTATCCAGATTCTCTAGCACTTGAAGTAAGAAAAGCTGTTCTTAACCAACTTTTAAGAGATAAAGATACTCTTACAAATAGAAATAGCATTTTCATTGGTAATGGTTCAGATGAGATTTTTGATATTATATTTAAGGTTTTTATAAATCCTGGAGACGAAATTGTTATTTTTTATCCCACTTATGGGATTTATAAAGTATTAGCTAATCTTTATGATGCCAAAATAAATGAAATGAAATTAAATGATGATTTTACCATACCAGAATCTGCTTTTAATGTGAAAGGAAAACTAATGTTTATTAATTCACCAAATAATCCTAATGGTAAATCATTTCAAAATTCAACTATTATGAAATTATGTGAACATTTTTCTGGAATTGTAGTTGTAGATGAAGCATATGCTGATTTCTCTGATTTTACTTGTTTATCATTATTAAAAACTATAAAAAATTTAATCGTATGTAGAACCTTCTCCAAAACATTTTCTGTTGCCTCAATGAGAATTGGTTATGCCTTAGCTGACCCAATAATAATTAAAGAGATGAATAGAGTCAAATTACCATACAATACAAGTTATCTCGCACAAATCACTGCATTGTTATGTATAAAACATAGAAGGAAAATTTTTGAGCAAAATAAAGAAATCATTACAGAAAGAAAGAGATTAACTGAAGAATTGAATAAATATAATGGTTTAAGTGTAGTTCCTTCAGATGCTAATTTTATATTTATTAAATTCGATGATAAATCAACCACTCTTAAATTTTTGTGGGATTTGAAGGATATGAAAATATTAGTACGCCACTTTAGTCAACCTGGATTATATAATTATATTAGATTAACAATAGGGACAGAAGAACAGAATGATAAATTTCTCGCTGCTTTCGATGGAATTGCAAACAAATACTTATAATCTCATTTAAGAGTAAATTTTATATTTTGACTGATCAAAATATTTATTATCAAAATAGTATTTTTATCACTAATCTAACACTTTTAGCAGAGTTGATTAAAAATCTCTAACCCATTATTTCCCTTTATGGCAGATGAATTACAGTGTCAATACTGTGGATATATTATTGTAAAACCTTATCCTAAAGATCAACTCTGCCCTAAATGTAGGAAATTTCTTCCTGAATTATATAAATATGTAAATGATTCAGAAACAGAAGGAAAGCTGGAACCTAAAGAGTTTGAGACTAAAACTTCAACTCTTACTTCAAAATTTGAAGGAAAAATTAAAGTTAAAACAAAAGCAGATTCATTTTCGGTTGAAGATGAGACAATTTATTTAAAAAATGAAGAGGAATATATTAAATTTTTAGGTATAACCTCTGTAGAAAGAACTCCTTTATTTAATAATAATAATCGTTATAAATATCTTTTAGAATTGACAAATAACTTAGATTACATTGCAACAAGTATTCTAGGTGGAGAATTAGATAAAATGCACCTTACCACTGATAAAAAAATTGAAGAAAAATGTCAATTCTATGTTAAGGATGATCTTATCTATATTGTATATGGAATCTTTCCTGACAAAAAGGGAAAATGGATGCTTGAACAAATGGCAAATTATTATTC
>JBATUM010000128.1:0-7511 GCA_049671145.1 Promethearchaeia archaeon
GAATTTTAACAGTGGGAATAATTCTAGGATTTTTTGCTTTAACTGTGGGAAAGCCCAGCGCTAGCGAGATCTTTATGGTATATCCGTCAGATGGAGATGATACCGCGAATATCCAAGCAGCATTCGAAGATGCAAAGGCAGCAGGTCCAGAAAGCACCGTTCAGCTAGCTGTTGGACAATTTTATACGAACGCTATTTTTGTTGAAGATTTCTATGGTAACTTTAAGGGGGCAGGCAAGGATCTTACTACAATTGATGTTCTTAAAGGAAAATATCCTGAAGAGGAAGGAGTAGTTGGGCCTTATGGTAATCATTTATTTACGTTTGAAGGAGGCGATATATACATTTCAGATTTAGGTTTTGAGATTACACCTGAAAAACCTGCTGAAGAATCATATGATGGTACATACGATTTATTTACTATTTTAATAACAGGACAGATAAATTCCCGAATTGAACGTGTTAAATTTACTGGTCATGAAGGAGATCAATCTGGTTATCCAGAGGGGCATTCTCTTGAGGAAAAAACTTATAATGTGAGATTAGGAGTTGAATATGGGGGAGGTCTAAATGGAAGACACACTATTACTAAATGTGAATTTGAGTCATTATGGTTAGGTATTACTGCGTGGAGATTATTGAATTGTGAAGTGAAAATCAGTTTAAATTCAATTAAAGGAGGTGCTATTGGAATAATTAATGCTGTATCTGACAATTCAAAATTTGAGATTTCTCGGAATGATATTGAGACAACTTATTTTGGTGGCATTTGGGTATTACAGGATCTTCCCGACTGGGAATCTGCTTCTCAGTGGCTTATAACTCATAATACTATAAAAGTATTATCTGATGACTCCGATGGTATATTTTTGGGGGATTTTTCGTCGTTCAAATCACTCGAAGCAGTTGTTTCGCATAATAAAATTATTTTAGTTGATGTAAACTATGGCGGAATATGGACGTCTTTCTTGCAGGATACTATTATCTGTAACAACATCATTCGTGGTACAGGAGATTATGGTATTGGTTGTGCTTATGCATATAACAACTTATTACTTGGCAATAATGTTCAAAATGTTGATGCCTCCTGGGCTCCTGTTGTCTTAATTTTTGCAACCGAATGTGTAGTTGTTGGAGGTTCCACAAAGACGAATGTGTTGAATATGTTTGGTACTAACAACCTCATAGTTGGAATGAATAATATGCAAGATAATTCTCTAGGTCAAGAAATCCAAGAAGCGATGGAACAGAAGAGGGAACTTATTCAATCTTTCCCTAAATTTTAACGAATCCTATTTTCATTTCCATATATTTGTAATGAAATAATAGAGAATGGAGGAATAAACACCTTTTCCTCCTAATCTATTCCTTTTTTTTTAATTTTTTTATTCCGTTTTAATGAATTTTTTTGCACATTTTAGTCCATAAATGATCAAAAACCTTAATTATGAATCTATCTAATTTTAATTCTATAACATTTTTGTGAAATCTAAAAAAAGTGTCTATTACAACAATTTTATTAATAAGAAATAACTGAAGTGTAGTTTAAGATGAGTCCAGCTAATAAAACACCAAAAAAGAAACTACCTAAAAAGAAAAGCCGATTATTAAAGAAAAAACCCATTATAGTTTTTGGAACAGTGGCTGTTGTAGCTATTGCAGGGATTATCGGTGGCATATTTCTTTTTATGCAACCACCTGAAGAAAATCCTAACTTGATTATTGGAACAAATTCTAGGATTTGGGGATCAATCGATCCCTTAGGTACCATTGTTCCCACAGATCATGATATTATAAGCCAAGTTGCTGAAGGTTTATTTGACCATGATATTGCTTCTAATAACTCTCTACTTATTCCTAATTTAGCATTAAATCATGTCTGGAGCAATGATTATCTAAATCTTACCTGTAATCTTAGACAAGGTGTTAAATTTCATGATGGAACTATATTTAATGCTGCAGCAGTTAAATGGAACATTGATAGAATTTACAATCTTATCGATCTCGGCAAAATGGAAATAATTTCATTTGACTGGCTCATTCCAAATGGTACAAAGTTTATAGGTGGTACTAAAGTTGCCAATAACGCTATGAGGATTATAAATGATACTAAAATTATTGATGATTACACGATTAGGTTTGTTTTAAACAAACCATACCTCCCACTTCCAGCATTATTAGCTTCTGTTCATTCCTATATCTTGTCGCCTGCTTCTACTCCCTATAATGATTTTATTCCAACCATTGGTGGAGATTTAGTTGGAACTGGCCCTTTTATCTATGATCAATATGTTGAAGATGAAAAAATACTATTATCTTCAAATCCAACTTATTGGGGTGGTCAACCAAAGATAAATAAGTTAATTTATTCAATCATTTATAATAAGACTGCCCGTTATGAAGCATTATTATCAGGGGAGGTTTCAATGCTCACTGGTTTTAATCATTTATACGACCCAACCCCCGATTGTATTTATTATGATGATAGTATCGATGTAGATTCATTTTTTGACGATCCCTCTATTATAATCCAGGAAGGCCCACCGGTAATCCACTTTACTTATTTAATTATGAATAACAAATTAATTAATGTAACTATGAGAAAAGCAATATCTTATACTCTTAATTATTCTAATATTATCCAAGAAGTAATTAACGGACATGGGGTAAGACTTAAATCTCCCATTCCAGAAGGAATGTTATACTCAAATATAACGGATATTGAGTATCCTTATTATAATGTCTCAAAGGCTAGGCAGGTTTTAAAAGATGTGAATTGGAGTGGATTAGCCGGTGCTTTAACAGCTGATGATAACATTTCTGCAGGTAATGAATGGGAAAAATTAGTAGACGATGAGACACCTCTGGCGACATATAATTTTACTTATACGTTAGATGATACTTTATCTATATTGATTGCGCCTTTATTGGCAAAGGACCTCAAACAAATTGGTATTAAAGTAAATAGCACAATTATTGATTTTTTAAAATATTGGTATATTTATACAGAACAATATGGTTATCACCTAAACATGATTGAGCTAAGCATATTAGGATATAATGGTCCAAAATTTAATGATCCTTGCCATATAATTAACTGGATGTATTCGAATAAAACAATAGACCTGAATTATGCTCAAGTCAACGATAAATTAGTTCAACAATGGATGGAAGAGACACTAGAGGAACCTAACGAGATTACCAGATCACAAAAATACTATGATATTCAAAAACATTTGCTCGAAGAAGTTTTTCCAGTATGTTATCTCTATCGTAAAAATTATTTGAGAATTTTCCGATCAAATGTGAAAGGATGGCAAGTTCACCAATTTAAATCAAATTTTAAAACGATTTACTTTTAATAACAAAATAAAAGCATTAAATGCTTAAGCATCTAGATCAAACTCTTGATAGAGCCCATTTGAATTATTAAACAATAGATTGTAGTTATTTTTTGAAGGATAATCATAGCACCATAAATAGACAATCGGTTGCTCATCTGAATGATCAGAGTAAAATCCTACAGACTCATCAATTTCATTTGACAAGGTAAGATCAGCTTCATAATAATATACGGTGAAGTATGCCCCATTATTCATACGGTTGTCTTGATATTTAAAACTAATATAACCCTGTTCATGAGTAATTGTACCAGAAATATTACCGTTTATATCTACGTTTTGAATGATTTCAAGAACGATATCACCTACTCGAGTATTGAGAGACCATGCATTGTTATGAATATATTGTACATTATTTGATATTAATTCTAAATCACCTTCTATTTGGATAAAACCCGTAATATTACCATCAACAATACAATTAGACAGGTCAAATTGAATATCTCCATTTGAAATGTTAGTTAATATGCTTCCAATGGAGATCCCCCAAGGAACTACAATGTTAACCCCTCCCTGAACATTGACAATTACATTAATGTCACATATTACCTCTGCTTTGAGAGCTACATTTATATCAAAATAGTTTATAAGAGATAATAATTCATTTTGGTCTATACTTGCTTTAAACTCTACAGTAAAGTTTACAGAACCGCTTGCATTTTCCCATACTACATTGAAATAATCGGAATATGATTTTTCGGCTAAACCTGAACCAATCATTCCAATATTGAGTTCTACTCTTGCAGAATAATCAACTGGTTCATAAGTATAGCGTATTTCGATCTCTCCTATATCTGTATTAATATTCAACTCTTTCATAAAAGAAGAATTACTAGGGTTATAGTAGAAGGGAATTGACTCTTCAATTATGCCATAAGGCGCGAGAGTAGTTGATATAATAAAGATAGGGATAGAAATAATTAGACTCATACCGAAAATTATAATAATAGTAATTACTAATGTAATTTTATTTGCCATCGTTGAATTTCCATCAGTAGAATTAGAGATTCTTTAATTAATTATATATATGATAATCTTATTTAAACTAATTCCTAAATCCGCATATAAATAATAATTATTTTTTTAAAAATTTTGTTGCACAGTTTAGTCCAAAAATGATCAAAAACCTTAATTATGAATCTATCTAATTTTATTTCTATAACATTTTTGTGAAATCTAAAAAAATATCTATTACAATAATTTCATAAAAAAGAAATAACCTAAGCGTTTTTCAAAAGGTTTTATAGTTGAGGTATTTATGGGTAATAAGGAAATTGGAGTTAAAAAAAAGAAAAAAAAAAAAAAAGAAAAATTTATAACTTTAAATAAAAGACAAAAAATTAGTTTGGGAGCTACGAGTATTATTGCAATAGCAGCTCTTGTTACTGGAATTTACTTTTTCTTAGAATTAGAAGAACTTGAAGAGTTTATTTTTAAATGTGGTTTGAGTGGTGCTCCAGATTCAATCGATCCGCTTAAGAATCCAGGTCCAAGATTTGAAAATCTAATCATTATCGATCAAATTGCGGAAGGGTTATTTGCTTACGACCAAAACAAAACAGATACCCCTATAGTTCATAATCTGGCGCGAGGTGGGTCCTGGAGCCCTGATCACTTAAATTTCACTTGTACACTTAGAACAAATGTCAGATTTCATGATGGAACACCGTTTAATGCTGCAGCGGTAAAATGGAACTTTGATAGAATTTATAAATTTATTGAAATTATGCCGGATTCTGATACATGGGCTTGGTATCCTGCCTATTTAGACTCAGAAGGTAAACCGATCATAAATCACACTGAAATAATAAATGATTATACTGTAAAATTTGTTTTAAACCATCCTTATGTTCCTATAAGGGATTTACTTACCATCTGGACCTCATACATACTTTCCCCGACTTCTACTCCAGATGACGATTTCATCGATATTAGAACTGAAAAGCTAGTTGGAACTGGCCCTTTTATTTTTGATTCCTGTGAGGTAGATTTACACGGCAATGGTTTGAAAACAGATATGCATGCTAATCCAGATTACTGGGGTGGGACACCCTCAATTGATAAATTATCATTCCTTGCATTATATTCTGGCACAGAAAGAATGGAAAGAATGCTATCTGGAGAGCTTTCATACGCTGTGGGATCTAGTAATGATTATAGACTCGCTATATACAGAAACACTACTGGAATTACTGTAATACCAAAAACAAGATTAAATTTTTTTTTTCTTGGCATGAATAACAATAGAATAAATGTCACAATGAGAAGAGCTATTTCTTATGCTTTTAATTATACTCGCCGTATTGAAGTTATTTGGGGAGGACACGCAGAGAAACCAAGATCTCCTCTTTCAAATAGGATGCGTTATTCTAACTGGGATGATTTTGATGTACCGGATTATAATATTACCAGAGCAAGGCAACTCTTAATAGCTGTGAATTGGCCTGGAACAAGTGGGTTAACCCCAAACGATAATATAACTACTGGAAACGAGTGGGAAATGATAGCAAATAGTCCAACCCCTCTAGGAACATATCATTTTTCAACCGTTTCGTCATGGATGGAATTATTAGCTAATCAAACACTCGCAGATCTCAAACAGATTGGAGTCAAAGTAAATATACTTAAAATGGGAGGTGTAGAATTCTGGGATGAATTGTATGCAAGTAATCACACGATGTTTTCGGTAGGATGGGGAGTTACTCGTACTGACCCTGTTGACGTTATTAACCCATTATATTCAAGTAAAGTAGATGGGGTTGGGGTAGCTAATTGGATTAATTTTAATGATACGGAAGTACAACTATGGATGGAGCAAGCTCTTGAAGAATTTAATGAAACTAAAAGAGAAAAGTTATACTCTAACATTCAGCAGCATCTTATTGAACAGGTTAATCCAGTTCTATGGTTAGCTCATCCTATAAACTATGATATTTGGGATTCAGATGTAAAAGGAATCCCGATAGATGGAGCTCCTTTGAGACTTATCCTTAAATTTTGTTATTTAACCTAATTAAGTTGGGATACTATAGAGATTCCAAAAATAATCTCCACCATTGGTATCTAGATTATGTTTATATAAAGAGAAATTATAGTTATTTTGAGTAGGAAAATCATTGGAAAAGAAATATATAAAACCGGTTAATGGTAAAGTATCTCTTTCGAAACCTATAAATGTATTTTGGCCTTCAGCGCCATGAGTTGTTTTATTATACAATATAAATTGAGCCCCGATATAAGGTGAGTAATCATTATAGATTAACGAGATGATCCCTGTTTTTGTAATGCCAGTACCAGTAATATTCGCTCCCATTTCTTCAATTTGATAAATATCAATGGTAATATGACCCACTTCATTAACAAGAGTCATTTTACAATTTTGATTATATTGATTGTTATGAGCTTTTAACGTTATATTTCCATGATTAACAATTCCAGATATATTGCCTTCAACGGTGCAATGATACATGTCATAAATTATATTACCGTTAATAACATTTAAGAGTAGATTATTAACAATAATTCCCAGTGGAACAGCTAATTCTATAGCCCCATCGATGATATAAGCATTAATATCGAAAACAATATCAGCTCGAAGCATAATATTAATGTAGATATTTGCTTCATATAAATTTGAAAAATCCCTTAACATATCTGATAATAATTCCAAAGTGAAATTTACTGCTGATGTTAAGTTATCCCAACTGATATTAAAAAAATCTAAGAACGATTTTCCATCTAGGTTTGGACCAGCCATTTCAATGTTCACATCTATTCTTATAATATAATCAACTGGATGGGTAATATAATTAATATTGATCATACCCACATCAGCATTTAGATTTAATTCTTTTTTAGATGGTGGTGCAGTTGATGAGTATAAAAATGTAATAGATCCATCAATCCTATTAAAGTTTGAAAATTCTGCCAAAAGAATAAATGTTGGAATAGTTAGAATTGTAAATACAAATACTAAATTTGCTATAGTGATTATAGTTTTATACTTTCTTTTCATTTTTAAAAAGTTTGAAAGATTTATAGTAGCTTTAAGTAATTAGATAAGATAGATTTATATTTAAATTATTTACTAAAAAAAGTTCTATAACAATC
>JBATUM010000129.1:0-6321 GCA_049671145.1 Promethearchaeia archaeon
TTAGTTCCATAGGTTAAGACATGTGCAACATCTATGTTACCCAATAAGCATAATTTATCTCCTACTTTCTTTTTAACTAACGCTAAATCAACATTGGCATTAGGTTCAAGGCTAGGTAGGCCATCAAATCCGCAATCAATTAGCAGCTTCAACACATCTAGAAAAAACAGATGTCTCTACACTTTCTAGTAAGTTAGTTATTTCTTCTCTCCAATTCTCGGGATTTTCGCGCTTTATTTGTTCTAATGTATCAAAATCCGATATTTGAGGTTTCCCAAGAATATTATCCACATTATTTCCATCAATATATATCGTATGAGATGGTACATGATCTGGTTCCTCTAAATTTAGAGCAGCAAGAACTCTTTCTCTACATTCCATAAAATTATCACATCATTGTAAAAATCATTTATTAAATAGACCAATTAAGCCTTTTTAGCCTTCATTTCTTTAATAACTTTTTTCTTAGCTTCAAATTTAAGTTCAAGTATTATTTTACCCCATCCTCCGCATTTTAATCCTATATCAAAACAGCCAACTCTTTTAATTCTCATTTCATTAGGATCGATACCTGCATAAAATAGTTCTTGAGCTGCAAAGATTAACCTTTCCATCTCGCTCAATGCATAAATACAAATTCGCTTAGGATTTAATTTAGTAAGAAGATTTCCTGGACCATCAAAATAAAATTTATCACCAACTTTATGTAAACTGCTACATCCATGTGATTCTACAACTTCAATTATGATAGTCTTTTGCAATAAAGCTGGTACTTTCGAAAGAGATTCTTGATTTCTAGGATTTGACAACCAAAGCTCCATCTCCTCATCTGTATACCCTAAACTGTTTTTTATAAAGTCTAGAACTTCTTTAGACATGATTTTTTTCCCTCTATGTGTTATTATATTTGTTTTTATAATGTATGTCTAATTTATTATTAGTATAAAGTTTAATCTATTCAATAATAAAGATATACTTTTTAATCAAAAGAATTAAAAAGGTAAAGAACCTTTTCATTTCAGTAATCTCAAAGCTTTAAACAATATTAACGGATTTTTTACTACAAACTGGAATAAAAACTTTAATACTATTGGATTTTTAATAATTTCCATTAACATTTTTGTTGGAAAATCCATATCGCCATATACAGATATCAAATTTTCTATATGATGTGTTTTAATTACTTTAAAAAAAGTTTCAAAATCTTTATCAGAAAACCTCTCTAAAATAAGCCGAATTAAGTAATGCGTCTTTAATTCTTTACCTATTGAAAATTGGCAAGGTTTTTCATACTTTTTCTTAATAAAACTTTTTGAGAAATCATTTTCTTTAAAGCACATTTTTATACAATTTGAAGCTAATTTTGCTGCTGTTAATAACATAATTATTCCCCCACCAGTAGTAGCTTTTACTTGCCCTGCTGCATCTCCAAGCAATAGAATATTATTGAAAGCTAATTTATTCATTACACCGAAAGGAATGATACCTCCTTGTTGGTCAATTTTTTGTTCAAGTTTAACCCCTATTTTTTTTAAGAAATAACTAAATTTTCTTTTAATAGGTGGTAAGGTCGCCAGACCTATACGATAAACATTATTTCCTTCAGGTACAATCCAACCAAAAAGTTCTTTCCATTTTTGGTTGAAATATAAAACCGCTTCATTTTCATCAAATTTTCCTTTAACACGGACTTGCATGGCATAAAGGATTTTATTTTGTATACCCAGGTGTTTTCCAACTAAAGATAACGGTCCATCACACCCGATCAACATTTTTGCTTTAATAATTCGCTTAGAAGTTTCAACTATTACATACTTTTTGCTACTTTTATTCATATATTTGAAAGTTTTGAATTTTTCTCCAAGAAAGTAGACAATATTAGGATTATCCTTAAACTTATCATGAAAATACTTATCTAAACCCACTCGATCAATGATAAAAGGATGCTCATCTCCAGAAAGTTTAATATACCTTCCTGAGGGTGAAATAATCTTGGCTACTTTAACCCGATTTAGAATTATTTCTTTGGGAATTTGTGTTATCTTTGCTAGTTTTTGGGAAACGATTCCTGCACATTGAAATGGTAAACCAATTTGTTGATGCTCCTCGATAATTGATATTTTTAAGTTTGTATTAGCTAATAAATAACACAAATAATTCCCCGCGATACTTCCACCAATGATGCAAATATCAAAATATTCGAAATTACTGCCCATTAAGAGATTGTATAACATTAAAAATTATAAGTTTTCGGGAAAAATTATTTAAAAAGAGAAATTAAGAATAACGTTTAAAAAATTTCTTTTCCTGTTCGGGAATAGAGCGAAAACCTAATGATATCATCATACCATATACAATTCCTAATGCAACTCCATTAAAAATAGACGCATACTCAAAAGATAAATCTGTTCTAGGAATTAATAATGGCATAACCTTATTTAAAACGTATTTTGTTTCTGGTTTCTCGTTATAAAATTTAATTATGCTTTCTTTAAAGAATGTTATAAATTCTTCATGTTCCAATAATATTTTATTTACATTCTCTTCACCATTAATCACTCCAAAATGTCCAAAACCGGCCTTTATTGGAGCGATTTTTTTAAGATTATTCAGTGTTTGCATATATTCTGCATGATTATAAAATATGGGCATCGAGACTGGCATAGTTAATAACTTTGATGTGTTATAAATTGTTCCTGATGCTTCTCCTAAATAAATGAAATCAATTTCATTATCTTTAATAAATAGAGGGGTTTGATGATCGGGAACGTGTCCTGGTGTTTTTAATATGCATAATTTGAGTTCTTCTCCATTCTTTAAGAACCTATTAATTATTTCAAGCTTATTAGGATCAGAATAAAATTTGGCACTAGGTTCTATAATTTCAAAGGCATCATCATCAATAGGGCTCATAGTACCAACTAGATTACCATAAGTTCGCCTTGCTCTATTTAAATGAGGTTTATAGTCATTAAGTAACTCTTTAGTCTTCTGATTTGTCAAAATTTTAATATCGGGGTTATGTTTTTTCAATATATCATATAAAAGATGCATTCCTCCTGCATGATCAAAATGATGATGAGATGGAACAAGATACTTAAACGAGTCTAAACGAATTTGGTTTTTTTTAAAATACCTTATTAATTTTTTTACCTCCAGAGATGAACCACAATCAAATAGCATTGAACAATCATCAAATTCAGCTAGGTACACTGATAGTCTACGTGGTTGCCCATAAGCTTTTGCGTCTATATGATGCAGATAATCATTAATTTTGCCTGAATTCACAGTAATTAGTTCTTGTACCATAAAAAAGGAAATTATATATTTAATATGAATTATTGTGTTTTGGAATAAAAGTCCTAAAAAAAAATTTAAGATAGATAAATAAATATTTAGAGATTTAACTTTTGTTTCCAGAATTGCATTTTCATTTTTAAGTCTTCTTTCTCTGGTTGACTAAGTACATAAGTTTTAGATTTCAGGTCATTGCTAGTGTTATTAACATTTTTTAAAACACTATTATAACCCTCTTTATTGATGTATTCAGTTTGAAACTTTTCTAAGGCTTTAGAGATTTCAAGACCAGTCATCTTATCAAGACCCTCAGCCACTAACTCAAATTGTTTTGATAATAAGCTTTTACTCTCTACAGGAACTTCTCTTTGGGGTTCTTCCTTGGCTTTTTGTTTTACCTTTTTAGTTGGTTTTGGGGCCTCGGGTTTCTCAAGAATTTCTTTTTTGACTGCATGCACTATCTCCTTTCTAGATGACATCCAGGCGTCTTCTAATATCGGGACAAATATTTTAATATGTTCCTCAATGATACTCCCTATTCCAGCAATCTCAGTTACAACATCTCCTCTAATCTCGGTTTTCGAAAGTACACATACAACTACTTCTTCATAATCTTTATTAATACCCCAAAGATTTTGCAATGCTCTATGTCTATAGTCTACATTATCCATACTATCAAACCGCTCAACAATTGATTGGTGTGTTGGATTTGTTGGATCAATACTGGTAGCTATTCTAAAGTTAATACGGGAAGGCCGATTTTTAATTGCTTCTATATCAATATCGGTTAACTGAGGAGCAACAATTAGTACTCGCATTTTAGCTTTCGAAATTTCATCATTGATATGCGCTTTAGCACTTTCAGGAGACCTGATGAACCAAATATCTTTCATGGTAAAACCGGTCCCTTTTTTCGCTTGGTTCCAGAACTCACTTGTCACTCTTTCAGATACTTCCAATTTCTGTAATATATCATCCAAAGTACTATTTAAAGTTGAAACTATTTGATTTGAAAATACATCCCTCATGTCACCAAAGGATTCAATAACCCCTCCGGATATCCCCTCAATCTTATCTTCAGCAGCTTTTACTGCTTTATTAAAGTTTTCTGCAATATCAGCATAAATTTTCTCCTTATCTTCCTCCACTTTTGAAGCAAGTCCATCAATATTCTTAATAGTGCTTTGTAATGAATCCTTTAATTTAGCAATAACTCCTGGATCAATTCCGGTTGTCGCTTTTTTTAACTCATCTGAGAAGGCCATTTGACTAACACTTAGCTGTACATTGACCGCATCAGATATTTCTTTCAATTTAGCATCAATTATTTTTTCAAGAACTTGATCAACAGTTTGTGAAATAACACCTAACCGAAGTTTCTGTAAATTTGAAGATACAGTTGATTTAATATTGTTAAATTCATTTTTTAATTCTGATATCTGTCCTTTAATGATTTGATTAGTTTTTTGGTTAATATTTTCAAATTTCTTTGATACATCACCTAACTCGTCTGTTGTTACAGTTTGAGCTGTTCCTTCCAGCTTTGAAATGTCTTCTGTTATTCCCCTAATTTGATCCATAACTGCCATAGTATCATCAAATTCTTTTTTCTGGGAACGAATTTGAGAAAGCATGTTATTTTTCAGTTCTTTCATTAATTTAGTAGAATCCGCTGGAGTTACCTTAGCAGGTGTGGTTTCTATTGTCGTAAATGATTTATTTAATTGTGCTGGGATACTTGCTTTTATATCAGAGATATATTTATGAAATTTTTGTAATTGGCTAATTAATGCTGCGTATGGAGGTAAAGCAGTGTAATGAGGTTTTGCTCCAACTATTTCCTTAAATAAACCTTTTTCTACAAATTTCTTCGCAATTCCTTCGCAATAGTCCTTTGGTTTATTAATTAAAAGTGCCATTTCGCCAATAGAAACTGCTTCTCTTCCTGTAGTTCGGAAATACAATTCAATTTCCTCATTATTTAAGCCAATTTCACCCAAAACTTGTTTAGTTAACTCTTCTGAATAGGCAACCTCTTCCACTTTTAGAACGTCCTTAATTTCGAAGTTTTCTACTTCTAGATATTGATTTAGATAAATAATTAATTTATGAGGTGGATCTCCATGCAAAAGTTCTTTTTTAATCGGAAATTTAACTACAGCTTTATACTCATCGGCTGTGATCTTGAATTTTATTTCTTTTAGACATACCTTACAGGAATAGGGGATTTCAAGTATTTCTTTATCTTTGAATAAATACATTTTTTTACATCATCTCTTTATTTTAATTTAAAATGTCACTTTCTCCGGATAAGATACTTCTAATAAATCTAAAGCCTTCTTCGCAACCTCAAAGGTTATTTTTCCATCTGAATCTTCATCTCTATAAGCAGCTCTGATTTTTGGAAGGAGATATTCTGGAAATATTGTCAACGGTTTAATATCTGTCAGCAGTAATATCCAACTTCTCTTATTTTCATCTTTTATCTCAGTAATTACGTTTAGCTTTTTTAAATTATCTAAAAGAATCTCTGTAACCGCAAATTCGCTAAAAATCTTAGGAATCTTATCTAATGGATAGTGATTTGACCGCATCAATACAAAAAAATCATAAACATCAGGGTTTAATAAAATAGAAGCTAGTTTTTTAGTTTCTTCAACATCTTCTATATAAGGATCATAGTGAGAAAAATAATCAACTGCCCTTTGTTTAAAGGGCTCTATTAACTCATTATTCGTATCTTTAAAATGCTTTAATAAATTTTCATTTGGAACACGCGAGAACATTATATCTTTTATTAAAAAGAGATATTCTCCTTGATTTTTGATGACTCCGGTTTTCTTATCTTTCTCTCCCTTTATCCAATCTCGTCTTACTAAATTTAATTCAACAAATGGGCGAAGAAGAATATCAATATTTGCTGTAGGTTTCATTTTTTCTATAATTTTTTTCATTTCGTCTTTGGAAATTGGCCTATCCCTTAAAGTTTCCAACATCTTTAATCTAACATCGCTGTTATATATC
>JBATUM010000130.1:0-53156 GCA_049671145.1 Promethearchaeia archaeon
CTTTTAAAGTAACTGTACAAGATACGACATCTCCATCCTGGGTTTTACCTCCAGCAGATAAAAGTATGGACTTTGGTGGTAGTTTTAATTATGATTTAGATGCTTCTGATCCTTCAGGGATTGATGAATTGTGGTTAAATGATACCACGTATTTCGATATAGATGGAAATGGTGTAATTACCAATAAATCTTTAGTTCCTATCGGTAAATACTGGTTAGAAGTAAATGTTAATGACACTTATGGTAATACACTTACAGATAAATTTAAAATAACAGTAGAAGATAATATAGCCCCAATATGGGATGAAATACCAACAGATCAACTTCTTGAGTATGACGAGGCTTTTAACTACGATTTGAATGCTTCTGATGCGGAGGGTATTGATAATTGGTGGTTAAATGATACCATATACTTCGATATAGATGGAAATGGTGTAATTACGAATAAAAATTTAGTACCTATCGGTGAATACTGGTTAGAAGTAAATGTTAATGATACTTATGGTAATACACTTACGGATAATTTTAAAGTAACTGTACAAGATACGACATCTCCATCCTGGGTTTTACCTCCATCAGATAAAACTATGGAATTTGGTGGTAGTTTTAATTATGATTTAAATGCTACTGATCCTTCAGGGATTGAAGATTGGTGGTTAAATGATACCACGTATTTCGATATAGATGGAAATGGTGTAATTACCAATAAATCTTTAGTTCCTATCGGTAAATACTGGTTAGAAGTGAATGTTAATGATACTTTAGGTAATATACTTACGGATACTTTTAAAGTAACTGTACAAGATACGACAGCGCCATCTTGGGTTCAAGTTCCATCAGATAAACCCTTGGAACTTGGTGGTACCTTGTATTATGATTTGAATGCTACCGATCTGTCGGGTATAGAAAGTTGGGATTTAAATGATACAACTAATTTTGATATTGATGGAAATGGTATAATCACAAATAAAGGTTTGGTTCCTGCTGGAGTATACTGGTTAGAGGTAACTGTTGAAGATATTTATAATAATCCCCTTACAGATAAATTTAAAATTACCGTGGAAGATACGACACCACCATCTTGGGTTCAAGTTCCATCAGATAAACCCATGGAACTTGGTGGTACCTTTTATTATGATTTGAATGCTACTGATCTGTCTGGTATAGGAAGTTGGGACTTAAATGATACTACTAATTTCGATATTGATGGAAGTGGTATAATCACAAATAAAGGTTTGGTTCCTACTGGAGTATATTGGTTAGAGGTAACTGTTGAAGATACTTACAATAATTCCCTTATAGATTCCTTTAAAATTACAGTAGAAGACACTACTCCTCCATCCTGGGCTCCTGAACCCACTGATCGATATACTGATTTTGGTGATGGCTTAAATTATGACCTGAATGCTACTGATTTATCTGGAATAGGGAGTTGGGAACTAAATGATACAACTTACTTCAGCGTTGATAGTAATGGCGTTATTGCCAATATAACTTCTATTAATGTGGGGATCTATTGGTTAGAAGTACGAGTTAATGATACTTTTGATAATCAACGTACCAAAGCTTTTAGAGTTATCGTTCAGGATACAGATGCACCAATTTGGATTCAAGTTCCATCAGACAAATACATGGAGGCTGGTACTGCTTTTAATTATGATTTGAATGCTTCTGATGCTTCAGATATTTATGATTGGTGGCTCAATGATACTACCTACTTTGATATTGATGACGCTACTGGCGTGATTACGAATAAAGGTTTTGTACCTGTAGGTATATATTGGTTGGAAGCTCGAGCTTACGATCCTTACTTTCAATACTGTTCTGCTGGATTTAAAATAACAGTAGAAGATACTATAGCCCCAACATGGGATGAAATACCAACAGATCAACTACTTGAGTATGGAGAGGTTTTTAACTACGATTTGAATGCTTCTGATGCTTCTGGCATTGACCATTGGTGGCTCAATGACACAACCAATTTTGCTATAGATGATATTACTGGTATGATTACAAATGCAACTTTACTTGAAGAGGGTGTGCACTGGTTAGAAGTACGAGCATATGATCCTCATGGACTTTATTGCTCAAATACTTTTAAAGTAATAGTCACAAAACCAACAATACCACAAGATTACTCCTGGTGGATAATTATTATTGGAAGTTCTGTTGGAATTGCTGCAACTGTAGTAATTACAATTATTATTGTTAAAAAAAGAAAATCTTAAAGAAATGGTTATTCGGAAATGCTTAGACTTTACCGAACAATAATTGATTTATCGCTTAATAAAGAAAGGTTGAAAACAGATTTATAAAGAAAGAATTTACCAAAAATTTAAAATTCTTATTGAAAAATAACTTTTTTTTCAAAAAATTAAATTACTAATTATTCATTTTATTTATTAACCTAAACTATTATGAAGAAGTGGGTTTAAACGGGTAAAAACGTCTACTGTCCTACATGTGAACGTGAAGTAGAGCTAAGAAGGAAAAATTTTGATCATATATATCATGAAGTTTTATGTTTTATGGTTTTACTTACATTTGGTTTAGGGTTTTTAATATATCTTTTATTAAAATATTCCAAGAAAAAAGATCGATGTCCTAATTGTGAAACGAGGTTCAATATTGAAAGTCTTGAACCTATAAAAGATTAATTCTAAGAAAAAAACTTACTTTGCTTTCATTTTACTTTTGCATTTAGGGCAGGTTTTATCTTTATCTGAAAGAGTCTTCTTCATAATTGTCTTTTGGTATTTGCAACTAGCTCTTGTACAGACTAATACATACTTATTAAATTTAGAGATTGCTAATTTTTCAGTCGAAACTTTCTTAGATTGAGATTTACTCCCTTTTTCTACTATTTTATCTTTCTTAACTTCAGTTTTCTTAACTTTCTTGTCTGGTTTTAACCATCTCTCTAAACTCAAAGAATTTTCACAATTTAATAATTAAATTTCTAAATAATAAAAGTAAAAAGAATAAAAAAATAATGGTATTTAATCACTGATTAGCTTTTAAAATACTTGTTCTTCACCAGCAATTAACCGTTTTCTTAATTCAATCAGGTGTTCCTTTGATAAAAATTCTTCAGATACTTCACTTGCTATTTTTTCTATGCTTGAAAAATTCACATTACTTGCTGGGATTAAAGTTATTGAGTTTATCCAAGGATCAGTAATAGGTCTTCCTATCTGTGATAAAAGTTTAACATGACATTCAACTATATCTCCTTCACCCCTCTTATAAATTTCCCGAGAAATATTAGTTGCTGCAATATTGTAAATCTTTCCAACATGATTAATTGGATTTTTACCACAAACCGCTTCTAAGCTCATCGGTCTACATGGTGTTATTAATCCATTTGAACGATTGCCTCTCCCTACTTCACCATCATCTCCCGATTCAGCACTAGTCCCTGTTATGGTTAAATAGATTAAATTCTTCTTTAAAATATCCGCCACATTTACTTGACAGGATACATCACGCTCGGGTATGATCTCTATTGCTAGTCTTAGTACAGCTTCCTTAATCTGGTTAGTATAACTCACATATTCATCAGTATCATTAATAAATTTACTTACCATAGCAGCAGCAACCGTAATTCCAACTTTATCTCCAACCCGCTCAACCATTACTTTTACATCTTCACCAGAGCCCTTACATTCATCCTTAAATTTATCTGAATTTATAAGTCTTTCAGCTTCAAGTGCAATATTTTCTGCATCCGAATAAGGAGCATAACCAACACCAAAACTTGTGTCATTTGCTAGTGGTACTTCTTCAGAATGATGAGATTCATCAAAAACTCCGGTTAAATCTGTAGAACCAGGGCGAACAGCATAATCAAATTGAATATGCTTTTCGAGATTAAGATTTCTAAAAATACTTGATAATACCTGTCTTTGCGTTTCTAAGCAAATTGTAGCGACTGGGATATATTCCAACTTGGTTTCTGTTCCACATTCTCTTAGGATTTGATGTATAGCTCTTCCTACTATTAAGAAATATTGTGGTTGAATAATCATTCCCCCTCCGAATTCTGGTTTAGCAACTCCACCAACTAGGGCTGCTTTGTCCACATTATGATGATATACTCTATCAAAGTTCTCCAAATAGTATTTACAAAGGGCTCTGGAACAAGCATCAGCAACAGCATCACAAACAGTATCAGGGTGCCCAATACCTTTCCTTTCACAGATTTCAGGGAAATCCGAGTGTTCAACAGCAAATTTTAAGTCTAATTGATTTATTTTCAACATTTTCCATAATCAACTTCTTAATCATATAAACAGTTATTTAATGTATAAATCTAAATTAATAATAGAATAAAATAATTATTAAAAAATAAATGCATTTAAAGCATATATTATGCTTTAAAATTATAGTAAAAAAACTTTTTGCATCGAGGAGATCTTAATTTTACCAGATTTTGCGACACTTAAATATTTAAGAAAAAGTTTAAACTTCAGTCAAAAGGAATTAGGAGATAAATTAGGGATACCTCAATCAACTATATCAAGAATCGAAAATGGAACTATGGATCCTCCATATTCCAAGTTTAAAAAAATTTATGAATTTTTAGAAATAGAAAGCAGAAAAAAAAAACAGGCTGAAATGACTGCTAAAGATATTATGACAAGTAATATTATTTCAATAAAACCTAAATCATCTATTAAAGAAGCTATAGAGTTAATGTATGAGAACGGTATATCACAACTCCCAATTATAGAAAATGCTCAAAATCTTGGCAGTATTACTTCTAAAAAGATTCAGAAAGTGATAACAGATAAACCAGATATTATTAATGCTGATATATTTCTTATAAAAGAATTACCTTTTCCAGAAGTAGAAGTTGATTGGGACGCAAAGGATATTTCAAATCTACTTGTCAATTATCCTGCTGTGTTAGTAAAAAAAAATGACTCTTATTTTGGAATTATAACGGATTCTGACTTTCTTAAACTTACAACAAAGTGAAGAAAACTAAATTTATCAATTTAAAACATTAGGTTTGGTTATAGAATTAAATTAATTAATGTCAAATACATAATCTAAATAATCATAAAAATTTTTATATCAGTTTAATTTTAAACTAATGGGATTTAATGACTGATACAATACTCAGAAAGATTGATAATGTATTAAAGAAGGCTGATTTTGAGACACTATTATTAGATAAGTTTTATAATAAAAAGAATAAATTTTGTTTTGATATTTTAGTAAAAAAAGAAAATTCTATTTTTAGTGTAAAAATTTTTCCAAATATTGATAATATAAGCTCAGAAATTATAAATGATATCAAATCATTATCTTTATTATTGAAATCCAAACCTTTACTAATTGGAATCAGAAATAGATATCAGAAATTAGAGGATAATGCTATTTATATTAGAGAAGGATTACCATTTATATCATTCAATACATTAGAAAATATTTTAACTAGAAATATATATCCTTACATTCTAGCAAGGAGGGGTGGAGGCGTAATATTTTTAGATGGAACTTTAATGAAAGAAATAAGGGAAAAAAATGTAATAAGCAGAAAAGAATTATCTGAGAAGTTGGGAGTTGCCAAAAGAACTATTTACTCCTATGAAAATGAAACTATGTGTCCTTCCGAAAGAACTGCTGAAAAAATATCATCAATCTTAAATAGTAGTGATATATATAAAAAAATAAATGTATTTGAATGGTCATTTAAATTTGAATTAGATCAAAAAGAAAACATCGAAGAGAGTGATTTATCACCTTTCGAACATCATATCCAAGAAATTATTAAAGATATTGGTATTTATTCATATTGGTATAAAAAGGGACCAACTCCTTTCAAATTATCTTTATATTCAAATATTAACAAAAAAGTACAAAAACCTAATTTCTATCCAATTTTCTCTGGAATATCTGAAGGGCAAAAAAAGATAAATGCTCCTAATATCAGATGTTTAAGAACGTTTACTAAATTATTTCATAAAAATGCTCTTTTCATCATTAATAACGATGTTAAAATCTCAGAAGCTCTAAGAAAAGAAAAAATACCAATTGTTAAAATAAAAGATTTAGAAGAAATTGATGATGAAGAGGAATTTATTGAACTCATCCAAGAATCATAACTTTAGTATTGAACTAATATGTGGTATAGATGAGGCCGGTAGAATATAAATCAATTCGACTTGTATGCTGACAGGTCCCGTCTTAGGACCAATGGTTATTTGTGGTGTTTGTTTTACTAAACAAAAATTAGATTTTTTGCAAAAAATCGGAGTCAAAGATTCTAAGAAGCTTTCTCCAACAAAAAGACATGAATTAGCAAAAATTATTAAAGAAAATTGTCATTCTCATAAAATTAAAATAATCGGTGTAAAAGAAATTGATAATAGGGAAAATCAGAGGATTACAATGAATAGACTTGAAGTGCTTAAATTTGCTGATTTAATTAATGAATTAAAACCAAGCGTAGTAATATTAGATGCTGCTGATGTAAAAGAAAAGAGGTTTGGAGATTCAATAAAAACATTATTAGACTATTTTCCTAAAAAAATTATCTCTAAACATAAAGCAGATGATATTTTTCCTATAGTTTCAGCTAGTTCCATAATTGCTAAAGATACTAGGGATAATTTAATTAAAACTTTAAAAAAGAAATATGGAGATTTTGGTTCAGGATACCCCTCTGATACAAAAACAATTAATTTTTTAAGAGATTGGATAATAAATCATAAAGAACCACCCATTTTTGCAAGGAAAACATGGGATACGACTAAAAGATTATTGGATGAAATTGTATATAATAAAAAGATAACTGATTATTGTGGTTAATTTATTATTTAATTATTAAAATAATATGATTCGCAGCGTATTTATGAATATTTAAACTTTCAAGTATTTCATAGCCCGCGTTCTTAACGATTCTCTTCTCTCTTGCATAAATCTTTTCTGATTTTTGTACACTATTAATCGATTGAGACTTTATTGCTAATATTAATGTCCCTTCATCTTTCAAATAATACCTGCAATTTGAGATTGCTATTTCAGCCTGATTGGGTTGTGCTACATCTTGATATATTAAATTAATTTCAGTAAAAATAGATTTTGCATAATTTTCTGGAAAATTGGCATCTCCTATAATTGGAATTATATTTTTTCTATTTGAGATATTTTGGATAAGTTGTCTCACGCTTCTATGTGCCATTTCTACTCCATAAATAATACCTTCATACACAATATCTGAAAGGTGAGAAATTGTGGTTCCCGATGATGCTCCCAAATATAAACATTTTAAGTTACTTTTTAAGAAATCAGTACTGGGATTTTCTAATAATAGAGCTGCTAATTTACTTCTATAAGGATCCCATTCTCTATATTCTGTATCTTTGTAAGTAATCAATCTTTCTCCATAGACTCTTTTACCAGGAATCAGATTTTTAGTATATAGTTTCAAACTACTAGGATGTCCAGAAATGAATATATTCGAATATTTTGGATGAGCCCTAATTTCAATATTAACCAATTTATTGATTCCTCGATCAACTATCTGATCTTTCTTTTTGTCTTTATAACTTGATTTTTAGGTTTATTAGGATACTTTCTTTCAATTTCATTGATTTTTTCTCCAATTTCAGTTGAAAGTAAATCTGCTACAAAATCACCTTTGAAATAGTCTACTTTTGTGGCAATACCAATTTTCCCAGCTATTAATCGGGCTATCTTTCCCCTATTCCAAGCTTTACTACCTCTTATTAAATTCCATTGATATATTAAACCATGTTTAGGTCTTTTTTCACCTGTTTTAAGAAATCGATATAATGCTTTTTCTGCTCCTAATATTTGTATTCGAGAAGCCGGCATATAAGCTAATCTCTTTAAGCTACCTGCTTTTGCGATTAACTTAGCCCCAACTAAGCTCCCAACTATAGCATTTAAGTTAGGTGCTGTCTGTATCATTAGATTTTCTAAATATTCTTCCAATGTACTCCTAAATTGGTCAAGTTTTAATATTTGTTCTGCAAAATTTTGAATAACTTCTAATTCAATTGTTGCTCCCATCGATTTTGAAGCTAATTTTTCTAGCAACTCAATACGTTTCTCTTTGAATTCAAAATTACTTTGTATTTTCTCAATTGTAAAATTTTTTCGATCGCCTAAGATGTAAATTAATTTGGCAATAATTATATTATCTTCAATTAATTTATCGGTTAACTCTGGAAAATGTAATCCATACCATTCCCTAAGTCGACTAGAATATAAACTAATTGATTTTTTAATGGTATCTATACTATCAATAGTACGGATAACAATTATGTCGTTTTGAGCACTTAATACACTCACTTGCTTTTTAACTAATTCCTCCTCAAGAGTTTTAACTCTTGAAAGAAGATCCACATCAGAAATATTAATACCTATCTTCTTTAAATTTTGACTTAAGTTAAAACGAAAGTTTCTAAATTCGGGAGCATTAGTATTCAATCTAGTTTCTAACTTTAAATCTTGAGAAGTAAAACTTTCTAGTTTTCTATTATCAAATATAAAATAATTAAATCCAGAGTTTTTTAAGTCAAGAATAAATGTTTCAAAGTCTTTTAAAACAATTCCTTTATCTAGCGATTGATAAAAAGTAATAATTTTTTGGTCTTCATCATTAAAATTTATAAAATTTAGGATAGTTCCAGTTTCATCGATGGCGAATATTGCTATTAAAGTATCTATTATAAAGCATTTCATTTTTATTATATTCTTCTACAGTAAATTTTCTTAAATAATAATAATAATATTTCCTTAAGTTATAATAGTAATGCTTGAAATTAATATTTCTGGTTTGAAATTAAAATCTCCTATTATTTTGGCGTCTGGTGTTTTAGGTGTTTCATGTTCTACCATGAAAAGAGTAATTAACTCTGGTGCTGGAGCGGTAACTACTAAATCAATTGGTCCAAAACCTAGAATAGGTTATAAAAATCCTTCTATTATTGAAGTTTACCCTGGGACATTTTTAAATAGCGTTGGTTTAGGAAACCCTGGAATTGATGATTTTGTTTCTGAAATTAAAGAAATTAAAAAATATAATTTCCCTTTAATAGTGAGTGTATTTGGAGATAATATTGACTCTTATTTAGAAGTTGCTTTAAAAGCAGAAAATGCTGGAGCTGATGCATTAGAAATAAATATCTCTTGCCCACACGCAGAAATCTCTTGTATAGGAATCAATAAAGACTTAACTCATTCAGTTATTACTGAGTTGAAAAAGAAAATTAAAGTACCGATATTTGTTAAATTAAATCCAAACGTGACAGATATTTGTGAAATAGCTTTAGCATCTGAAAATGCTGGAGCTGATGCTGTAGTTGCTATTAACACTATAGCAGCTATGACTATTGATGTTAATGTTAAAAGACCTATATTATCACATGGAAGTGGAGGACTTTCTGGAAGAGCAATTCATCCAGTTGCCGTAAAAAAAGTTTATGATCTCTATAAAATACTAAAAATTCCGATTATTGGCTGTGGAGGGATATACGATTGGAAAGATGTTGTTGAATTCTACTTAGCTGGGGCATCTGCTGTTCAAATTGGGACGGCATTATACCAAGGTTTTGATATAATCTCAAAAATTAATTATAATCTCATTAATTACTTACAAGAAAAAGATCATCATTCAATATCAGACATAGTAGGTTTAGCTCATCAATATAAAGTTCAGGAGGTACCTGATTTTGACTGAAAACACAATCCAAACAGTTAGAGTTAAAAAAATAATAAATGAATGTGAAGGTATTAAAACTATCCAATTTAATTTAAAAGAAATCAATTCTTTCAATTATAATCCCCCTAAAGCCGGACAATTCGTAATGATTTGGGTACCAGGAGTAGATGAAATTCCAATGTCTATATCAGGATGTGATAAGGAAGACAATTGGAGCATTGCTGTTAAAAATGTGGGAGAATGCACAGCCGCAATTCATAAATTAAACATCAATGATTTTATTGGTGTTCGAGGCCCTTTAGGAAACCAGTTTAAAATACCTGATGATGCATCCAAAAGAATTATATTGGTTAGTGGTGGAATTGGAACCGCTCCTCTCAAGTTCCTTGCACAGGAATTAAACAAAAAAAATTTTAAATTTATCTTAGTAGAGGGAGCGAAAGTGAGTATTGAACTTATATTTAAGGAAGATTTTGAAAAATTCAATCAAAAAGATGTTAAGGTTTTCTACTGCACAGAAGATGGGAGTTCTGGAGAAAAAGGATTATCAACCGAAACTTTTGAGAAAATAATTAAGGAATCTTCCAAGCAAGAGCTCTCAAATACAATTGTATTTGCTTGTGGACCTGAAAAGATGATACACGAAATATTTAAAATTTGCGAACATTATAATATCGAATTACAAGCAAGTCTTGAACGAATTATGAGATGCGGCTGTGGTTTATGTGGATTATGTGCTATGGATCCACTAGGATTATTGGTATGTAAAGATGGACCAATCTTTAGATTAAAAGAATTAAAACAATTAGAGGATTTTGGAAAACATAAAAGAGATTTTACAGGTAAAAAAGTTCCTTTAGATTAAATTCCTTTTTATTCTTCTTCTCGCAAATTAATAAGTGTAGATCTGACTATATCAATTGTTTTAAAATATTCAGAAAATAATTGATCGTTGCTAATTGTCTCATCTAATGAAAGGGATATGACAAATTCTGAACCACATCCTACAATAAGAAGTTTTCCCTCCTTCCCATCAATTAATACTAGATTTAAATCTCCTTTTCTAGTCTCCTTACAGGCTCGTTCCCCAAGAGATATAAAGGCGGAAGTCATAGCCGCATACTTCATTTCATCCTTCGGATCCACGGTTTTTGGAAGAATACTATCAATAGGTATACCTTCAGTAGTAATAAGGTTCACTGCTTTTACACCTTTGATATTCATCAGTAATTTTAAAGCAAATATAGCATTCATCGACTTATCAGCAATTTTATAAATTTTATACCTATCTATAAAATCCCCTGTTTCTGTAACTAATCTTTTCTCTTTTAATCGATTAATAGTAGTTCTTATAGTTGCTTCGTCTTTTTTTAAGATCTCACTTATTTGAGAAATTGTGAGGGCTTTCATTTTTAATTCTTTTATTATTTTCTGTCCTAATGTCATTGGCAAATAAAATCACTACTCTGTTAAATTTTTTTAATAAATAATATTATGTTCATTGTTATACTTAGTAGAATAAGTTATATATAAACCCTTCCATAGTTATATCTATGATTCGATGTTATGTACATAACAAGTGTTCTATTATATATTTTCACAAAATATTAACTTTATGCCAAAATATATTATTTGAGACATAAAAAAATTCTATGAAATTTCAAATCTTTTTTAGAGTATAATATAATGGTTCCTATTGAAGTTGATAATACAAATATTATCGAAAAAATTTCTCGTGATGTTATAAATTATTTAATTAGTAATCCAGGAACTTCACGTCATAAAATTACAAATATTAAGAGTAGAATTGGAAAAAAATACAAACTTGATAAGGTTATTAAGAATGCTACTGTTCTAAATTTTGCTACTCCTGAAGAGAAGAATATCATTATTCATATCCTAAAAAGAAGAACAACAAGAACAATTTCAGGAGTATCTGTAATTGCAATCATGACTAAACCACTTCCGTGTCCAGGTACATGTATTTATTGTCCAGGTCAAGATTCACAACCTAATCAAAAAGTTGCTCAATCATATACAGGTCAAGAACCTGCAGCAATGAGGTCTATTCATAATAATTATGATCCTTTTAAACAAGTTCAAAGTAGAATTCAAGATTTAGAAGCAATTGGTCATGCTGTTGACAAAATTGAATTAATAATTATGGGAGGAACTTTCTTATCTACAAATTTAAATTACCAAAAAGAATTTATCAAAGGTGCATACGAGGGAATAATCAATAAAAGAACCAAGAATTTAGACCATGCAAAAAGATTAGCGGAAAAATCTAAAAGGAGGTTAATAGGTTTAACAATTGAGACAAGACCTGATTACTGTAAAGAAGAACAAGTGGATATGATGCTGAATTTTGGGGCTACGAGAGTTGAAATTGGAGTGCAAACAGTTTTTAATGAAATATATGAATTAGTAAATAGAGGTCACACCATTAAAGACACCACTGAAGCTATTAGGATAGCTAAAGATGCGGGTTTAAAGGTCAATGCTCATATAATGCCTAATTTACCAGGTTCTAATTATTCGAATGATATCCAAACCTTTGATATTTTATTTTCTAATCCAGATTTTCGACCAGATATGCTAAAAATCTATCCTTGTCTAGTTATAAAGGGTACTGAATTATATGGTTGGTGGAAAAATGGAAAATATACTCCATATTCAGATGAAGAATTAATTGATTTAATAGCTAATGTCAAAGAGAAACTTCCTCCCTATGTCCGAATTCAAAGAATTATGAGAGACATACCTGCCCGTTTAATAGAAGCAGGTTGTAAAAAAAGCAACCTAAGACAATTAGTACAAGAAAGACTAGTAGAACTCAATTATAAATGTAACTGTATTAGATGTCGAGAGTATGGCATTTCTAAGGGAATAGAAGCCCTAGATGATACTTCTCTTAAGAATATTTTATTAAATAGAATTGATTATAAAGCCTCTCAAGGTAAAGAAATCTTTTTATCTTATGAAAATAAAGAAGAAAACTATCTAGTGGGATATTTAAGACTTAGAAAGCCTTCGAAATCTGCTCACAGACCGGAATTAAATGATGGAAAAACAATGATAATCAGGGAAATTAAAGTTGTTGGTGAATTAGTCCCAAAAGACTTAAAACCAAACCGCTATAATCAAATTCAGCATCGTGGATTTGGAAAATTATTAATGCAAAATGCTGAAAGAATTTCCTCTCAAGAATTTAACGCTAAAAAAGTGGCAGTTATAAGCGGAATTGGAGCAAGAGATTGGTTCTATAATTTAGGATATAAATTAAACGGTTCTTATGTTTCTAAAATTTTAAAATGATTATTTTTAATTTAAATTAATTGCTTATTATAGATTCTGGATAATATTGCATGAAAAAATTTCTAGATTTCGCCCTTTTCCCTAGTTCTTATCGTTAAGCCTTACTGGCAGGAGTCTCCCATCTACAAAGATTTTTACCCAATTCTCGATTATGTTTTATTACATCAACTTAATATATAAATTAATATGGTATATAAAAAATTCAAATATGTCATTTAATTTTTCTTAATCATTAAATTAATTGACTTAAAGTATATTTTAGAAATACATTTTAACAATAATAACGATTGGGATTGAAATTTTACTTAAATTTTAAGTATATTTTTTATAATCTAATATTTTTTAATAGTTAGATTTAATAACTCAAATAAAACAATCTTTAATAAAATGATTAAAATGTATTTCCAAATATAAAAATGAATCAAATTCTTTAAAATACATTTAAAACGGATATTTCTTTTAATAATTTTATATATAATAAGAATCTACTATAAGATTGTCATGACTTCAAAAAAATTTTTCTCTAATAAAAGAACAGCTCAACAAACAATATCAATTTCCCCAGCGTTAAAAGAGTGGATTGAAAGATATGTAAATGTGAATAGGAAAAAAAATCCCAAAGATTCTAGATTCGGTATTATATCTTCTTTCTATAATTATATTATGGAAAAGAATATGGAAATCCTTGAACATGGTAAAACACTTGATGATTTTAAGAAATTTGTGGATAGTAGAACTAGAAATTTCTTTGACCGCGTCACCTTCAGAGGTGTGATTCCCTTTCATGAAGATATGGTTAGAACAAATAGGTATACCCACTTGAATTTTAAAAGGTTGACAAGTTTTCTATTTGCTGTGAGGAATTTATATCTTGAAGGTGTAGAACCCAATGATTACAATAAACTTATGGAAAAATTTCAAATAATGAAAAACTTTATCATGGAAAATAATATAGCAAAAGAAACTCGGATAGAACTCATTACTAAGGGAGATTCAAGATATCCAAAAGCCATATTTGAATTCATTGGAAACTATAAAAATTTATTCTGGGAAAATTGTAAATTAAATGCTGCTGTATTTGGAATAATAGGAGCAAAAATTACTGAAGTTATTTATTCAGATAAGGATCTATATTGTAGATTTAACCTTGATAGTACTGATTTAATCTTTAGGAAAGATTTAGCTAAAAAAGAGCGGATTAAGCTAATAAATGATAATATGAGTCTTTTAATAAATTATAGGCAAATCATCAATGATAAAGACTTCTATTTATGGATGAAATTAGCTGAAGATAAAGAGATCTATATTAATTTTAATAATAATGATACACAAAAACAGTGGTTAGAATTAATATCTGATGAAATAAAGGAGTTCGGGGAAACAACCGATATTTCATTAGATCTTCTGAAATTATTTGAAAGATTTCATTGGATAGATATAGTAAGCGAGAAAGATTTAAGTTTTAGATTTAGACTATTAGAAGAAAAAAATCATGAAGAAATACAATTTCTAGTAAATTTCCTTTCAAAATATTCAAAAGTAAGTCAACTAAACGGAATATACAATTTAGAAGAGATTAGTACTTCTTAATAGAACTATTTGGAAATTTTAAAGAACCTTACTTAATTACATATTTTATCTACAATTCATTATAATATTATTAAAATCATTTTTAAGATTTTGATTTAAAATGGAACATTTCGATTATAAAAGCTTGGGGTTAAAATGTGGTTTAGAAATCCATCAACAATTAGATACTAAAAAAAAATTATTTTGTAGATGCCCCACTGTACTCCAAGGCACAAGGGAACCAGATTTTACAATAAAACGGTACATGAGGCCTGTGTTGGGAGAAATGGGCACATTTGATAAAGCTATGTTAACAGAATATGAAAAAGGAATGGATATAGTTTATGAGGGATATAACGATGTTATTTGTACTTATGAATTGGACGACACACCTCCTTTTTCATGTAATGAGGAAGCTCGAAAAATCGCAATACAAATTGCCTTGCTTTTAAATGCTAATATTATTGAAGAGATGCATGTATGTAGAAAAAATTATCTGGATGGAAGTGTTCCAAGTGGATTTCAGAGAACTATGATTCTCGGAACTGATGGCTATATAACTTTAGAAAGTGGAAAAAAGATTAGGATAGATATATTAAGTCTGGAAGAGGAGGCTGCTAGGAAGATAAAAACTGAAACAAAAACTAATTATTTTCGGTTAGATAGATTAGGAATCCCATTGATAGAAGTTACTACTAAACCAGATATATCTCATCCTGATGAATGTAAAGAATGTGCTGAAAGGATAGGATTATTATTCTGGTCAACCAAAGTAAAGAAAGTTTTAGGTTCTATTCGTCAAGATGTTAACGTTAGCATTAAATCTGGTACAAGAATTGAAATAAAAGGAGTTCAAAAATTAAGCTGGATACCATTATTAATTAATAATGAAGTTTCTCGTCAAATTAAATTGATTGAAATTAAAAACGAATTAGCCAAAAAAAAAATAAGTTTGGGTGATATTACTGAAGATTTTGTTGATTTATCAGAAAAAATGAAAAATTCAAAATCAAATTTTATTTCAAAGGGATTAAAATCTGGAAAGAAGTTATACGGAATTAATTTCAAGGGATTTAAAGGAATTTTTGGAAAAGAATTAATGAAAGACTATAGGTTTGGAACAGAAGTGAGTGGTAAAGTAAAACTAATTACAGGTTTAAAAGGAATCATACATTCTGACGAGAACCTCAAAAACTATGGCATTCCTAAAGAAGAAACTGAAAAACTTAGAAAATTTCTAAGATCAAATCCAAGTGATTGCTTTATTTTAGTATTGGGTATAAAAAAAGAAGTAAATAAAGCATTAAAAGTAATTATCAAAAGAGTTAAAAAAGCATTTGAAGGGGTGCCCCCAGAAACGAGGAGAGCTCTTGAGGATGGAACAACAGAATTTTTAAGGGAATTACATGGTGGAGCAAGATTATATCCGGATACAGATTCTAAAGCTATAATTAATACGACTAGAGAAATCGAAGAAATTAAAAATAATTTACCAAAATACCCTTGGGAAGTAATTAAAGATTATTCGAAAAAATACAATACTGAGGAACGTATGATAAAAGAATTAATTTTCGATGGCAATTTAGCCTTATTTGAGAAATTAATAAAAATCTATCCTGAAAATCCTACAATTATATTTACTACACTTTTAGAAACTACCACAGCATTAAGACGTGAGGGAAAAAATATAGACATAATTTCCGATCAAGATTATATGGAACTCTTTCAAGAATTAAAGGATAAAAATATTGGTAAAGAAGCTATTGAGAAAATTATGGCTACTAAAGCGGATTTTCCTAACTTATCAATAGAGCAAATAAAAGAAAAACTTGATATTGAAAGCATTTCAACCGAAGAATTAGAGAAAATTATTCGAAAAATTCTAGAAAAAAATATAAAAATAATAAAAGAAAGGGAAATGAGAGCATTAGGACCTTTAATGGGAGAAATCATGAAGGAAGTTAGAGGTAAAATAGATGGTGCTATTATCTCTAAGGAATTAAAAAATCAATTAGAAAATAAATTGAAGGAGCTGAAATAAATGGAAGATCAATTAAAAGGTTATAAAGGGAAAGCCAAGGAATTCCTAAAAAAAAACAAAATTAACGTCTGGGATATAATTGTGTTAAAGACAAAAAGAACACAATTAGAAGGGATATTATTACCTCGATATGAACATTCTGCTCCAAATCTAATAGAAATAAAACTTGAAAATAATTATAATATCGGAATTAATATTAATGACATTACTGAAATAACAAAAATCGGGAAAAGGGAAGCAAAGTACCAAATCCCAGAAAAAACATTCCCTAAAAACGACAAATTACCAAGAGTTAAATTACTTGGTACAGGTGGAACGGTTGCTTCGAGATTAGACTATACTACTGGAGCGGTAATACCATCATTTACTCCAGGTGAGCTATTCAGTTCTGTTCCAGAATTAGCAGAAATATGTAATCTTGAATGTGAATTGGTATTTGAAATATTATCTGAAAATATGAAACCAGAATACTGGCAAAAGTTGGCAGAAAAAGTCAAAGAAGCCGCAAATTCTGGAATAGAAGGGGTTATCATTGGACATGGAACAGATACGATGTCTATCACTAGTGCTGCATTATCGTTCATGTTAAAAAACCTTTCAATTCCAGTGGTTCTAGCAGGTAGTCAACGGAGTTCTGATCGTCCCTCTTCTGATGCTGCTCTGAATTTAATAAACGCTGCTACTGTTGCTACATCTGATATAGCAGAAGTTGTGGTAACAATGTTAGGATCACCTTCACATGATTATGGTTTAATTCATAGGGGAACTCTTGTAAGAAAAATGCATTCATCTGTCAGGGATACTTTTCGAACTATAAACGATATTCCATTAGGAATGGTTCGAAATCGACAAATTAAAATGTTTAAAAAAGATTATAGAAAGAAAGATAAGCAAGAAACAATAGCTCTCACGAAATTTGAAAAAAAAATCGCCATAGTTTATTCATATCCCGGTGTTGAGAATGAATTAATTGAATTTTATATAGATAATGGATATAAAGGAATTGTATTTGCTGGGACGGGATTAGGACATGTGAGTACTAATATTTATAAATCAATTGAAAGGGGGATTCAAGAGGGATTAACTATCCTGATGACAACTCAAACGCTACATGGTTTTGTTGGTATGGATGTATATTCAACTGGGAGAGAATTACAAAATTTAGGAGTAATTCCCGGAAAGAATCTTTTACCTGAAGTCGCTTACGTAAAATTAGGTTGGGTTTTAGGACAAACTAATGATAAAAAGCAAATTAAAGAATTATTACTTCTTAACATAGCTGGTGAATATATAGAGAGAGAAATTCCAATTGCATTTAATTATAATATCGATGAACTATTGGAAAAAGGAAAATTATAAACTTCTTTTATCATTTTATCCTAAAAATATTTAGAGAATGAGAAAAACAATAAAAAATTTAAACTTTCATTAATTACAAAGAAGTAATTAAATATTATCAGTGAATTATATGGGAAAACGGATATTAGCTCAAAGGAAAGGATATGGAAATTTATGGGCACGTTCTCCAAGTCATCGACATGTAGGGGCTATTAAATATCGCCCATTCAAAGAGAAAGAAAAATTATTTAAATTCAAAGTTGTGGAATTAATTCATTCACCTGGCAGGGGTGCTCCAGTGGCTAAAATCCAGTATGAAGATGGAGTAAAAGGATTATGGTTACCACCTGAAGGTATTTATGAAGGTGAGGATTTTGTTCAATCAAAGACTGGTTATGGTCAAGAAGTATCAGTTGGAAATATTTTCCCACTTAAGAAAATTCCTATAGGTACGCTTGTATTTAACGTTGAAGGGACTCCTGGCGATTGCGGCAAATTTGCCAGAGCATCTGGAGTCGCGGCAATAGTTAAAAATAAATCTAAAGGTAAAGTAGAACTATTATTTCGATCAAAAAAAACAAAATGGTTCCATGAAAATTGTCTATGCACAATTGGAGTCGTCGCTGGAGGCGGAAGAACAGATAAACCTTTCCTTAAAGCTGGCAATAAGTTCCATTACTTGAAATCTAAAGCTATTAAGTGGCCTGTAGTTAGAGGTGTAGCAATGAATGCAGCGTCGCATCCTTACGGAGGCGGTGCTAAGCAGTCTCCTCACAAACCTACAACTACTTCACGGAATGCCCCTCCTGGAAGAAAGGTTGGGCAAATAGCAGCAAGAAGAACGGGTTATAGAAAATAACCCAGAATTATCTTTCTTATGAATTACTACTTTTAATTAACCTAAGTAAAATTAGATTAATGCAGTTTTTATTTCACTTAAGTGAAATAAGTAAGAAAATAAAGGAGATCTTATTGACCCTTAAAATTTAAGGTTATGTTTTTTAATAATTCTTTATATCTCGAACGTAGAGTTACCTCTGTAACACCAATTATTCGAGAAATATCTTTTTGGCTTACCTTTATATTTCTAAGTTTTGAAACTAAATATAATGAACCAGCACATAAACCTTTTGGATCTTTGCCTGATATTGATCTCTTTTTGATGTAATTCTGTAATACACGCATTGCCTCTTTTTCAATTTCAATTCCTAAATTTAAATCAGCAGAATAACGAGGTATTAATGATACAGGATCTATGTGAGAAATTTTTAAATTCAATTCCCTTACTAAAATTTTATAACATTTTTTTACGATATTATCGCTTATTGAAGCTTCATCCAATATTTCTTGAAGCGTTATAGGCACCCTCTCATCCTTACACGCATAATAAGCACAAGCAGCAACCATACCATTAATAGATCTCCCCCTTAATAATTGTCTTTTAAATACCTCCTTATATAACCTGACTGCTGATTTTTTTACTCTCTCTGGAAAATTTAAATTTCCCCCAATTCTTTTCAATTCAGTAATAGCCATAAGCATATTTCGTTTTTCCCAAGATAGATGTGTATTCCATTTTGCTGCCCTCCTTAAATCTGGATTTTTAATCTTTGTTCTATCGATTACAGTACTTAAACCAATATCAGGCATTAGAATTGACATTGGTGATCCCGTTCTCTCCTTTTTATCTTTCTCATGTTTTGAATATGCCCGAATCCCACTATGATTTATATCTAACCCCCTTTCTCCAACAACTAACCCACATTGCTTACAAACAGTTTCTCCTCTTTCTTGACTAATAATTGTAGCCCCTCCACATTCAGGGCAAGTATTAGAAACAATATCTATTTCAACAACCATATTATTAAAACCTCAATCATACCCCTTAATTATCTATAAATTTTTTTTTGTCGCTTTTTTCATAGGACTTTGATAACAAATATTTATTTTTACACACATAACTTTGTTTTGTTATGATCAAATCTAGATTTTTTTATATTTAAATGTTATGGTAGTTACTATAAATTTATAAACAAAACTTTTTAATTGCTTTTTTTACAACAAATTGAGATTTATCGTTATAATAAATTATAGTATTATTTAGGTATTAATAAAATGCAGAAAAAATAGCAAAATAACTTTTGCTAACAGTTATTTTACAGATAATAAAAGATCTTAATTTTACCACATTTTCATTTTATTCACACGAATTCTTTGATTTTGTCGAGTTTTTATAAAAAATCTATTTCAGAAAATATTAAATAATTGAAGTTATACTAATGTGTTGTCAGAAATAATTTAGTGGTAAAAAAATTTTTTGGTCATAATATCCTCTATAAAGGTGAATTATAAATCACTAAGGCACCACATAAGTCTAATAACAGGGAAAAGGGTAAAGAGAAAGATTTAGATAAATTAGAAAGGGAAATGAGTGATAAGGAACAAATAAAAGAAGATAAGATAGATAATATTAGGGATTCACTTACTGATGATGAAAAAGAAAAGCTTGATTTAGAGAGTGAATTAGGAAAAAAACTAATAAATCTATATGAAGAACAAACAGAAAAACATGCTGTTTGGAGAAGTAATGTTACAGAAGCATTTAAGAAATGGTTAAGAGGGGAAAAAATTTATACTCGTGAAAAGGAGCGCATATCACTTTATGTATCAGAAGAAACTAAAAATGAATGGCAAGATTTTATTAATCAAAATAAGGAGGAATTTCCCACTTTTTCCGAACTTATAAGACAAGGTGTAAAATCCTTTATTGCGGATTCAGAGAAAGGAAAGGGTACCCTCTCAAAATTAAATCAAAAAACAGTCTCTAATATCTCCCATGCTTTAAAAGAGCCACTCACATCAATAAAAGGATATTCTCAATTCTTATTTGAAAATGAGAGTTATAAGGAAAAATTGAGTGAAGACGTACAAGATAAACTCAAAAATATATTAGAGCAGAGCAATCTTCTTGAGAATAGAATTATTAGTTTTTTAGATAATATCAAAATTCAAAATCACGAATATGACATCTTATTAATTGAAGATGATTTAGCGACAATTCGATTAATCACAAGTTATTTTGATAGCAAAGGATTTATTTGTAAGGGTGTTGTTAGTGGTTCAAAAGGTTTGGAAGAATTAGGTAGAGCAAAACCAAAAGTAATTCTATTGGATATAATTCTCCCTGATTTAAGTGGATATGATATCTGTAAAACTATAAAATCGGACAAAGTATTTAGGAAAATTCCCACTTTCTTTTTAACAGCAATTTCTGGCTCAGAAGTTGAAAAACATTTAAAAGAAACAAATGCAGATGGATATATTTTAAAACCTTTTAACTTTTCTGATTTTAGTATAATTTTTGAGATATTAAGAGCTAGATAAAATACAACTCCATCGTTTCTACTCATAGCTGGTTATAATAATTAATATCACCCATATTTAATTTTTATAACTAAAAATGTAAAAACATAAATTTGGTAAAAAACTAATTTTTATCTGGTAATCAGTATTATGTTTAAAACATTTTTTACAAAAATATCATAAATTGATACCAAGTGATAAATTTGTCTGGACAGGAAATTCAAGAGAATAATCATAAAAATAAGGAAAGTAATAATGTTCCTTTAATGACAGATGAAGAAATTGAAAATCTTGATATATCGAGTCAAAAAGTAAAGAAGCTTATGGCACAATATCAAAAAGAGACCGATAAATATGCTGTTTGGCGTGGTAACATAACAGAAGCATTTAAAAGATGGTTGAAAGGGGAAAAAATATATGACCGAGATAAAGAAAGAATTTCACTTTATATATCTGAAGACACTAAAGACGACTGGCAAACATTTATCAATCATAATAAAGAAACATATAATACCATCTCAAAACTTATTCGTGATTCTGTTGATTATTTTATACAAGAAAAATCTAGTATATTAAGTAATGGATTGAATAAATTGGATAAAGAAGCTCTTTCAAATCTCTCTCATGCATTAAAAGAACCATTAACCACAATAAAAGGCTTTTCCCAATTGTTATTAGAAAATTATCAAAGTGAATTAGATGAAAATATATTAGCAACTATTCAGAACATCTTTGATCAGTCACTTCTTCTCGAAAACCGAATCATAAATATACTAGACAATATAAAAACCGAATCAAATCAATATGATATTTTACTTATTGAAGATGATTTAGCAACTATAAGATTGTTAACAAGTTACTTTGAAAGTAAAGGATATAGTTTTCAAGGAGTGGTAAGTGGTACTAAAGGAATCGAAGAATTAAGGAACAATATCCCAAAATTAATCTTATTGGACATTATTCTTCCGGATTATAGTGGTTATGAGATATGTAAAATGATTAAATCTGATGGTAAATTAAAAAGTATCCCTATATTTCTTTTGACTGCTATTCCTGGTTCTGAGGTTGAAAAACATATGGAAGAAACTATGGCAGATGGTTTTATTCTAAAACCATTTGACTTTTCTGATTTTGAAGTTATTTTTCAATATTTATAATCAGAAAAAAATTTGACATTTTCATATTTTATAATCATAAATACCTAAATAGAAGATTTCTTATATAATATATATTTTATCTTACTAGATATTATTATCCTTAAAATGAATGGGCTATTGGCGCAGTCAGGTAGCGCAACCGGCTCTTAACCGGCAGGTCGGGGGTTCAAAAATTCTATTAGAATCTCTCTAACGGTTGAAAATCCCCTATAGCCCGCATATTTTAAATTTAATGAATTCAACTATTATTTTTAAATCCAGAATTCCTATTCATTTTAAAAATTAAACAGTTTTCTCGTTTTATCAACTGTTTCAGAATCAAATTTTCTAAATAAAGAATAAGCAGTAATTGGTATAATACAACCACAATTGGAACATAAGAGAGATGAATTTCCCATGACACAAAATTTTTGCTTTCCATCAGGAAAATAACTCCTTACTTCACCGGATTTAAATACACAATATGGTACAAATTCTTTTGACATGTATACTTCTAACATTTTTTTGGAATAAAAAATAAAATCTCCATATTCACGCATTACTCTTAACATGCTTAAATTTGTTTTTTTTAAGATATTTCCTTTTAATAAAAGAGGGTCGTTAGGATAACCAGTATACATTAAGAAAACTAACCCAGAAGCACCATTCTTATAGGCAATTTTGGTAATATCTTCAATTTCATTATAATTTATTGCCATAATGGTTGTTGCAACCACCGGATTACTTTCCTGAACATTCTGTAAAACTTTGTCAAAAACCTTCACACCTCTTATCTTATTATGAGTTTCCTTTGTACCATCTATACTTACCCAATATTTTGGTTGTTTATATCCATTAAATTGAGGTAACTTTATAACTCCATTTGATACAACTTGAACTTAAGGGAAAACTTTAATCGCTTCTTTTATAACCTCTATTCTTAAAGTAGGTTCTCCACCAGTTAAAACAGCTACTTTTATTCCTAAATCTCTATGATATTTAAAAACTTTAATCCATCCTTCTTTGGATAACTCTGGCCTTTTACATTCTAATTCCATGGATGATAAGGAAAAATAACAATGTTTACATTTTAAATTACATTTCCAAGTTAAGTCATAATTCACATATAACGGAACTTTTTTTATTCTTGACTGTAAGATTGACAATCCCATAGAAATACTTCTTATTATATTATCTGCAGTAAAGAGTGTCATTATAAATATTAAGATTTAATAGTTTAAAAATAAATTTACCATATTTCTGTTTGTAATTTTATCAAAATATTCAGAAATGTGTTGATATAATCAAATCCATAATTATCAGTAATTTTATAGCTGGTAATAGGACCGACTAAAGTCTTTTTACTTTTATCAAAATTAAATTCAATTGCTCTCAAATTCATCTCTTTATTAAAATAGGATATCTATTTTTTTTCTTGAAATTCAATTAAATTTCTTTCATTTTGTTTAATTCTTAAATAACCTTCATACCTATCGAAATTACCGAAATTATTTAAGCCCATATACATTATATTTGGAAGTTTATATTCTTAGGGAGGAATATGATTAGAAAATCGTTCAATAAATTTTTCAATAATCCCTTCTAAATTGATTATTGCCTTTTTAACCCCCGACTTACCGATTAAGAGCCGGTTGCGCTACCTGACTGCGCCAATAGTCCTTTATTAGTAAAAAATAGAATATTATTGTAAATTAAACGCAGACGGAGGGACTCGAACCCCCGAGCGCTTACGCGCACCGGCTTACTTGAATAGTATGCTACTCAAGGCCGGCGTCTTACCAGCTAGGCTACGTCTGCGCATTAATGATGAGATATGTCTTTTTAACCTAATTAGGTTATTAGTATTAAAGTAGATTATATTTAATATAATAAATCTTTTTTTATTCTTCTCTTTAACAATGGAGAGCTTAGGCGTTATCATGGGAAAAATATAAATTTTATAAAACATTTAACCATAATTGAGATGGTATAAAAATGAGTGGTGCCAAAGATTTTAGATATCTAATACCACAGCGAATTTTTGATGAGATTACTCAAAAAGCAGCTGAAGAATACCCTTTTATTTTGCATTTCTGGATATTTGCTGATAGAAAAGAAAATTTTGGCATTGTAAGTAAATTTATAGTTAATACAGATTTACGTAAGACTAAAGCTCATGTAAAACCAAGAAGTTGGATGCGCTATAAAAAATCAAAAATTTATAACATGCGTAAATTCAAACAGGAGCTTGGATGTGACATTGTGTGGCAAGCACACACTCATCCGAGCGGAAATGAGAAACTTCACGCTATTGATAAAAGAATTTTAAAATATTTATCCAATGGAGTTATGATAATTGTGATACCAGCTGCTTCAGAAAAAAACCAAGAGGCTCATTTAGTCGGTTGGTATTATGATAAAAGATATACCAAAAAGCCGATTATAGAGAAGATGGTTTTTGAGATAATTTCAGAATAGATAAGGTTGAAAAAATCTCACTATTTCACTTATTTTTTATATTTTTTAAATTTATCTAACGAATAATGGTAAATTTAAAAAGTTTCCTAATTTTTGATTCTATAATTTTTTTGCTTGTCGAAGGAATAAATTATATTACTAGTGTAATTATAAAGGCGTAAAATATGGACGAAATATCAATAATAAGTAGTGAAATAAAAGATATTGAATCAAAAAGAGAATATTTTCTTCAAGTTGATATAATTAAAGCCATTATGATCTTTTTAGTAGTATTTGATCACACTGTACCTTGGTTATACAAAGATTATATGGGAGTTGCTTTATGGGAGCGAATATCTATACCTATGTTTTTGGTAATATTAGGATTTAATGCAGGACATTCATTTAGACAAAAAGGGAAAGTTAGCTTAAAAGAACTCTATTCTCGGAGCTACTTTAAACGAAAATTCTGGCGCTATGTTTTTCCTTTTTTAATTTTATACTTATTATCAACTATAGTTGGTTTAGCAATAAATGGTTTCGATTTAGTTGCATTAACTCAATATCAACCACGATGGGATGATACACATCTTTTTATTGGAATATTACCTTTTTGGGGCCCAGGAAACTGGTTTTTACCTGTACTGTTTGCATCTATTTTGCTCTTACCCATATTATATAAAGGGTTTTCGGGTAAATTAATATGGCGAATACTCACTCTTATAGCCTGCTTCATAGTTGAAATAACAATTCAGTTATTATTTTTCTTCTATGTTTATTTACCATCTCCACTTCCATCTCCATTTCCAACTTGGGAAGCATACTATAATTATTTGCATAAATACTTATGGGTTGTTACGAACCCGTTGTTTATGCTTTCTGCTATTGGATTAGGTTTATGGTTTTCTAAGAACCCAGATATTTCTGCTAAACAAAATACTTTTATGTGGATTTTATTTCCTTTGAGTTTATTATATCTAATATATTACCAATTGCATGAATTTAGTTTTCCATTCATACGAGGTGATTATAATTTACTCGTATTTCCTTACTCTGCTTTTCTATTTCTAATATTGATGGAAGTCTTACCCAAGAAAAGCAATAATTTATTCACAAAAGCAATTTCTGTTATCGGAAAATCGACCTATCACATCCTCTTAACGCAAATTCTTTATTTCGCAATAGTTTTTTCTCTATATGGTGATCATTATAGTGCTAGTCTTCTTGGAATTAATCCCTTTAATCCTTGGATTTGCCTTTTCTATTTGTTAATCAATTGGGGATTCTGTATTCCTTTAGGTGTAGTTTGGTGGTATGCAGAAAAAAAAATACGTAATTATCGGAAAAAAATAAAACACAGTTAATTTCTAAATAGAAAAGATTGAAGCTAATATAGTTTTTCTAAAAGAATTCTTTCAATATTTCTATTTTTATTTAAATGAGATTAGTAAATTTAAAAAGATTAATAAGCGCAAATGGAGGGATTCGAACCCTCGAGTCCATCGGACACCGGTTTAGCAGACCGGCGCTCTACCAAGCTAAGCGACATTTGCTTTATAACTCTATTTAATTAATAACACAGAAAAATTTTAATACTTTTTGGATTAAATAATAATTCCAAAAGGAATTTCTCATTACTTGATTAAGAATAACTCTTATGTTTTATCATCTCAGACCTAATTCATGCTTTTTAGACCAATAACCTCTAGAAGGACTTATGATTCCTAATTTCCTACACCACTTTCCTACCGTACTATCAGAGACATGATAAATTTTGGCAATTTTAGATTTTGTAAGCTTCCATACTAGATTTTCCAATTCAGTTTTAGTTATTTTAAATTTTCTTTCATGGCTTTCTTTCCATGCATTTTCTTTTATTTTTGCTATCCTCTCTAGACCTGTAGAAAATTTATGCCTTTTTCTAGTCAAACTGTTTTTATAATTATCCAACATTTCATTAAATAATCTCTTACCTAAATATAAATCATATCCTACACCTTTTCCTTGTTTTTGATGAATTTTAAAATCTAATTTAAATAATAATTTAATTTGTTCAAAGAATTTTCTACTTCCCGATGTAATTTTTGTTGTTCCCTCTGTACCATCTCCATCAAAAAATCCTAGAAGAAACGCTAAATACAAATCACGATTGTACAACTCAGGTAATGTTATAACTTTTGATTTCCTAGGTACAATACCTTGATTCATTAAATCATTAGTTAATTCCTTATTTCCTAATATGATCCTGAGCATTCCATTTTTATTATTTAACTGAATATATGATGGATTGAATCCAATTGCATCAGCAAATTGATATATCAATTGCTTGTCATATTTTTTTATTCTAATCATTAATCTCCTTGCTCCTGGCTTCCTCTTATCAATATTAATACAACCATCAGCATATAAGAAACCGAGCCAGTACGCTTTCTCTTTTGAATCAATCTTCTTAAAATAATCATAACGAAGATTAGGATGAAATTTTGATATCACATCACATATGAGTTAAACTTATTTTAAAAATTAAGTCTCTATTTTGATTTTTCAATAAATTTCTATATTTTAGCTAATAAGGATAATGTCCTTCTAAAAATAATGGATTTGTTTAGAAAAATTAATATATTATTTTTGGTGAAAATAAAAAATAATTAATGTTTTGAATAATTAAACACAAATAACATTAAAATCATAATCAATACAAATTAATAAAATATGGGCCCGTGGTCTAGTGGTTATGACGTCGCGCTTACACCGCGAAGGTCCGGAGTTCAATCCTCCGCGGGCCCACCATTCTTTTCTAATTCTCTATTAATTTTTTAATATTAATTGGTCTTATGGCGCTTAATTTGCAATTTCTTAAATTTTTTCCAATATCTGCAATAATACCAGGTGCCGAAGTATTATCTTTAAAAATAATTATATTTTCTAAAAATCCGTATCTATCTATTGCTACAATATCACGAAGATGACCTTTTCTTATCAAAGCTTTTTTAACTTGCCCTTTAGTTTCACCACTTACAAAAACAGCTTCAATATTCTCATTTAAAATCTTTCTATAGAAATTTAGGGTTTTATGATCAATCTTACCTTGAATTTGCTTTTTCTCTCTATCAATATGCGTAATTTCAATATATACAGGAAAATTGTCAATAAAATCAAAAGCGTTTATAATTTCTTTTAAAGATTTTTCTTTACCATCACTGAACTGTTCTCTTAAAACATGAAGGTTAATTAAAACATCGAGTTTGGGATTTAAAATCCCACAATCCACAAAAATTCCGAATCCAACCTTCCCCACATCTACCATTAATCCCTTATAGATATTGCCAACTGACACTTGATCATATTGATAAATTGTTCCAAATTCTTTTTTTAATAAGTTATAGACGAACAGTTCTTCTGGACCAAATATTTCTACTTCAAATCTATTGTCAAAGCTTCTTAACTTCTTTATTTTTACTTTTGTATTTGAAAAACCCTGTGTTTTCTCATTTAAATATTTGGAATACCTTAAGAATATATTTTTTTTTCTTTGTTTTGATGTAATGTTATAGATTTTATCGTTAAGTACTAGTTTTTTAACCATGAATAATAACAAGACTTTAGATTTTAATTGAGATAAATAGCATAATAAATTGAACGTAAAATACTTTACTTAGAAATAGAATCCAAATTTTTGTTCTAATAAGATTTAAATTTAAATAATTTATGTTAAATTACACTATAATAAAAATTATTAAATTTGATATAAGTTATGGATGAGCAAAGATTTTATGATTTAGTTGCAGCTTTAAGGGAATATGAAGGAACTGAAGAAATCTTTTTATTAAGCCCTAGTGGGGAAATACTCTTTAAATCTGAAAATTTTCCCTTAACAAATGAAGAAGCCAAAGGAATTCTTACTGCATGGAAAGAAAAAGAACCCGCTCTTATATTTCAGAATTATAGGTTCGCAATTTTAAAAAATGATGAAATACAACTAGCAGCGAAAAATGTCACAGGTGGTAAAGGGAATATTGTTGGGTCAATAACAAAAGAAGGAGATTATCTTGTCGCCCACACTAGAGATGAGGGAATGATCTTAATAGAATGGTCAATTTTCATTAACAAAGTTGCATGGAGTTAAAATAATTTCTCTTTTAAAATTATCTAAATTATAGAGTATTGAATTAGTATTGTCTTTTTTTTAAAAAATTAAAAAAAAATATAAATTGAATTATTTATTACTTCAATTTAATTAGTAAAAAAATAATGTAAATAAATTTTAATTAAAAAATATAAAAGGAGATTATTATGTTCCAGCAAGCAGGAAGAGGTTATGATATGGCAATAACTCAATTCTCACCTGAAGGGCGTCTATTTCAAGTGGAATATGCAATAGAGGCGGTTCGTAGGGGTACAACCGCAATTGTTTGTAGAAATAAGCAATCTGTTGTATTTGCTGTGGAAAAAAAAAGTTCTGAGTTACAAGAAGTCTTAGGCTCAGAAAAAATATTTAAAATTGATAATCACATTGGAGTAGCTATTGCTGGACTTACAGCAGATGCTCGTGTTTTGGTAGATAGAGCTAGAGTACAAGCTCAGGTGAATCTTCTAAATTATGATGAAATTATCTCAGTGAAGGATTCTACTTTAAATGTTTGTGAATATCTACAATTATTTACCCAAAATGCGGGTGTTAGACCTTTTGGAGTGAGTCTCCTGATAGCTGGAATAGATTCCGATGGAAAAGCTTCCTTGTATTTAACAGACCCAAGTGGAGCTATGTGGGGATATAAAGCTTTTGCAATTGGTTCAGGAGCGTCTGAAGCAAGAGCTTACCTTGAAGAACATTATAAAGAAGATATTAATGATGAGGATTTGAAAATATTACCTTTAAGGACTCTAAAGGAATTAATGGGAGATAATTTAAATAAAAACACGTGTGATGTAGCTTATATATTAAAAGATGATGAAAAATTTAAATTATTGAATTTGGAAGAAAAGGAAGAATTATTAAATAAATTACAAAGTTCTTAAAGATATTTTAAAAATTTCAGGGTTACCCCCAATAACATTTATCTTATAATTGGAAGATAATACAAAGGGAATAAGACGAAATAGCAGGTTTCTCAGCATATATAAAAGGGTTATTAATATATGATAGATAGAGCAAGAATAGACTTAGGAGATTACATTGTGGGGCGTATTGAAAAAGAAGGTAGAGTTTTTGAAATGTTATTAGACCCCCATCAAGCATGGGAAGCTAAGAAAATCATACGAGATGAAATTAGTAAAAAATTTAAAGAAGGAAGCGAAAAATCTCGTCTCACTGTCAAAGAAATCTTGAATAACCCGAAAATTTCAATAGATTTGATTTTTGAAAGTTTTACAGTATTTGAGGATTTAAGGCGAGGAAAAAAAGCTACTGACGGTGATATGGAAGCAATTTTTAACACCAAAGACGGAAGAACTATAGCATGTCATGTTTTATTAGAAGGAGATATACAATGGACTAAAACTCAAAGAGAAGAAGAAAAAGCAAAAAAACTAAAACAAATAATCGCAATTATAACCAAAAATGCAATAAATCCCCAAAATAAAAAACCTCATCCTTATCAAAGAATTGAAAAAGCAATTGAGGAAGCTAAAATTAAAATTGATTTGATGAAAAATGCTGAGGAACAAGTAGATGACGTGGTTAAGAGTATAAGAGCTATAATACCAATTAGAATGGAACAGGTGGAAATGGCAATAAAAATTCCCTCAGCATTTACAGCTAAGGGCTATAATATCGTTGCTCAATTAGCTCATATTAAGAAGGAAGAGTGGCAGTCGGATGGTTCTTGGGTTTCAGTTGTGAATTTACCTGCAGGATTACAAATGGAATTAATAGATAAATTAAATAAGTTAACTCATGGAAGAGTTCAAACTAAATTATTAAAGTCCTAACCTCCTTAAATTTTTAGCTAATTTTTGTTTATATTATTTTTTTATTGGTTAGGTTTGATATAGAAACAACAAAATAAAAGTGAAAAATAAAAATGGAAAATGATGAACTCGATTCAGAAGAATTCGAAGATTTTGAAGATGAAGAACTTACAAGAGATCTGGTCGTACCAGGAGAAATCTTAACAGAAGATATAGAACATTTCCTTCCTGGAAGAGGCACAATTTTAAATGAGAAGAAGGATAAAATTATTTCTTTAAATATTGGGTTAAAAAAAATTACGAAGAATTATATAAATGTTATTCCTCTTAGAGGTTTTTATACGCCACGACCCGGAGATAAAGTGATAGCTCTTGTTGTAGATAAAAATCCAGTAAAATATAAATGTGATATTAACGCAAAAGATTTTGCAATTTTAAAACCTAAAAGTACTTTTAAAAGAACTAAGATGAAAGTTAGAGGACACGAGCAGACTTTTGGAGATACTTCGACAGAAAAATATTCAATTGGAGATATTTTAATAACAAAAATCATTTCTGCCGATCGTCTAAATAAGCCTGAATTAACAACGGTTGGAAAATATTTGGGAAAAAGATCAAATGGGATTGTTATTTCAATAGATACACCCAAAATTCCACGTGTGATAGGGCGAAGTGGTTCAATGATTAAATTATTGAAAAATTTGACTAAGTGCCATATTTTTGTTACACAAAATGGGCGCATTTGGTTAAAAGGAGATGATTCTGCTCATGAGAAACTATTAATTGATGCAATAAAAAAAATTGAAAAGGAAGCCCATACTGTGGGATTGACAGACAGAATGTCAGAATATATCGAGAATGAGAAAAAAAAAAGAGGTATAAAATAAATGACCTTATTAATAAAAGATGAATATCCAGAAAAACTATTTAGAGAAGATGGTAAAAGACTGGATGGTCGAGATTTTAAAGAATTAAGACCAATTAAACTGGAAGTTGGTGTAATTAATAATGCTGATGGATCTGCTTATTTAGAATGGGGAAATAATAAAATTTTCGCAGCTGTATATGGTCCTAGAGAGGTTCATCCGCATCATTTAGCTAAACCAGATAAAGGTATTTTAAGGGTATTTTATCGAATGGCTACTTTTTCTGTTTTTGAAAGAAAACGCCCTGCGCCTGGTCGGCGAGAAAAAGAAATATCCATGATAATAACAGATTGCTTAGAACCTGTTCTTTTTCTTGAACTTTACCCTGGAACTAGCTTTGAGGTGTTTATTGATGTTATAGACGCTGATGGAGGTACAAGGTGTGCGAGTACTACTCTTGCTGCTTTAGCATTAGCAGATGCGGGGATTCCAATGAAAAGCTTAGTAACTTCAGTAGCAGTAGGGAAAATTGATGGAAAATTAGTAGTAGATTTATCGGGTGTCGAAGATAAAGCAGGAGATGCTGATTTACCATGTGCGATAACTTGGTTTAATGAAGAAATCTCTTTATTACAATTTGATGGTGACATGGATCTAGATGAGTTAGATAGTTTTCTAAATCTAGCAAAGCAGGCATTAAAAGAAATTTATGAAATGCAATTAAACGCCTTAAAAAGTAAATACATTTCTATACAAGAAGAATATAATGGAGGTGTAGCTAAACAATGATGAACATAAGAAGAGTAATTTCTACAATTGAAAGAAATTATATCTTTAATAATTTAAAAAATGAAGAAAGAATTGATGGCAGAGGTTTATGGGATTATCGAGAGTGGAAAATAAAACATAATCTTGTTGCATCTGCAGAAGGTTCTGCTGATGTACGTCTTGGAGATACTAGAATAATAACTGGATTAAAGTATGAAGTTGGCCAACCATTTCCAGATATTCCGGATGAAGGAGTTTGTACAGTAATGGCAGAATTATTACCTTTAGCTTCACCATTGTTTGAAAGAGGTCCTCCTGATGAACAGTCCATTGAAGTTGCTCGTGTAGTAGATAGAGGAATAAGACATGCTGATTGTATCCAAACTAAGAAATTATGCATAAAAGAGAATGAAGCTGTATATATCTTATTTGTTGATATATATGTAATTAATTATTCGGGAAATTTAATTGATGCGGGGGGTATAAGTGCTTTAACAACTTTAATTTCAAGTCATATTCCCGAAGGTAAATGGGTTGATGATCATGCTGAATGGACTGGTGGCTACCTAACAGGAGAAACCATTGTAAAAGAACTTCCAATTGTTTTAACATTTGGAAAAATTGGAGATATAATCTTTTTAGATCCTAGCCTACCGGAAGAACTGATTTGTGATGGAAAAATTTCAATTTCAGTCACCAAGGATAAAATTACTTCAATTCAAAAAAGTGGTCCTACTACATTTTCAATTGATGAAATACAAATGTTAAATAAAAAAGCTCTGGAATTAGGTAATAAATTAAGAGATACCCTAGATCTATGGCAATACAAAGTTAATATTAAATAATTTTTTCTGTTTTTTCTAATTTTATTTTATTTTTATTTTTAAGAATTTCAGCTTTAAGCCCCCTTCCTCTTAGCATTAATGTTAAAATTAGAAAAATTTATAGTCAATAGAAATTTTTATTTAAACACTAAAAATTAAAAATTCTTTGTGCTAAAGATGGGAAGAACTAAAAAAACTGGAATATCTGCGACTTTTGGGGCTCGTTATGGTTCGAATGTTCGGAAAAAGTGGAGATTGATAATGGAGCTTCAAAAAAGTAAAAAACTTAAATGTCCGCGTTGCGAGACAAAAGGTTCTACTCGAAGGGTCTCAACTGGAATATGGCATTGTAGAAAATGTGGAGCTCGATTTACTGGAGGAGCTTATTTTGCACAAACACCTAGAGGAGCTGAATCCTTTAGGATAGCCAAAAGGAAACAGCGAGAATTAGAAGCAATTGAAGAGTAATGAGTAATAATAATTATTATACGATTAAATCAACTGTAGAATTTAATTTTAAAAATTCTCATTTATGTGAAATTTCTTATAACTCATTCTTACCAGAATTGGATGAAAGAAAATCAAAAAGATCAAAAATGTCAATGGAAAAAAAAGATAGTTCCTTAATATTTAACATAGAAAGCAAAGATATTACTGCCTTTAGAGCTACAATTAATGAGATCATAGGATTTGGCAAGATTATCGATAATAGTTTAAGAATTGCCCATATCTAGTAGAAATCATATTGGACATTTCGTAAATTTCATATTATTATCTTCATTTTTGCATTCTAAAAACTAAAGTGATATTGAAAATGACACTTAATCTTGATAATCTACCAGAGGATACAAAAAAGAAAATTCAAGAATTAACTGCTCTAGGTCAAAATTTAGAATTTTTAACTCAGCAAAAAATTCAAATCGATACCTCCTTAAGAGAAACGGAACTTGCAATAGATGAACTTACAAAAGTTACTCCTGAAACTACTGTTTATAAAAATATTGGAGGAATTCTTGTAAAAGCTGATAGAAATAAATTGTTAGATGAGAAAAAATCATATAAAACAACGCTTGAAATGAGATCAAAGACCCTCGAACAAAAAACGGACAGAACACGAAAATCTTTTGAGACATTACAAAAATCTCTTCAAGCAGATTTGCAATACAAATAAAAAGAAATAACTTCAAATGCTCCAATCTAGGATAAAATCTTTTATAACCTATTTAAAAGGCAAAAAGATCTTAATTATTACACACCATCCTGCTGATCTCGATGGATTTGCGACTTCAATTGCCTTGCAGTTTTTTTTAAAAAATCTTTTTAAAAACCAAGAAATCTCTCTCTATTTTTCTGAATTCTCTAAGTTTATAAAGAGTTTCTTAAACAATTTTAAAAAAGTATTCCCTAATTTCAATTTTAAATCTCTTAATAATATCAACGTTTCTAATTTTGACGTTATAATTATAGTTGATACAAATAATTTAGATCAAGTCAAATTTTTTGAAGATTTTAAAAGATTAGATTCTTCTATTCCTTTTATCTTTATTGATCATCATTTAAATTTAAACAATGAATATAAGAGTAATTTGAAATCCTTAAATATAATTTTTGAGAATTACTCCTCGACAGCAGAAATTATTTTAGAATTTTTTAGAGGACTTAAAATAAAAATTCCCAGTCCTTATAAAGTATTACTAGCAACAGCAATTTTGACTGATTCTGGTTTTTTTAAATATGGAAATAATCAAACCATCCATAATATAGCTAAATTATTGAAAGATGACATTTCTTTCCAAAAGATATTACCTTTACTAAATTCAGATTTAGATATTTCTGAAAGAATTGCTAAAATAAAAGGCTTACAGAGGGTGGAATTATTAAGAATCGAAGAATGGCTCCTTGGAATAACACATGTAAGTAGTTTCAGTGCTTCAGTAGCATCAATGCTAATAAGCATAGGGTTTGATATTAGTATAGTTTGTTCAGAGAAAAAAGATCAAACTATTATTAGTACAAGAGCTAAAAAAGAAGTGTGTCTAAAAACGGGATTGCATTTAGGTAAAATTTTAAGTGAAATTGGTGAGGGTAGTGCTGGTGGACATGATGGAGCTGCTTCTTTGAACTTCAATCTAGATTTGGATGTCGTACTGAAGAAAGTAATTGATAAAATAAAAAAAGTTTTAATTATCTAATGTTCTTAATAAATCAAAAAGAAGCTTCATTACATTCCTATTATGTGTTTAATTAAATTTGAGGACTTCTATTTTCGCTATAAAGGAAATGAAGAATATGCTTTAAATAATATTAATTTAAAGATAAATAGAAATAAATTTATTTTATTAGCTGGCGAAACAGGTTCGGGAAAAACTTCTTTAATTAGATGTATGAATGGATTAATACCTCAATTTTATTCTGGATATTATAAAGGTTATGTAGAAGTAGCAGGAAAAGATACTACAAAAACTCCTATAGCAGACCTCTCCACTGAAGTGGGTATAGTCTTTCAAAATCCTGAAAATCAATTAATTGCAATGAATGTAGAGCACGAAATAGCTTTTGGTATGGAAAATCTGGGAATGGAGAGAGACGTTATTAAGAAAAAATTGGATTATGTTATACGATTAACAGAAATTGAAAGAATCACTGAAAAAGCACCGTTTGAGATTAGCGGAGGAGAACAACAAAGAGTTGCTATTGCGTCGATTTTGGTATTAGATCCGAAAATTATTGTTTTAGATGAGCCTACTGCTAATTTAGATCCATTATTTGCTCAAAAAATCATTATGCTCCTAAAGAAGATTCAAGAAGAAAAAGAAATTACAGTCATAATAAGTGAGCATAGGATGGATTTAGTTATCCCTATTGTTGATGAAATTATATTAATGAAGGAAGGGGAAATTATCGCGCATGGTAAAAAAGAATCTATCATAAATAGTAAAGATTTTGAGAAATTAAAAATAAATAAGCCCCGTATCTATTCTATATTCAAATCTCTAAAGAAAGAAAGTTTAATTAAAAAGAATATTCCTGTTTCTATTACTGAAGCGATTGAAGCATTAAAAAATTTAAAATAATAATTGATGGTGACGATAATTACTTTCCCAATAATAACAATGAAAGGTGTTAATTTCATTTATCCTAATGGAACTCACGCTTTAAAAAATATTTCCTTAAATGTAGATAAAGGAGAATTTCTAGCGATTATGGGACAAAATGGAGCAGGAAAAACAACGCTTATAAGAACATTGAATGGTTTATTAAGACCATCTAAGGGAGTAATTTATATTGAAGGTGAAGATATTTCCCCTAAAACTATTGCTACCCTTTCTAAAAAAGTAGGTATTATATTTCAAAACCCAATGCATCAATTATTTTCTAATACTATTGAAGATGAATTTAAATTTTCATTAAAAAATCTTGAATTAAATAAGGAAGAAATACCAGTAATTATAGATACATTTCTTGAAAAGTTTAACCTTTCAAAATATCGAGACCGTTCACCGTTAAATTTATCAGGAGGCGAATCAAAGAAATTGGCAATTGCATCAATAATATGTAGAGATCCAAAAATTTTAGTATTCGATGAGCCAACCTTAGGACAAGATGCTAGGGAGATCACGTTTTTTATTGATTTAATTAACCAAGAATTAAATAAAAAGAAAACTATAGTAATTGTCACTCATAATGTTGAATTCACTATGGAATATGTACCTAGAACTGTCTTAATGGCACAAGGGAAAATTATTGCCGATGGTCCAACGAAAGATGTGTTATCAAATAAAAGATTGCTCAAAGAATCGTCATTGATAATGCCTCAGATATATCAATTAAAAAATGAATTAAAGAATATTGGTTTTGACATTCCAGAAGATATTTATAGAGAATCTGAAATGATTGATTTTCTTAGTAGCTATTTAAAACAAGTAAAAATAGATGAGGCTAACAATTAAATGTCATTAGAATTTCTCAACGCATTTAAGTTTTTAAAAAAGCAAAGTTTTTTACATAAATTAGATCCACGAACCAAGTTATTACTTGCTATAATTTATACTATAAATGCTTTATTATTTACGGAAATTATACCATTATTTTTGGTTTTTTTAACTTTAATTCCTCTAATTCTAATAGGAAAGTTGTTTAAACAGTGGATAAAGAGTATTCGAGGACTTTCATTTCTCTATTTAATTATAATCATGTTAAACACATTACTTATAGAAGATAAAGGTTTTTCATTCGCAATTTCAATGGTAATAAGGATTTCTATAATGATTACTGCGTTCTCAATATTCTTTTTGACAGTGGATCCTAATGATCTTGCTTTATCCTTTATTTCAATGAAAATACCCTATGAATTTGCTTTTTCCTTTTCACTAGCTTTTAGATTTGTGCCTACAATAGCAATGGAGGCACAAAATATCATTGATGCTCAACAGAGTAGAGGTTATGAAATGCAGAAAAAAGGGATAATCTCCCAAATTAGGAATCTGTTTCCACTCTTAGTTCCTTTAATTATAAGTTCAATAAAAAGAGCTTTTAACGTTGCAGAAGCATTAGAATCCAGGGCTTTTGGAAGTAAAAAAGAGCGAAGCTTTTATTTTACTATTAAATATTCATTAAAAGATTGGCTTTTTACAATTTTTTTGGTATCTCTCCTAATTCTATTAATATATATCCGAATTCAATTTAATTTTATGCCAGAATGGTTCGCTTGGAGTTTTCCAATATGATCATTAAAAAATTCGAGATTAAAGAAAGAGAAATAACTTATTATGTAGGAATTAATCAACTGAAAATTAATCCGCAATTATTTACACTAACACAATTTTTTAAAATCATTGAAGAAAAGGAATACAATGATTTAATAATACAAATTTTTAACAATAAGCATGTTCTTAATAGTGAACATGTATTCAATGCATGTTATTTCTTACAGAAAGCTTTTTTAAATAATATTAATATTTCAAATAAAAAAAATATAGAATTATTGTTATATTTAGCCACCAAAAGACAGATCAAAATAGCAATACAAGATTTTGGGATAAATGAAGGAGAATTTAATACAGGTTTGATCAATTTGTGTTCAATTTCATCAAAAGATGACTTAGCTCTAATAAATCGTGAGATCGAAAAATTGCTTAATGCAAATAAGTTAAAATTAACCCTGGATAACTATTCTCTCAAAAAATATGAAATGGTTAAGAAATACTTTAACATTTCTGATAATCAAATGAATTCTGTACTAAACTCTTATGGGATAAAAGTAAATGCTAATATAAGAGATAAAGATATTCCTGTTCTTTATATAGCTTTAAATGATTTAATATGTGAAAGAATGGCACTATTGAGTTTGGAGAGAGTTACTCTTGATTAAGTCTGAATATTTACTCTTGTTTTAATAACATCCTCTTGCTGTAAAAATGAAATTCCAGTTACATTCCTTAATATTTCTATTCTAATGATTTTATCTGGATTCTCTAAATTAACCTTATTATCAATTATTTTAGCTATACCTTCAATAAAACTGTCTCTATCTATTAGATCATTCTTGCGGCGATTTAATTCAATCATAAAAGAATCATCACTATGAATGTAATCGCGATAATGATTTTGAATTATAATTTTTATTGTATTAATATGTGTTTGACATATATAATCAATTGGAATAATTTTAAGGATATATTGAAAAAAATTTGGATCCTTGATTAAGATTCTTTTAATTTTTGAAATTACATTTCTATGGTTTAATGTAGTTACAACCGCAATTAATCCTGAAAAATCTAAATTAGAAATTATTGAATATCGATCTCCACAAGTTAATAATGTAAACCATATCTCTGCTTTCGCATTATCTTCATTAAATCGTGATGTTGATACTAATAAATTGAAGTTATTCAATTTACAACACCTTATGTTCATTCATTAAGATATCTTTAAGGTCCTCTTCTTTGAGATTTCCGATACGTACAAATTCCGGTTTTTCAGTTGTACAATTGATAATTGTTGTAGGTAATTTTGATTTTGATTTACCAGCATCAATTATTAAATCGATAGGACTTAAAAATTTTTTAGCTATCTCATCCCCACTAATAGAAGGAGGTTCTCCTGAATAATTCGCCGACGTGCCTATGATTCCTCCAAAAAAACCTCTTGATTTTAAAATTTTTAAAATATTCAATATAATTTCATTCTTAGGAATTCTTAATCCTATAGTATCTTTAAAAGCAGTAACTTCTTGAGGAATAATATTTGGCTCTTTTCTTTTTAGAATTAAAGTTAATAAACCTGGCCAAAATTTTTCTGCTAAAATCTTTGCCAGTGTATTAAATTCAGCAACTTTATTAGCTTCTTCAAAATCAGATACAAGTAATAATAGCCCTTTTGAGCGATCTCGAAATTTGATATGATAAATCCTGTCAATCAAGCTAAGATTTTGAGGGTCTCCTCCCATCCCATAAACAGAATCGGTTGGAAAAGCAATAATTTTACCCTCAATAATATTATCAACCGCTATTTCCAGATAAGGTTTAATTTCCTCTAACTTTTTCCCTTTAAGTTTAATTAAAAATCCCATCTAAGTTCAAATAATATATTATTGTTGATTAAAAATGAGGATAATAACTATTTTGGATAATTATCTTGACAACTTAAATCAACTTCAATGCGTTTCCAAGTATGATCTAAATACTCTTGGAGTTCGATTAAATCTTTTTCTGAAATGCTCGCGAATCTTTTTTGTCTGGAAAGATATTCTAAAAGTGGAATTCTCTTTGAAGGATCTAATAATGTTCTACTAGCTTTTGATAATGTCATAATACCATTTTCAACCTCATATAGAATCCATGAACCTGTCTTAACAGCTAATCTTGCGATCTCTATTGTCTCATCCGATCCAAATCCCCATCCAGGTGCGCAGGGAGCTAGAATATGGATATATTTACATCCTTTAATAGACTTAGCCTTCTTGAATTTTTCATATAGATCAAGGGGTTCACTAATAGAACAAGTTGCTACATAAGGTATATCGTGAGCCGCCATAATTGCGGGAAGGTTCTTCTTAAAACGGTCTTTCCCTTTTGTGGTTGTGCTTGTCCACGCACCATGCGGCGTACTCGAAGATCTTTGAATTCCAGTATTCATGTATGCTTCATTATCATAACATACATAAATTTGATCAGAATTTCTTTCTGCTGCTCCACTTAAACCCTGAATTCCAATATCTGCAGTGCCCCCATCTCCAGCAAAAGTAATTGTTGTAACCTCATCCCATCCTCTTCCGGGAAATCTATAAGCCTTAGCTTTAAAAGCCGCAGACATACCCGTAGCTGCAGCAGCCCCAGCAGCAAAAGCCATATTAGTGAATGGAAAATTCGGGGCTGTTTTAGGCCACAATCCAACAACAACATTAAGACAAGATGCGGGAGTAACTAGAGCCGTTTTAGGACCTAAAGCTTTCATTGCCCATCTCAGAGCGATTTCTAAGCCACAGCCAGCACAACATGAATTTCCAGGAAGAAAATATTCTTCTTGACAACTTTCTAAAGCCTCTTTTAATTTAACCATACTATTTAACCTCTAATAAACAATCCCAGAGAGTTCCATGTATAGTATCTTTTGGAACCTCTCCAGTTTCGTTAAATTTAACTAATTTTTTTAATTGATGTTTTTGTTGTTCTAAAGTGACTTCTCTACCTCCTAAGCCATTAATAATGGGTAAAATATTGGCTGTATCTTTAGTTTTATGTAAAGCTGCTTTTACTTCACAGCTAACTGGACCACCTGTTTGTGATCCAAAAGCCGTCGCCCTATCAACCACTCCAAGCAATTTAACCTTTTTAGCAACTCTAATTATATCTTCTGTTGGAAAAGGCCTGAAGTGTCTTAATTTTACCATACCGACTTTATAACCTTCATCTCTTACCTGATCAACAGCATCCTCCATTTGAAGTGCTAAATCACCGTAAATTATCATTCCAACTTCAGCATCATCCATTTCATATTCCTGAATTAATCCGTTACCATAACTCCTTCCAAATACCTGTTTAAATTCTTGTGCAGCTTTTGTTATTTTCTCTTTTGCTCTGATATGAGCATCATGTATTTTTAATCGAAATTCTTGATAAAATCCCGAAGGCATGATGAGGTTTCCAAACATCATTGGCCTTTTTGGATCCATCCAAATATGAGGCCAACCCTCTTCATCTGGCAATGGAGGTAAAAAGTTATCAACTTTATCTTGGTCTTCAACAATTACGGGTTTTGATGTATGAGATAAAATAAAACCGCCATAAGCTACAAATTTTGGTAGCAAAATATCATGATCTTCACATACTTTGTATGACATTAGAATTTCATCATAGATTTCTTGATGAGAAGCACAAAAGGCACTCAACCATCCTGTGTCGCGCTGGCTCATTACATCAGTAAAATCGGCCCATATATTCCATGGTGGAGCAGGACCTCGTGATGCTATTGCCATAACAATAGGAAGTCGGGCACCTGCAGCCCAATGCACCATTTCATGCATATAAAACAAACCTTGTCCAGAAGTGGCTGTAAATGTACGAGTTCCAGCTTTACTTGCGCCTATAATGGATGCAAGAACACTATGTTCAGATTCAACTTTAATATATTGTGTTCCAGGCATCTCTCCATTATCAGCAAATTCAGATAACTTTTCAACTACAGTTGTTTGAGGAGTGATTGGATATGCACTAATAACCTGAACTCTTGCAGATTTTGCAGCATAAGCCGCAGCAACGTTACCTTTAATAATAATTGATTCTTCCTTCTGAATAATATCTTTTGGAGTTTCAACCATCTTTTACATCACTTTCTCTTACCATTTCTATATTATTTGTGGGGCATTCTTTAGCACAAATCCCACAGCCTTTACAATATTTTAAATCTATTTCAAAAGAACCGTCTTCTTTCTTTTTTATTACTCCTTCAGGACAATACATCCAACAGATTCCACATTTATTACAACCTTCCTTAATAACTGGTCTGAAGGTTCTCCAATCACCAGTTTCACCCATACTCCCTTTAATCGGTAACGATATTGGAATGGGAGATAGTTCTTCCCAATTTTTATATTCTTGAACTTCTGGGCGTTCCTTTTTAGATTTATTAATTTTTTTCCATTTATCTGATTTACTTTCTGCCATATTTAACCCTCCTTTACCGATTCATACGCTTCTTTCGCAACACTCATATTTTTATCTAATCTCGTTACACCAAAGTGTTTCTTTATAACTTTTTCCATAATTTCAAGATCATAATAGCCAGTTATTTTTCCAAATGCACCTAACATGGGAATATTTAATATCGGACCACTTGCGTGCATAAACTCTCTCCTTATGCAAATTCCCGTAGCATCTATGATATAAAGTTTAATATTTTTTCCAAATTTGCTTGTATCAAATGAATGATTACTATTTGCTACAAGAATAACGTCATCTTTAATAGTCTCCTGAACTCTTGGTATATCTAATAGAGAGGTGTCAAAAAGTAATATGTAGTGGGGATTAACAACGCTATCGTAAGTTTTTATAGGTCTATCTTTAGATAATTTAGTGAAAGCTTGTATTGGAGCACCCCTTCGCTCAGCCCCAATAATAGGAATAGCTATAGCATCCTTAAAGCTTTTTTCATAAGCTAATTCCGCCAATAATTGACTGGCAGTGATAGCTGTCTGACCTCCCCGTCCATGAAACGTAATTTCTATTATATTATCATCAGTCAATTTATATCAGCTAAATCTTGATTATTTTTTACTATAACAAATAAGAATACAACCAATAAAAGCGTATAAAGTTATATTTATTAGTTGCCTTTTAAAATTAATTCAATTTGAACTGTTAAGACTAAATTAATCTGCAATACATTAAAAATTTCTGGAATAAATTTATAAGTAGGCTGTTTAATAAGGTAAGAACCATTTTTTAGAGTATTATTAAGAAAAATTAAACTTTCTCTAACTATTAATATAAGATTAAAATCTTTTTCATAAAAATGTCTGAAAAAGCCAAGGATTCGGAAGAACAATTCTCGCTTAAATGTCCCGCATGTCCTAAAGGAATTGTTAATATTCAAAAAACAGTTTACGACTTACCTGATAAAGATAAAATGCTTATTATCAAATTTGAATGCGATGATTGTAATTTTTCTAAAAATGATATCATTCCTTTAACTACTAATTTTGATCCTGCAATTATGACTTTAAAAATAACAAACGAAGAAGATCTTAAATCAAAAATTTATCGATCTCCTACTGGGAATTTAGAAATACCCGAATTAGAATTATCTGTACAACCAGGACCTAATGCTGAGTTCTATTATACTAATGTAGAGGGAATTCTATATCGGTTCGAAAGTGCCGTTTCAATATTCAGAAATAATCTAAAGAAAGATGATCCTGAATTTGAGGAAGTAAATCAAATTTTAGAGGATATAAAAAAAGCTCTTAACGGAAAATTGAAATTCACATTAATATTAACTGATAATGGTGGAGGGAGTTATATCATTCCAATTGATAAATCAAACTATAGTTTTGAAAAACTTGAAAGTATGGAATTAGAATAAAATCTCCTTTAAACTCAATGATAAGTTTTTAATATAAAATAGCAATATAATAAAATCAACTAATCATAGTGTGAATTAGTATGAATATTAAAAAAATAGGAATTTTAACGGGCGGCGGAGCCATGTTCAAGATTTTCCTTGACTGCCGTTTACTGCCCTGGGTTAAATAGCGTAATTTATGGCATAATGTTAAAAGCATATGATGCAAACATAGAATGTATCGGAATTCTGAAAGGCTGGAAAGGATTTATAGAAAACCAAACAATTCCACTTGATATTGCAAAACATGATGATTTACATACTGTTGGTGGAACAATACTATATACAAGTAGAACTAATCCATTCAAAGGGGTTAGTTCAAAAGAAGAGATAGCTAAAGAATTGGCAAAACAATTTGAAAAATTAGAAATTGATGCACTAATTGCTATCGGCGGAGTTTTAAAATAGTTTCTATTTTAAACTGAAGACGATACTCTTAGTGTTGCTGATGCAATGTGTAAATATGCAGATGCTAAGATAGTGGGGTGTCCCAAAACAATTGATAATGATCTGGCAGGAACACATTACACATTCGGATTCTGGAGTGCGGTACAGCTAGCTTCTAATGCAATGGATAATTTAACAACCACCGCAAGGTCTCACCAACGGGTTTTTGTTGTTGAGGTAATGGGTAGAGATGCTGGGTTTCTGACTATGTATAGTGGAATTTCTGCGGGTGCAGATATTATACTAATCCCAGAAACTCCATTTGATTTAGAAAACGACATTATTGAAGTACTTAAAAAAAGAGTTAATTGTGGTTATAAATATCACATAATTGCAATATCAGAAGGAGCATATCCAATTTTAAAATCCCTAGAAAGAGATTTTAAAACAATTTCTAAGGAAACTATTGAAAAATTACCCAAAGATACATTTGGCAACCCATTGCTTGCTAAATTAGGTATGTCTCAAATAATTGTAGACGAATTAAATTTAAGAGATGACTTAAAAGGAGAATTTCAAAAAAATGGAGTAGATTTTGAATGTAGAAGTGTGGTTCTTGGTCATACCATGCGTGCTGGAACTCCTAACTCTTTTGATAGAATTTTAGGTTTAAGATTTGGATTGGCAGCTATGAAGCTAGTGCTAGAAGGTAAATTTGGAAATATGGTATCTTTACAAGGAAATAAGATTGAGACAATTCCGCTTTCTGAAGGAGTAAAAAAAAAGTATATTACCCCCGAGAATGATAAAATGGAATTACGTGATTTATTAGTCAAAATAAGATACTTATCTAAACAAAAGTAAAAAAATTATTTTTGATTATTATCCTCTAACCATGATGTTTTTTTTCCTCTACATCGCTGTCAATAGTATCTTTTTCTACATCTCGGTCAAGCCATTTTTCGCTTAGTAATTCTTTGTAATACTCATGCTGGATGATTAAACTCATTATTTCCGAGGTTCCCGTCCAAATCTCTCCAAGTCTTGAATCACGAAGTATTCTTTCAATAGGATATACAGTTGTATATCCAATTCCTCACATTACTTGCATAGCATTATTAATAATTTTCCAACAAGCCTTTGTGGAAAATTTCTTAGACTCAGATACTAGCCTTCTTTGTAAATAATGGATAGATTAAAATTTATTAGTTTACCAATATTAAACTTATAATTAGCAAATGGGGATTATGGTATGTTTAAAAAATAAAAATCCATATTTGCTAAAATTTCATTCACCCACACGATGGCTTAAATATGATTACAAAAACTAAACAAAGATATAAGGAATACCCAAATCCATTTAAAGTGTTAGTACTCGCCACTTTCATTGATAGGTTAGGAGGCTTCTTATTATTTCCCTTTTTTTCAGTGTATCTTATAGATCATTTCAACGTAACAATAGTGGAAGTAGGATTTTTATTTGCGGTGTTTGCTGGTGGAAGTATAATTGGTAGCACGATAGGAGGTGCGTTAACTGATAAATATGGTCGTCGTTCGATGCTTGTTTTAGGTTTAATTTCAAGTGGTATAGGAAGTATCCTGATGGGAATAGTTGATGATCTGTATCTTTTTTTCATAATAGCAGCAGTTTTAGGCGTCTTAGGCGATTTGGGAGGCCCAGCACGGCAAGCAATGGTGGTAGATTTACTTCCAAAAGATAAACAGGCAGAGGGATTTGGATTACTACGAGTAGCTGTAAATCTTTCAGCAACAATCGGTCCTATGCTTGGTGGATTTTTAGCAAGCAGATCCTTTATGTTGTTATTTATTGGGGATGCTGTGAGTAGCTTAGTTACAGCTTTAATTGTATTCATTATTATACCAGAAACGAAACCGGAAAAAAAAGATGACAAACCAGAAGAATCGGTAATAAATACACTTATTGGATATAAAGAAGTATTAAAAGATTCAGTTTATATAATGTTTCTTGCTGTGTCTGCTATAACGGTGTTAGTTTACATGCAAATGAATAGTACGTTATCGGTATTTTTGTGGGAAGTATACGGGTTCCCATTAGAGGGTTTTGGCCTATTGCTAAGTATGAATGCGTTGATGGTAGTATTATTTCAATTCTGGATAACCAAAAGGATTTCAAAGTATGCACCTATGAAAATGATGGCTTTTGGTACACTTCTTTATCTGATTGGTTTTGGGATGTATGGTTTTATTTCTGAGATATACCTGTTTTTCGTAGCTATGGCTATCCTAACAGTGGGGGAGATGATTGTAATACCAGTCTCACAAGCTACAGTTGCACTTCTCGCCCCTGAAGATAAGCGGGGGCGATATATGGCAGTATATAGCTTCCATTGGGCGATTCCAACGTTATTTGGAGTTTCAGCTGCTAGCTTTGTCTATGTTTATATTGGACCGAATTGGGTGTGGTATTTAGCGGGAATTCTGTGTCTGATATCTGTTATTGGATTTTGGTTACTTCATCGGGTTTCAAAAGATCGTATTTCCAAAGAAACTGAAACTTCGATCGAAGAATTGAGTGAATAAAAGACATGCATCTAAATGAAAAATTTCTTTAAACTCATTTTTAAAAGTTGTTAGGGTAATACAGAGAGCTATATCGAGGTAATATGAACGTATATATTAAAGTACGTGAAAGTTCAGTTTCACGAAAATTTTGAAATTTATATTAGTTCAGGTATTTTATAATTCCATTTATCTATTGTGAATCTCCAATTTTTTTCAATCAAATTTAAGATTCTACCATCCATTTGAAATTTATTTTTTTTATATGATTTTATTTGTTCCAAATAAATATCAAATCTATTTTTGTTTTTATCAAACCCTTGAAGATTTAATTTGTTATAAATCCTTTCCAATTGACCGATTGTATTACTTTCCAAATCTTCAAACTTAATATCGATTAAATTATAACTTGGTATTAACTTCTTTTCTTTAAAATAACTTTTCATCATTTTTTTATAGATTTTAATTATATTCTCTTCGAGTATTTCATTAGGAACCTTTTGAAACATGAAAATTTCAATTGCTTTCTTATAAAAATGTCGAGTGGACAAATATATTATGTATGGATTTCTGTATATATGAATAAACTTTGCATCTGGGTATAGTTCTAATAATATCTTAATCCTAGCCGTATTTACTGGATTTTTTAAAACAAGTTGCTTCCCTCTCATATTTAAGGTTGTTGTTTTAAGTAGATAATCATAAGAATACTTCCACCTTCTAGTTAATTTAGGAGAAACGTTTTTAAATCGCACATAATTGTAATAATATTCCATCATTCTTTTAGGAAAGTATAAAGCATTATAGAAGGAATAAGGAAATAGATTTCCCAAAGCCATTTCGTCTTCTTGAGGTTTAAAAATTCCCATTTTCATATTATCCATAGGGCGTGTTTCAGGTAAGAACTGATTCATCCAAAAGCTAAAGAAAGTATTGCTCATAAAAGATTTAGGAAAAGAGGCTTGAAGCATGTTTATAAATCCAAATTGAGGATCTTGGGTAAGTAAATTATGAAGATGAGTAGTGCCACTTCTCCAATGACCAATTATAAAAATTGGAGGGAATCTTAATTTTGTTCTTTTTATTGCTTTATTATAGCACATGTATTCAAAAATACGGAATGGAATCCCAACTATACTAACACTATTCATAAAAAGAATACGAAAATAATGCTTTAAAGCTATTGAGTCATTAGATATTAATAATTTCATCAAATTTCTATAAGAACTTCCGAAATTTGGACCAATTTGTGCAAAATCAACGTATTTAAAACTCAAAATTCTCACAATTAAGGTTGACAAAATATTACCTTAATTTTTATGAGATTAAATTATGTCATTTAAGTAATAAATATATGCAAAATATTTGATATATTAAAATAAAAAGATTTAAGTAAAGAATTAGATTTTAAAAATCTCTATTGCTTTTTCTTCAATTATCTCATTATTAACAAGATCCCAAATTTCACCATAGAAAAAATCCTTATCATTTTTGACTATGATTGGGATTCCTTCAACACACGCGCTCATGTCACAGAATAAACTATTAAAGGTGGGGTTTTTCATTAAAGGATCATTAAAATCCTTTGGATCTTGATAATCCAATATCTTATAATCAATGTCTTTACCTGCAAGCCATTGTTCTAGTTTTTCGCAGAAAAAACAATTCTTTTTTGTAATAATTTTAAATTTTGCCATGTTAAAAAATTAGTTAAAATTATTTTTAAACGTTCTCTTATGAAATTATAAAGATCAATTTTTCAATAATAATAATGAATGATTTTTTCTCAATATATATTCATACCCCTTGGGATACACTTCCAAATAATAATTTAACCTCCGTTAAATTAATATCTTTGAAAAGCATTTTCAAAACCTACCCTGTAATTGAACCTAGTTTTTTTGATGATCTTAGCTCTAATTTGTCAAAATATAATCATTATTCTTGGTACGAAAGTATTAAGAGGATTATTGGACCCAATAAGGAAGATTACGATATTAAAGATTGGAACTTTATATGGACAATAGATATTGAAGGAAGAATGTATCAATTCTTATTCCAAAAAATCACATCTGATAAAGATTCGCAGCGAATTTTAGTCGCTCTAGCTCCTCCTGAATTAGGAAAATTATTAGCTCAATATAAGCGTGATGCGATTTTACGCACCCTCTCATTGATTAACAACCCTGAAAAAACTAAATTCTTAATCGTATTAACACCAAAAGGAAAATCTATTGCAGAAGAACAACAATTAATTAGAATTAATAAGCAAGATTTCGACCAATTGAAAATCATTAATATGTTAAAAGAAATGCCCAATATCAAAGGGCAATGGTTTCCCTCTTTTGAACCTAGATGCCCAATTTGCAATGAGATTTTTACAATAATTAAAGATTATAAAGTAGGATTTGGTAAATTAGTATGTCCACATTGCGGTTACGAGAAAAATAAGTAAATTATTTTTAATTAAAAATGATTTTTATTCAATAAAATAATATATATAACTTATAATTAGCAATCAAAAAACTTAGAATAAAAAAGAGTATGTTTGTTGCAGCTTTAGATTTAGGTACAACAGGTTGTCGAACTTTTATTTTTGATATAGCTGGTACAATTTTAGCTAGCGATTATCAAGAATGGGAGAGTTTTTATCCATATCCTTCATATGTAGAGCAGGATGCTAATGTTTGGTGGGAATCATTAAAAAAAACAATTGAATTAGCCATTAAAAAGAGTGGAATTGATAATAGCGAAATTGTAAGTCTTTCAGTAACAAATCAGAGAGAAACTATTGTACCTGTTGATAAAGATGGAACACCTCTTCATAACGCTCTTGTCTGGCAAGATAGAAGGACGATAGATCAAGTAGAGTTTATTAAAAGGAAGATTGGAATTGAAAAAGTATATAAAACAACCGGATTAACTATTGATCCTTATTTTTCCGCAACAAAAATTCTGTGGTTCAAAGATAATAAACCGGATCTATATAAAAAAACCCACAAATTCTTATTAGTATCAGATTTTATCATTTTCAAATTAACAGGTAAATTTTGCACTGATCACTCAAATGCTTCACGAACAATGTTATTTGATATTAATAAGTTAAAATACTCGGAAGATATTGCTTCTGAATTAGAGATTGACTTAGATAAAATGCCTGATGCCATTGAGAGTGGAGTTGATATAGGCGAAATCACAACTGAAGAGACATTATTTGATAAAAAAACCTTAGTTATAACTGGAGCAGGAGATCAACAATCTGCGGCACTTGGAGTAGGTGTAGTATCACCTGGCAGAATTAAATTAACAACTGGCACTGGAAGTTTCATGCTTGCATATTTAGAGAAACCAAATTATGATCCAAAAAAGAGGGTTTTATGTAGTTGTCATGCAATACCTAAAACGTGGGTTCAAGAAGCTAGCATCTTTACAACGGGAGCATTTCTTAGATGGTTTAGAGATGAATTTGGTCAAGAAGAATGCAAGATTGCTGAAGAGCAAAATCAAGATCCATATGCTATTATTACTGAAGAGGCAGAAAAATCCCCCATCGGTGCAAATGGTTTAGTAGCAATTCCTCATTTAGTGGGTGCAGGAGCTCCTCATTGGGATCCTTTTGCAAGAGGGATAATTTTTGGAATTGCTTTAGGTCATAAAAAAAGAGATATTTCCCGAGCTATTCTTGAAGGCGTAGCATATGAAGTAAAAAAGAATGTTGAAGTTTTTAAACAATTGAAAATAGATACAAAAGAGTTAAGATTAACAGGAGGAGGTTCTCGTTCTGATCTTTGGAATCAGATATACGCTGATGTTTTAGGAATTACTTGTATAAGAAATGTTATAGAAGAAGCTACCTCATTAGGCGCAGCGATTTTAGCAGCATCAGGAGCAGGATTATTTCCAGATATTGCAAAAGCAGCTGAAAATATCTGTAAAGTAGATAAAAAATGGATTCCGGATGCTCAACATCATGAATTCTATGATAAAATTTATAATTTTTCATACAATCTCTATGATCATTTAAAATCTGAAAATATTTATCAAAAGTTAAATAAAATATTCCAAAAGAAAGATAATATGTGATTCTACTATTTCTATATCTTTATTTTCTAAATATCCTCAGAATAATCAATTTTATATATTTTAATTATTATTCTTCTCTTAATTAAATAAAAAATGTGAAAAAAATGGAAGGACCTCAATCTAGTCAAAATCAAGATTATAGTCAAAGTGAAATGACTGTTGGGAAAATATTTTATGTTATAATCGTATTTGCATGCTTAGTAGTCATAGGTGGGATTGTTTGGACGATTGCTGATTTTATTGATCCTCATGGAAAGTTAGATGCTTTTTTAGCACTTAGTTTGGGATATCAAATCGCTGTTGTTGCAGGTTTTTCAGCAGGATTATTCTTTTTATTGGTTTTCTTCTTTGGCTTATTTAAAAAGGGAAGTAAATGGATTTTGAAAGCTTTTTTTAAAGTCAGAGAACTTGATAAAAAATTTAGAAATCGTACAACTGTAAAAATAGCAGCTGGTGGTTTATTAATAAGTCTTATTGCTATAATAGTTGGAGTTGTGTGGGCCTTAATTCAGGAAGTTTTAATTGGTTCTGAGGGTGGATTTGCTGGATTATTGAGTGAATTTTCATCAGGAAATTGGGTCTTATTTACTGGGATTACTCTACTTGCTGCTTCATTTATTGCGCTTTTTATGATCTATTTCTGGAAAAATGGTTACCGTTTAATACTAAAAATAATGGGATCCTTAGAGAAGGAGGACTAGATTAAAAGTATAATATTTCTTAATCTCAACTCTTTTTTCTTTAATTTAAATCAGAAAATTATGGCTCTTGTTTTATTTTAATTAATTTTATTTCTTATGTATAATCAATGCCGGTTAGAGTTGGTATTGTTTTTAATTTTCTTCAATTACCAGATGTTTCAAAATACCCTTTTGTTATTAATAAAAGAAGTGATGGAGTTTTTGTAAAGAAAGGGCTTTTCGTATATACAGAGTCAGTTGAAGGTTTTTTAATTGGAATCGTGGAAAAAATTGTTTTATTAAATGAATATTTTTCAGATGCCCTTACAATTAAAGCATATAATAGTGAAAACAATCCCAACGTTTTAAAAGGGTTGTTTCCAAGCGATGATTTTGAATATGCGATTGCTATTGTAAAAAATTTAGGTATTATCGAATTTAACGATGAAAAAACAAATAAAATAGAAAAAATTAAAAGAATGACTTATCCAGCTAGTCCAGGCAGAGAAATCTATTTAGTTGAGGAGGAAGTACTTAAAAACTTTATTGGATTAGAGCCAAAATTAGGTTTAAAATTAGGCAAAATAAAAGGCTCGAAGATAAAAGCAAGAATTAGTATGGATCGCTTGTTTAATAAACATTTTGCTATACTTTCAATATCTGGAGGAGGAAAAAGTTATCTCACATCAGTTATAATAGAAGAGTTATTAAATAGAGATAAAAAATATGGAACGCCTGCCATTGTCTTAATTGATGTTCATGGTGAATATTCATATTTAAAATCAATATCAGAATTTAAAGATAAAATTAAATTATTCGATGCCTCTTTTTTTCAAATTTCAGTCCCGAACTTGAATGCATATACTTTTAGGAAATATCATGAAAAAATATCACATGTTCAAATAAGAGAACTTGCAAATTATATAAGGCTATTAAAAAAGAGTAAAAATAATTATAGTCTAAATGACATTATAGAATTAATTGAAAAAGAACAAGATGGGAATAAAAGTACTAAACAAGCATTAATTGGTTGGTTAAGTGAATTAGAACGTTTAACTCTTTTTGGGCCTCAAGAAAATCCTAGTATCAATTCAATTATAAACCCCGCAGAATTAACTATCTTTAATCTGCAAAAAGAAATCTCAATTAGAAAGAAACAAATTATTGTTGACTATATTTGCAATCGACTATTTTTCCTTCGAAGAATGGAACAAATCCCTCCTTTTCTACTAGTAATTGAGGAGGCACATCAATTCTGTCCTGAAGCAGCAACTTCAAAAGCTTTAACAAAACACATTATCGAAACCATTGCTAGAGAAGGTAGAAAGTTCATGGCTTGTTTATGTTTAATTAGTCAAAGACCAAAAAGATTAAGCACAACAGCTCTTTCTCAAACAAACTCAAAAATGATTCTAAACCTTAAGAATCCCTATGATTTAAAACATTTAATGGATAGTTCAGAAGTAATAACAAAAGAATATGCAGATATGATTTCAAGTTTAGGAGTGGGAGAGATGCTTTTAATGGGAAATGCTGTTAATTATCCTATCTCTGT
>JBATUM010000131.1:0-3388 GCA_049671145.1 Promethearchaeia archaeon
AATCTTTGCAGCTCTTTCTGGATAAACACTATCGTAACTAATAAAGACATGACTCATCTTGGCATCAGCACATACTTTTGCAAGCTCTTCATCGAAAAGCATACCATTAGTAGAAACTGCTTGGTAATAGCCTTTTTCACCACAATACCTAATCAAATCTTTAAGATCCTTACGAAGTGTAGGTTCTCCACCAAACCAGATATAACAACCTCTGCGACCTTGATTTCGTAAAGTCTGTTCAACATTTTCAATAATTTGAATCCATTGATCTGTGGCTAATTCTGGACGATTTTCCATAACCTCAGCAGCACAATGAATACATTTTTGGTTGCATCGATCAGTTAGATACATAGTAAAATGATAAACACCAGGCAAAAATGCTCCACCAATTTCATCCCAAGTACGTGCATATTCTTTCCTAATTTCTGATAATTTCACATATCTATCTGGGTCTATTCCTATTTTTTTCAAATCCGACACTACTGTTGGTTTAAATGCTTCAGGAGTTATCTCAAATAGTGCTGATAATAAATCATCTCTGCTCACAAATCCAGAATTCCTAAGCCGTGCTGCTCTTTCAGCAGCTTCACGCAACATAGGTTTAACAGATGCACGAAATGCTTCAGGAGTTTGTTCTGTAATCACTTCATATAATTCTTCTATATCTTTATTCCATTCCATATTTTTCACTTTTTCTTGAAATAATTAACTTAGAATTTAAAATAGAATTAATTTTGAATTTTAAATGTAAATAATTTTCATAAGAATGATTTAAACTAGTTTTAACAATTGATAATTCCCCTCCTCTGGAACTTTCATTAAAAGTAGTTGGAAGATTAATAATAAGAAGAGAGTATACATTCTTAAGATAAGAATTTTTTATTTTAGAAAAAAAGTCTAAAGAAGAAACACGGTTTTTGTTATAATAATAAGATACAAATTTGGATTTTAAATAAAATCTCTTAGGATTCTTAAATTTTCTATTCTGTTCATGATTATAAAAGTAATAGAATAATTGGTCTTCTTCATTATCAATGAAAGTTTTTCCAAAAGTTTTATCAAAAATATCTTTATTTAAAGAATAAACTAAATCATTTTCTAATCCAAACAGTCCTTCTTGTTCTTGAGACGAGAAATAAAGCTTTTCTTCTGTCGTGATGAAATTTAGGTCTAAACAACTAATTTCTTGAAGTTCTTCATTTAAGTATTTCTTTTTGAAAAAATGATATATGCTGCTTTCAACATAACAAATCAAATTAACCACTATTATGATATCAATCAATTGACCGAGAGTTAATCCAATTATTTGACCTTTTTCAGGTAAAAAACTTAATAAATTAATATTAGGTATAAAAGGAATGAAAAATGAAGAACCAGAATTAACATAAGCCTCAATTAAAGATATTCCTATTGGGATATATCTTAAAAGAATGAAAATAAACGCAATTGGTAAACATGAAAAAATAAAGACTAATACAGAAAGTGTTTTTAAATTTCTTTTTTTTTTACAATAATGCATATTTATTTAGTTCAGTTTAATCTTTAATAGTAATAAGAAATACAACCATCAATTTAAAAGTTAATTAAATGGGGTAAAGTTTTACAATTAAGTAAAAGGATTTAATATTAGTTATTTCTTTCAATTTGCACTTCAGGCTGTTTTGAGCCAGTGGTTAATAACATGCTTATAGTACTTAAAAATGAAAGTGTGTTTATTATTCGTATCGAAGAGGCAGAAAATTTTTTTAGATCATAATTTATCACGCTATAAAAGTATGATATTTTAGATTTTTTAAAAGCTTCAGCAATCTCGGGAAAAGATTTGTATTTTAATTTTACAGCATAATCTTCTGGAGATTCATGTGCAGGTGACCCAGGAAAAATGTGATACAATTCATTCATTATTGTAATCGGTTTGGATTTAGTTGTTCCATATTTTAAAGCACATTTCATCATAAAAAGAAAATCTTTCAAAACATCAATACGGGTTTGGAACGGAAAACCGAGTGTTAACCATATTCTCAATGTCCTTCTGAAGAGATTCGCATTCCTTATTAAGTCATTAATTTGAACTCTTGAAAATTTAAATGTGGGATCACTTTTTTTAGCTATCTTATAATGAACGTTTTCTGACATAGTTCGAGGAGAGACGCTAATTGATGAAGATTTCCTAGGAAAAGTATCATGAAACATTTTCCACATCTTTTTAGGAAACGGTAATCGCCATATTTCTAAGTCTGCACCTATATCAAGTTTTTCTTTTTTAATTAACCCAAATAAATTTTCCCAATATTTTAAATTAGCAGGATAACTGCCATGTCCAAAAAAAACACTTGGAATGTTAAAATTGTCTTTTATTTCTTTAATATCTTCTACTACTTTTTCTGGGCTTCTTAGAATCACTTCATTACGTCCTGCAAACTTTTGTTGAGCTCTCTGACCTCCTCCACAAAAAGGGCAATTAAATGGACAACCTCTTCCAATAGAAAGATTAAAAGAGATGCCCATAAGTTTTCTACTACATTCAAAATAAGATTTTGCATTTTTTAGGAGTGATACATTTATAAAATTTAAATCATCTAAACTCTTTGCCGTATACGAAAGAGAATTGACTTTTATTTGTTTAGAAGAATCACGATAAGTTAAATTCGGAACGGAGTCTAAAGATTGATTTTTAACAATACTTTGAACATATTTTAGAAGTGGAATTTCACCTTCTCCTCTAATTACACCATCAATTTCATTATAATAATTTAAAATTTGATGATGGTAATACGAAGCAGTATTACCTCCAAGGATCACTTTAGAATTAGGATTTATTTCTTTTATCATTCTGGCAACTTCAATAGCGCCATAGGCGTTATGTATCCAATGTAAATCTATTCCACATACATCAAAATCAATATTTTTGAGAAAATCAGTAATACTCCAATTATGGTTTAGAAATTGTTCTAATGGATAATTTATAATTTTAACCCCAAAACCCTCTCTTTCAAGAAAATCAGCAATTGCAAAAACACCCATCGGTATAAAAATATATCTACCACGCCTAAATTTAGCGTTTTTACTATAATTTGGTTGTACCCTTCTAGGTGGATGAATTAAAATTACATTGTAGTTTTTCAAGAGAAATACCAAAAATTTGAATAAAATGAATATTAAATAAATTAGATTTAAAATATTTAATTGAATTATTTAATATTGATTAATAACTAAAAACTAACTACTCTTTTTTAAATTTATTTACTTTTATTACAATTTTGGAAAAAATTGATTAAGAATTTCAAGGGATTGGATTTAGGATAAAAAGATTACCAAGGTCTTCTAAGAGTAGTTGGCCTACTCATGGTAGATTTCTCAGGATAATCTAAATTATAATGAATCCCTC
>JBATUM010000132.1:0-2246 GCA_049671145.1 Promethearchaeia archaeon
CTAATAACTTTTATTATTAGTTCAAAAATTTAATTAAAATTAATTTTCGCGTGATTTATTAAAATGAGCCAGATTCAGATAAGTCTTCCTAATGAACCAAAGACCCTTACAGAATCCTTAATAACTGCTTTAAATGAGAGACTTAACATTAAAAATATGATTCTATTAGAAGGGAATAACAATTCATTAGTCATTATTCGCTGCCAAAAGAATTCGGTTCCTAGAGTACTAGAAGTACTAAACGAAATAGGAATAGGAATTGAATATGGGATAATTGATATCTTATCGTTACAAGTAACGATCCCAGAGTTAGAAGAGGAAGAATTAGATGCTTCCGAAGAGCTTTCGAGCAGAGTATCCGTAGAGGAAATCGAATCCACAATAAAAGAAGGAATGGAATTAAGTTTAAATTATTATCTCTTTATTATGATTGCTGCTTTCATCGCAGGGGCAGGACTTATTTTAAATTCTGCTGCTGTTATTATCGGGTCAATGATTATTTCTCCATTAATGGGACCAATTCTTGGTGTTTCATATGGAATAATAAGCAAAAATTATATCTTAGTTAAAAAGGGAATACTCGGACAATTGCTAAGTATTATTATTGCAATAGGAATTGGAGTTTTACTAGCAAGCTTAGCTTTCCTTTTTTTAAGTTCGCCTTCCATAACAGATGAGATGTTTAGTAGAAATTTTCCGACAGTTTTTGATGTAATCGTTTCTATCGGTGCCGGCTTAGCTGTAGGATTTGCTATCACGGGTATAATACAATCTTCTTTAGTAGGGATCGCTATTGCGATATCGTTGATGCCTCCTGCCGTTAATATAGGAGTAAGTCTAATTTATGGAAATTTACTTTTATCATTTGGAAGTTTTATCCTTTTAATGACAAATATTCTTGCGATTAATTTTATGGCAACTTTGATATTTAAACTTAAAAAAATAAAAATTTTGGAAAAAAATTATCCTTTCTGGAAGGGTCCTGAGGAGAAGACGGGTCAATTAAGTTTGGGTGTAAAGATAATTAAAAAAAAACCTAAAAAGGCTAAATAATAAGGACATCTTACAAAGATATATCTTTAAAAATTGATAGTTTTCCCAATTATTTAGATTTATCAGATATTATTTGTTTTAAAGCAAGAGAACGCGATATTTGTTTTTCGAAATTAGAAGGTCGAGGGAAAAAATCCGCAGAAGTTGCTTTAGGAAATCTATTTAAAATAAAAGAAAAATTATTATCAAAATTCATTGCTGTTTCTAACATTGAAATTATAGGAGAAATAGAAGAAATTTTAATTTATATGCATAATATATAAATTAAACTTCTTTTTAACTATACTCCAAATACCAAAAAAAATAATGGGTGATTTGTAATGGAAAATCTTGATACTCTTGAAAGAGTTGCAAAAGAAAATTTAAGTATAGCAAAAAATGAAAAAAGGGTTGCAATGGATTCTAAAAACATAGCGAAATTTGAAATAAAAAAAGCTAAAGCTAGAGAAACACTCGTTAAAAAAGAACTTGATTTAACAAAAATTAGAAGAGATTTAGCTGAAGAGACAACAAAATTAATAAATAGCAAACTGAAGGCTAAAGAACTTTTAAACTTATCGGACTCTGGATTGAAAATAGAAAAGGACCAAGCTGTTTTTAACGAAAAAGTGGCTGATGTCCAAGAAGAAATCGCAGAAATTCATAAAAAAATTGCGAAAACCGAAAAAGAAATCGCTGAAGAAAACAAAAAACTAATGGATGAAAAAATAGATATTGCGAAAGAAAGAGAGAAGTTAGGAAAAAAACAATTGTCTTATATCAAACTTTTCAGAAGTTCAGCAATAGAAGAAAAAATTGCCTCTGCTAAAGACGATTATCTTTCTCAACAAAAAAGGTTAAATAAAACTGAGAGAAAAGTTATCGAAAAGAATGAAGATATAAAAAAATTACAAAATAGATTATCAGATTTAAAAAGAGAGCTTTCTGTAAAATTATCTGAACGGGAAAAAGTAAGACCTTCAACAACCACTCCAACTACTGATTTATAAGAGCTTTCTTTCTAAATTCGTTTAGTAAATAGAAAAATAAAATATTAATCAAAATTAAATATATAAAATTAAAATTAAAACTCGAAATTTGGTGTGGGTTAGAGTATGCTTTTTCAGGATTTGTTTTCAGTTGTAATAAATTGGTTAGCTGACAACTTTGTTCCATTGTTAATTTCGGCTATTATAATCGTTGTAGGATATGTG
>JBATUM010000133.1:0-28703 GCA_049671145.1 Promethearchaeia archaeon
ATTATTAACACAAAAGTTTATAAATGTGAATATAATATTTATTTGTTAGCAAACAATAAAAAATTATTAACACAATAATAATTCTTAAAAAATTATGATTGTTGTAGAAAGCTCCATTCCCGAAATAATTGAGAGTTACCATCCTTTAGAAATGTTAGGGTTAGGCTTGGTATCAATAACATTGAGAAATCATAAGATAATTTTTCGCAAGGGGATTGGAACCCCTCTCCTAACTAAATTGATTAAAGTATATAGAAAACAGATTATTGAAAAGAAAGAAGGTAAAATTATCGAATTAGTAGGTAGTTTTACTGTTTATATTCACTTTTATGAATTAGAAAGAGAAATCGTTGCGATTTTCTATGTGAACGAAAAGGATAAATTAATCAAATACGAGGAGTTATGTTCACTTTCTAATATATTATTGAGATGTTATTGTTCAAATGCTTCAGATTTAGAGCTAAATCGTGTTTTTAGTAAAGTAGTTCCTTGTGCTAGAGGAATTTCAGCGTTATTTATCATTTATAATACAGGACATGCTTTATTTGCTAAAATTAATAAGAATAAAAAATTCTTAGCAGATAATTATATTCAGGTAGGGGGATTTATTTCAGCAATTTTAGCATTCTCGAAAGAAGTTATAGGGAGAGAATCAGGAGAAAGTCTACAAGCAATAAATTTTGAAAATGAAAGGTTTTATGTTCATCTAAGAGATAATATCATTTTTGCTTATCTTATTGATAAAAGAAATGAATCTAAGAATCTTAAGAGATTTATTGAATTAATCGCAGATGAATTTATGGAAAAGTTTGATGAAGATTTAAAAGATTTTCAGGGGGATGTTACCCCTTTTAGTAAGTTCGAAAGAATTGTTGATAACTACTTATTAATTTAAAAGTATTTCATTAATTCATTTCCAAAGCTCAAATTAAAATGACATACTTTAACCTACGTATAGATTTTATTGCTTAAATGTTTTTTTAGCAAAAATATATAAGGTTCTGAGATATAAATTATATAGTTATGACGGTTTTAATAGATTTGGACTTAATTTTAAAGAATCTAATCAGTGAGTTAGGATCGTCAGTCTATTTTATTCTAATCTCCTCAGAAAATGGAGCTGTTATAAAATCGTATATAAATGAGGAAGAATTCAATAAAGCTTCAATATCTCTGAATATATCACAACTTTATGAGCTGGCTGAAGAAACTACTGAATCGATCGGTTTACACAATCCAGATTTTAATATTATTCATTCAGATAATTATTACATATTATCAATCAAAATTCTTGAAAAATTAATAATTCTCTTAACCGTAGATCAAATAAGAGTTAAAGAAGTGTTTAGAATAATTAACAATTCAATAAATCCTCCATAACGAACTTTCTCTGTTTCTTTCATGAGTAAGATAAAGAAGTAGAAAAAAATATGAATGAGTTTTTAGTTTTTATTATAATGGTGGAGTAAAAAAGTACACTTCTTTCCAAAGTTTTGGATTTTGAAACTTTTTTAAATCTGTTAGAAAAAGGTTTTGACGCGCATTTTTATCAGTCATTTCATAGCGTTTAACGTTCTCAGCAGGCCAGATACCCATGACATACGATGTATTTGCTAAATAATATAAGAATCCAAGAACCACCCCATCTTTTTTTCCTCGACCCATAAGGATATAGTATGCCCTTTGTTCCCATGTTGGATGTCCTTCAGGTTCATGAACGCGGAATATTGACTGAAGATTGTAATAATGGCGTTTTTTCCTTATCAGTTTTGCTACTTTCATTACTTCACTAGATGGTATTTCATGCTGTGTTTTTTCAGTAAGTATCCAAGTAGAATAGAACTTGATGCTTTCCATTGGTATTGCAGGTATAACTCCAGTTAATTTGGTTTTCACAACTTGTATACCTGTCGCATTAACTACATAATGAGTTTTAAAATCTTCATCTTTCTTTTCAACCATTGGTATTCAGTCCTTAGTTATTTACTCTTAATAATTTAATTATCTTTATTTATATTTTAATCTTCATGGATTATTTTTTCTTTATTTCTTAATCAATAATTCAAAAATTGGACTCTTGAAAAAATATATACTTTTGAACTTATTATAAATCAAAACAATAATAAAAACTATAATGAAGTATTCTCAAAACCAATATAATCAAGGTTTTTCAATTTGTGCCTTAATAATCGCAGGAGTGTTTTTTTATTGGGGAATTAGTGCATTTCTTAATATTATCTGGCATTTTGGCTTCAATTGGATGGGTTTTGTTTGGTTTGGTCTTGGAGCAGCAATTTTAGGTAGTCAAATAGCAGCATTAGTTAATAGAAGTAAATTAAGAAATATAGTATTACAGGAACATCGCCATAATCCAAATATCTCAGTTGAGGAGATTAGTGCTAATACTGGAATATCAGTTAGAGATGTGAGAGCGATAGTTTTAGATTTAAAAGCTGATGGAATGTTAAGAGGTCAATTCTCATCCTCCACTGGAGAAGCGAAATCAATGGAAGTAGTTCCAAAATTGGAAAAAGAACCCATTTCTCAAGAAAAAAGTCGTTATTGCTCAAATTGCGGCACTCCGATTCAAAGTGAAAACGCAGCATTCTGTGCCTATTGTGGCTCTAATTTATAATTTTTTTTATGAACTTTTTTTTATTTTTTATTATATGGGACAGCTGTGGGTTCTACTAGACTTCCATGTTCGTAAATATCATTAGAGAGTAAATAAAACTATGCTAATTGAATTTTTGACATAGTGTGTTAAATTTTAAAATGAAAATATATAAAAAAAGAATTATAATTTATTTCTTATATGGAGCCTAGTTTCTTTTCATGTAACTCAGTTAGCTTTTTTCGATTTTCAGCCAATCTTGTCCCTTTAATTGGATAAAAGTACAAACCAATAAAAGAAATTGCTAAAACTATTGCAGGATATATCCCCATAAGTACTCTCAGACCTACAACAACATCAACTCCTGGATTTGGTGTGTAATTATACCAATCAGTTGATGTAAATACTAATCCAATTATAACGAAATTGAGAATCATTGATAACCTAATAAAGAAGTTAATAACTGCATAGTAAATACCAGATCGTCGTACGCCATATGTGATTTCGTCCTCATCGATTATTTCTGCAATACACTGATCATAAAAATATAAACCACCCCCTAAACCGAATCCCATAAATATCATAAAAATTAGTGCCATTGGAAAATTAATCGAAAAAGCAAAAAATATTACTGTTACTATCCATACGGCAGTTCCTATCAACCCACTCATTCTAGCTCCTTTCTTAACTCTAATAATTTCCCATAATGGTGTAGATAAAGCAGCAACAAGAAGATTAACCAAAAGAAGTATCCCAATTAATTCAGTATCTGTAATACCTACTGCATAAGTAAAAAATAGTGGTGCTAATGTCGGTAGAATATTAATTACAAGCCAGGTACCTAGAGCTGGGAATAAAAACCATAGAAAGGATTTGTGCTTGAATGTAAACTTTAGGGTTTTTATGAAGGGCATGGCAGTTTCTGCATCTTTTGAAATATGTTTGGGGTCCTTGACACCCCATTTCAACATTAGAACGTAAAAAACAAATATGATGATTGCTGCTACAATTCCAACAATTAGATATTGAGTTAAGGTTTCTGGTTTACCTTCAATATTCGTGATATCTTCAATGATAAAGGTGGGGAATGCCAAGGCGAACGCTGTAGCAATTAAAACAAACATGATACGTATTCTACCAGTTGAACTACGTATTTTCATATCAACAAACATTTCAGAAAAAAGAGCGTTATAATTCAAGTTAAATGCTGTATAGACAATATCAAAAAGGATGAGGATTATTATAAAGTAGATGAAAACCGATTGATTTACCATATATGTAGAAGGGGGAGTAAATAGTAGGACCATTAAAATTCCAAGTGGTATCGTAGCACCTATCATCCATGGAATCCTACGTCCCCACCTGCTTTTAGTCTTATCAGAAAGATATCCGATTAAAGGATCATTAATAGCATTCCATAATGCCCAGAATATAAAACCTAGTGTCATTACGGTAGTAGGAATTTTCACAACTGTAAAATAAAAAGTAAAAATTAGAAAAGTAAATGTGTTTAATGCCATATTATCTCCAACTTCACCACATGCAAACGCAAGTCTCGTACCTAAAGACATTTTTCGAGGTTTTTCCTCATTCATATAATCAACTTTTTTTTAAAAATTTTATATATTAAAACAGATTTTTTTTTTAGTTTTAAAAAATAAAAACAAATGTGATCTACTATTTGTTATTCCACTTTAAAAAACTTTCTAAAATTAAAAATTTGGCAATAACACTAATTTTAACAGAGATGTGATTAAATGGAAAAAATGCTAGCGGCTGTATTTCATGAAAATGAAAGTGGCGGTGGTAAAGTCAAGTTAGAAGAAGTACATATACCAAGAATTATGAAAAATGATCAGATTCTTATTGAAGTAAAAGCATGTGGTATATGTGGTACTGATTTAAAGATTATTGAAGGCGGACATCCTGCTAATGATAATACTATTATAGGACATGAATTCGTTGGAGTAATCAAAGAAATAGGTAAAAATGTAAAAGATTTAGAAATTGGTGATAATGTAGTAATTGATCCGAATGAAAAATGTGGTTATTGCATTAATTGTAGAAGAGGTTTTTCAAACTTATGTGATTATATGGCTTTAGGTACGACCTTCGGTATTTTTCAGAATGGTGGATTCGCAAAATATTGTATTATCCCTAGGAGTGCGGCCTTTAAACTTCCTGATAATATAGACATGAATGTTGCTGCATTAATAGAACCATTATCTTGCGCAGTGCACTGTCATAATATAGCCAATGTTAGAGAATCCGATAATGTGGTAATAATCGGAGCTGGACCTATGGGATTGATTATAGAATCTGTAATTAGAAAACATCCAATAAAGAATTTAATTTGCGTTGAATTAAATGATTGGCGTAGAGAAAAAGCTATGGACCTAGGTGCCGATTTTGTAATAAATCCTCACTCTCAAAATGTCAAACAGGAAATTATGAGAATTACTAATGAAACTGGAGCAGATGTTATTATCGACGCAGTTGGGCTTTCAGAAACTTTCGAAATGGGATTAAGTATGTGGGCTCCAGGCGCTAGATTAGTATGTTTTGGACAGGATTATCGTGCTGAAGCTAAAATAAAACCTAATGAGATTGTAAGATATCAAAGAAAAATTATGGGCTCTTATATAGGTTATGCTGAGGATTTTTTAGATGCTATTGAATTAATTAATAATCAAGTTATTGAGATTGAAAAATTAATAACTAAAATAATACCCTTAGACCAATTGGTTACAACTGGTTTTCATCTAATGAAAGAGCGAAAATGTGTTAAAATAATCGTCAATCCTTAATATAGTTCTAAATTTAAACTTTTTATTGAAACAAGAATTATTAAAAAACAAGAAGTTAATATTTTATAATCCTTAGTTTGAATTTTTATGTCTTATGATATTTCTGCTTTGAAAGTTTTATTCAAAAAAATTTTTCCACCTAAAGAATCCGTATATATAGTTGATTCTAGTGGCGATGGGATCATGGATTCTATTGCTATAAAAGCGTTAAATGTATTTATGCCAATTGAAATCCCAGAAAAAATTGAGATCGGAGGCTTTAATACTGAAAATTTTGATCTCCATAATTTTGATTTATCTGAATACGGAAAGATTTATCTCGATGATAATCCTATCCATATTTCGAAAAAAGATTTTGATATTGAAAAATTAAAAGAACGCTTTTTAATATATCATAAAGGTGAAAAATTCAGAATAGATGATTTAATAAGTGGGAAATTAGCAGGAAGATTGATTGCATTAGGAGATAGCATAAGTATTCTTATAAAAATAGATAAAGACGCAATAAAAAAATTTTCAGAAGGTAAACATAAACTTACAATTGAATCGGAATTAATACCAAAATTAGAATTTTATTTTGAATTAACCAAAAAGAATCTGGATAAAAAATTAGAAGATATTATTTCTTTCTGATTAATTAAGATTTTGGATTTTGTTTTTATTTCGCACTATTCAAATTTTTCTATTTATTAAAGGAGTTTTTATTTCTCAATCTAAAATATTTATTGAGGAGATATAAAGTGGAAGTTATTGAAGAGAAAATTCAAGCACAAAAGAGTGAATCAACTGAATTTATACAAATTATGATAAAATGTCCAGTATGCAAATTAAAAAAAAAGTTAAAATTTCCTAAATCAGTTATCAATTATACGAAGCAGCTTACAACTATATCTATTCCAAAAGGCTTAGTATGTGAACATCATTTTCAAGCGTTTGTAGATAAAAATTTCATGGTACGCGGATATCAAAAAGTAGATTTTGAATATGCTTCTGAGTTAGTTAAATCCAAAAAATTAACCCCGAAAGACGGTAATGGTAAAGATAAAGAATTTTCTGAGTATATAATCATTGAAGAAAATTACCTTGCGTATAAACCAAAAGAAAATCAAATTATAATCGAAAGAAAGTATAATAACAATGACCTAAAGAAGGCAATCGAGAATAAAGCAAATTCAGTAGATATAAAAAGTACATTATTAAAAAGAAATACTAAAAAACTTATTGATGAGAAATCAAAAATGAAACTTGAAGATATTTATGATGAGTTTTGGGATTTTATAGACGAGAATAATAAAGATTTTCAAGAACTTATCCAGGATGATCACAGACGTAAAACTTTAAAGAACAATTTTTAACCTAATCAAATTATTTTTTTTCTCTTTAAATAATCCCTTCTTATTGATGTGAAATAATCTTAAAATTTACTGCTAAGGTCCGTATTTTTTCTTTATAAATCTCTGGCATCTTTTCCTTTTTAAGAACAAGTATAATATAAAAACTACATAACATGACCAAAAAAAAATTTAACTCTCAAGAACCCAAAAAATATGTGAAAGAATATATCCAAAATTCTAAATTTAGAGATGTAAATATATACACTAACAAAATTGAACCACCTAAAACCAAACCTGACTACAAACCCATCAATAAAATCGAACAGCATACACATAAGCCTGATTATACACCCAAAAATAAAATCAGTCCACCTAAACTCCAGCCCAATTACAAAACCAGAAACAAAATAGAACAACCGCAACTCAAACCTGACATTGATAAAGTAGAAGAAAAAAGTTATGTAAAAAACAAACCAAAAAATATTGTAAAATTAAGAAATAGCAGTGAATTAGCTGAAATGGTATGCATAGGTCTTGGGGATGGAAATATCCCTAAAAACGAAAGCCATTTCAGAGTTACATTAAATAAAACTGAAGAAATGCAATATACTAAATATATTAAGAGTTTAATGCAAAAATTATTTCATAAAATGCCTAGTATTTATAAGCCGAAGAAGGCAAATGCCGTTAAATTAACAATTTCAAGTAAAAAAACTGTTGAAAAGTTAATTGATAAAGGATTGAAGTCAGGAGATAAGAAGGTAAACCAAGTAAATGTGCCTAAATGGATTAGAGAAAATAAGAAATATCAAAAGGATGGTTTAAGAGGATTAGTTGACACTGATGGCTCTATTCATGTTCATAAACATAATAAAACTCTACATATTAGTTTTAATAACGCCTCTTATCCGCTTGTAGAAGATTTTAAAAATATGTGTGAAATTAATGATATTAAAACTGTTAAAATTTCTCCTGTTAAAGGGAAAAATACTTATACTACAGGAATGGAATCTAAAAAAACGTATCAAAATTTATAGATAAGGTGAAACCTAAAAAATGGGAATACCGTGCAAAAACTTTTGGATTAGTGCTAAAGAGTATTAGTGATCCCGAGAAACGAGTAAAAATAGAAAAGGAATTACATAAGTTCTATCCTGATAAAAGGGTTAATTATTCGTTTGACTACAGAGATCTTTTAAAGAAACTGTGCATCAAACATGGTTACGATGTCAGTAATGAATCTCTTATTAAAGAAATTGAAAAGATGTTGACTTATAGCGATGATTACACAGGATTAACCCAAGAAAGGAAAAAAGAACTGAATTTTTATGCGAAAAATATAATAGAGGATTTAAAACAGAGATGGATAGAAAAAAATTAAAAAATCAGGGTAAAGTATATAACAAGATGGTGCCAAGAGAGGGATTTGAACCCTCGATACCCAGATCTTCAGTTTCACCACCTTTGAAAGGTTCTGGTGCGTTCTTACCCAATACAGGGAGATCCAAGCGCTAACCGGGCTACGCCACCTTGGCGGTCTTGTTTTATCTTATTTCTTGACAATATATAAATTAATATCATAAATAAGATACAAATTAAAGTATAGAATCTCATAAAAATATTTTTAGTCCTAAAAAAAAAAAATAAAAATGTTTATAATTTTTCATAGGCACGATTAAGTCTGCCTTTAAAAGCTGCCAAGAATCCGATTAAATGTGCTGGCTGATTCTTTTTATCCTCTTCCTGCATTACTATGCTGTAAAACTCATTGATTCTATCACATAAATCTTCAATGAACTCTTCTGGGGTGTTAATATTTTCTCCCAAGATTTGAAATTTTTGAGATTTCAAAATTCGTAATTTAAAAAGTACAAAATATCATATAAAGTTTTTTAGAACATCTATTTTTTCAACATAGAGCATCTATTTTTTTAATATTGCTGCCCTCTTTTCCATCACAAGTTTTTCGCTAGCATATCTAAGGATTAAGCGAGTAAATCTATACTTATTTTCCATTAGATATTCATAGATTAATTCGGGTTTATATTTTGAGCATGTTTTAAGAAGCCATCCAATACCCTTCTCAATATAGTTTTCATTAGAAAATTCTAGCATTTTTTCAACAAGACTGTATACAAAGTCCTTGTCAAATTCCTTTCTTACCATAATAATTTTAAGTAAAAGAACCATAGAACCCCTTTTTATCCAAAAATTTTTAGAATTAGCCCATTCATTAATGGTTTGCTTAACTAATTCTTCATTTCCTTTTTTAGCTAGAAATGGACCTAAAACTCTTACACATGAACTATCTAAAACACTCCAGGTGTGGCAATTCTCTAAAAGTTCATCATGAAAAAGTTTAATTGTATTTTGAGTAAAAAATTTCTTAAATCGATTTAGAAAAAGGAATCCTGCAAATTTTTCTTCCTCAATGTTGGATCTTATTAGTTCTTTATAAATCTCAACGGCATCATGGTAGGTACAGTTAAAATTATCTGAAATTATTTTAACAATCTTATCAATTGTAGCAACTCTGATGCCATATATTTTATAATTAGTATTATCAGGATTTATTATTTTATACATACGATTCTTTTGTTCTTCTGTTAAATTAGATTTATTCCTTAATAATAACTTTCTTATTTCTTTAACGACTTTTTGTATCATAGAAATTTCATAATCTCTTATTTTAATATTTTTCTTAAGTTCAGTTCAAAACAGAAAAGCCAGGATCAATGGAATGACATGAAATATTAGCCATTCTTTTAATCACTTAAATAGCCTTTTAGTTTTGTATTACGCTTTTTTTTAAGAAGTTTATGAAATAATAAATCGGTTTTATTAATTAATAAATCTTTCTAAGGTCGTTTTTTCATGCGTCATTTCAATCTTTTCTAAGTAGGGCTTTACAAATTCAATGATTTCCTTTGAAAAATTTTTTAACTTAGATAACTCATCTCGTTTATATACATCAATAATTGACACATCAAGATTATTGAGGTTTAGACCTGCCCATTTCATATTATTATTTGATTTTCCTGTAGTTATTGCGTCAATGTACTCCTTATTTAGTAGTAGTTCAGCTATTTTATAATTCCATTTTCTATAATCATTTGGAATCCAACGTTTAACGCGAACTGCTAATTTATATTCCTGGCATAAGTTATATAACTTTGAATTTAATTTTCGAACATAATTTGCTGGAGGATTCGTTAGCCCTTTATATAGCTCTAAAAGTGGTTTGACAATATAGTTATATTTACTATTCTTTAATTTTTTAATAAAGAATTGAGCTTGGGCATCTCTTAAAGTTAATCCTGGAGCAAATAATACAAATTCTGCACCAGCCTTTTTTGATTGTTTAATAACATCTTCGAGACTTGCGTCGTCATCCTCTAAAAAAGGAATAATAGGCATAAAATATATACCTACTTGTATTTCTGGAGCTTTTATTTTGATAGTATGCAATGCTTTTAAACGTTCAGAAGGGTTTGATGAATTTGGTTCTAATAAATTTGCTAATTCTTCATTTACTGTAGAAATAGAGAAACCAACGGTACTCCGAGTCTCCTTGGCTATTTCTTTTAAAATATCAATATCTCTAACAACTAATTTTGATTTAGTCGCGATATTTATAGGGAATTTATGCTTTGCTATAACTTGTAAAACTTTTCGGCTGTGTTCAATCTTTTGCTCAATTGGTTGATAAGCATCATTCACACCACCGGGAGCTATTATATCAGGTAATAGAGTTCTAGCCCTTTTAAATCTCTGATCCAACTTTTTATCAAAATTAGTCTTTATAATAACTTCATTTTCAAAGTCTTCTAAGTAATATCGTTGACTACGAGCATCACAATAAATGCATGCGTGAGCACATCCAGAATATGTATTCAATGTATAACGTGCCCAAAACCATGAATCTGGATATTTTAATTTGTTTAAAACAGATTTAAATTCTCTATATTTGTATTTGACCATGACTATGGATAAATGTTGTGTATTTTCAATAATAAAATTAATAATTTAAGATTATTGAAATGAATTATATTAAAAAAATCATGAATAAAGGAAAAAACGCCCTTTTCATATAAATTTTGAAGTGATTAAAATATGGAAATGGAAAAATATATTCTCAAGGGCGCTTTTTCAATACATTCATACAAATCTGTACATATAACTCTTTGCATTTTTTTTAATAATTTATGCCCTTTTTTATTAAAAATTCAAAACAATTTTAATAAACCTGTTAATAAAAAAGAGGAAAAAAGCAGGATTACTTGTAAAGTTGAAATTTATTATACATATTAAGAAAATTACATTCTGATGATAAATTAGTTTGATTTGTAATTTCGTGAAATCATCGTTTCACGAAATGTTTACCTGAAATTTTTTATTTAGCATTAATAGAATTAGAATGCGTCGTCCGGGGATCGAACCCGGGTCACTGGCTTGGAAGGCCAGAATCCTACCGCTAGACTAACGACGCTATGGTATGATCAAAAAGAAAACATTTCTTATAACTTTACTGCTTTCTCGGCTTTTATTTGATATCATTTATTATTTCATAAAAACTAATAATTTTACCCACAACAATCCAAGCATCTAAAGAATATTGGGAAATTGAAATAATTCTATTACTCAATTCCAGAATCTCTTTTGAAAAAGTGCCTTTTTGGAAACCACCTATTATTATAATATAATTTTTAGAAGTATCTTTTTGGAAGATATCTAAATGATGTTGGATTAAACCTCCTCTGCTTGAAAATAATAATACTTCTTTCTTTTTAATTATTTTTATTAAATCTTTGAGATTCTCTTTGAGTTCTTTAATTAAATGGATCTTATCAAATTGAACCTTGCCATCTATTAGGAGTTTTGCAATTAAACCTTTAAATCTGTTGTAATTTCGAGTAATTCTTATTTCAGGATTTAATTCAAAGATACGATTATTTATGGTATGAAAATAAATTTTTAGCTGTTTATTTTTATTTAGTGGAGAGCCTAATGCGTTAAGTAGACAATTATGAAGAATATCAGGACGTCCTCTTTTTTCGAAATTATTTAACTTTACCATAGCAGAGTGGTGTAGTGCATTATCTAAAAGTTGGGATGAATAATTCTTACTTCTGATATTTTTCTTTACAGAAGGATGATCTCTAATTTCTTTTGGAATGAGTTCTAATCCACACTCTGCTATAATTAAGGTTAGAGCCATATTCTTAGCATAAATTTATGTAATTTTTAAAAGGAAATTAAATTCTTTTAACCTATACTTTTTGCTTTAATATAATAGCGTATAATCTTATTACAATCCAAACATGTCATTGAAACGTGAGTTGCTTTTCCAAGTGAATGTAATCTTACTCTACAGTTTAACCCCGGATAAAGAAAATTCTTACATTTATGACATATTCTCTTCTTCCAAATTGGAGGTATCTCAATTTTTGCTCTTTGAGCATATTTCCTTGCTAAAGATATGTATCGGTTCGCTAAATCTTTTTGAGAAGGAAAAATTTCATGAGCTCGCTTAAATAGAAAGTTTATCCTTGTTTTTGCTATTTGTTTAATAATTCCTTTATTAAATTTCTTTTTAGGCATAATTTGTTCATTTATTAGAACTTTTCAAATCTTTCTTATTAATAGGAAACTTAGATAATATAATTTGTTTCCCTCGTAAATCTAAAACACTTGAATTCGTTAATTTTGAAATTTTTTCTGATAAAGCTGCGATATTTGATTTAGATGCTATTGATCTCAATGCCTTAATTTTAATGATTTTATACTTTTTTAATAAACTAGCTACATGCGTTATAAAATCATCGGTAATACCATTTTTTCCCAAAATGCAATGCGGTTTTGATAATAATACTCTTTTAAATTCTTCTCGGTAATCCATTATCCCAAAATACTTAAAATTCCAAAAAATTTTTAATTTATTTAATCTTTTTACATCTATTATAATATATTAAAGAACGATTGAATTAAAGATTAGCATGTCTATATACATCGTTGAACCAGCAAAACTCATTAAAACTGTTGCAGATAAATTAATAGAATACCCTGAAATTAACCCTCCAGAAGGAAGTCAATATTGGAAAACGGCTTTTTTTAAAGAATTAGCCCCTTTAGATTCAGAAAATTTTTGGTACATTCGTTGTGCTTCAATATTGCGAAAAGTAAGAAAATTTGGACCTATAGGAGTTAATAGACTTAGAAAACATTATGGAGGTAAAAATAGAAAAGGTTCGGGATTAAATCATAGTGGAAGAGGAGGTGGAAAAATTATTAGAGTAGCGTTGCAGCAATTAGAAGATGCTAACTTAATAATGAAGAAAGAAAAAACAGGAAGAATAGTCTCACCCGAAGGAATTAGCCTTTTAGAAAGAAGTGCACATAATATTTTGAGAAAATGATTATTGTATATATATTAAGTTTTTTTTAGGGGTTTTAATTGAGTGATGAAGAAGAACTAGAGTCCATTAGGAAAAGAAAACTAGAAGAGTTAAAGCAACAAGCAATTCAACAACAATTAGCAGAACAACAACAAAAAAATTTTGAAAATAAAAAATATCAATTGATGAGGTTAATTTTGAGCCAAGAGGGAAGACAAAGGTTAGAAAATATCAGAATGGTAAAGCCCCAATTTGCTGAACAAATAGAAATACAATTAATTCAGTTATTTCAGGCAGGACGATTAAAGGGAGCTACTCCATTACCAGATGATGCATTTAAGAAATTATTAACACAATTATCCTCTAAAGGAAAAAAAGAATTTAAAATTAAAAAGTGAATGTTTGGTTAAGATTTATGGCGAGAAATAAAGATTTACCCTCTAAATTGAGAAGGGCTAAAAATTCGAAACAAAATAGGACTGTACCTAACTGGGTAATAAGAAGAACGAAGGGCCGTATAAGAAATAGTCCATATTCTAGAAGAGAATGGCGAAATAGTCGTTTAAAGAGAGATTAAAGATGGCAAAAAAGAAAAGTAAAGAAGTAAGCTTAGATGATTTAGAAGAGGAGCTATCAGAAGATGAATTGGAAGAAACAGAAGAATTAATAGAAGAGGGTATTGAAGAAATAGCAGAATTTAGTTTAGACGAAATCGCTGAAGAAGAGGAAGTTAGTGAAGTTTTTGAAGAAGCAGTAGAAGAAATTGAAGAGGAGGCTCCCAAAGAAGAGATTATTGATGAAAGAATATATGTAATACCTTTAGCAAAAGCACGAAAAGGTCCACGTACAAAATGGGCTAAAAAAAGTGTGAGATATCTCAAGGAATTTATGGAGCGCCATTTTAAACCAGAATCTTTAATTATTTCACAAGAAGTCAATGAACGAATATGGTCTCGCGGAATTCAAAAACCTCCAAGAAAGTTAAAAGTGAGAGCCACCAAAAATATTGATGGCTTAGTAGTGGTTTATCTCCAGAAATAGTTATTTAAATTAATCAGAAAGCTTTTTCTTATAGTTTTTAAAAAAAAAATTAAAAAATTGTGTGAGTAGTACTCACGTTTACTAATCTCGGCAGTATAATACTTGAATTATATTTAGGTCCTACAAGTAAAGTATTATTTGCAATATTGAAATTTAAATAGCTTTGAGCTAATGGAGCACCTGTATTTGGATTAATAGCAAAACGAGGAAAGTTAGAGCTTGAAATTGCTATGCGTATTCTATGTCCTGGTGCAAAATAATAAGCACTTGACCAGCAATCTAACATCAATTCATACACATCTTGCTGATTACCTGACATAAAAATATCCGTTGTATAATTGTATCGGCTCCTAACTGTTAAGGAACCATCAGTTACTAACATTGAACGATTATCTGGGTATACATCTGTTAATTTTATTGTGAAGTCTGTATCTGTACAGTTAGAAGATACAAATAGATGCCCCCAAATCCTTCCAACTGTTATCACTGGTTCGGTTAGGATTGAAGTTTCGAATATCAAAACATCACTTCTATTTTCAATAATTCGTTGGTCCATTGGTCCTGCTAAATCAAATGGCTGGTTTTGTCCTCCCAGATTTGGAATAGGATCGCGAGGATCAAATATGTAAGTAAAGTTTTTATTAATTAAACCAGCTGATACATTATTTAATCCTCCATCTGCGGTGAAGTACCATTCCTCATTCAAATGATCAAGAGGCCAATCATATGCATAACGCCAATAATTCCATTTATCTGAGGTTTCTATCGTAGGGCCCAATAAATAATAGGCAACTCTTGCGCCATCCCAACGTGTTGGATTATCAAGTAGCGCTTCATCAAAAACTTCGTGTTCCCAATTTAGTATCAAATCAAAACCGTTCGAATTATCTGGATATAATAATTCCCCTTGTTTACCCCCATAAATTGATCCGTGTGTCCATGGTCCCATTATTAATTTTTGATGTCCTTGAGCTCTTGGCGCTCCATTATCATCATATCCTATATACCCATCTATAGTTCCTTGAAGAAAGTGGTCATACCACCCCCCAACATGAATTCCATAAACTGAAATGTTAGAATAATTTGGTCCGATGGGATTAGATAAGGAAGTGGAATTATACATTAATTCATCTTTAGGCATGTATTTAAAAATAGTTTCAATTTGATAGTGCCAGTTATTTGGGGATGTACTTTTTACCCATGTCTCAACTGATGACTTATGGTATGATCCTTGATAAATGGCATGGTCATATAATTCAGGAGTTCCAAACCAAAGTTGTTGAGCCATCAAACCTTCAGGGTTCATTCCAGCATAAAAGTATTGATTTACACAGAGCGCAGAAGCTCCAGCACTGGCTATTTTTCCATTAGACCATGGTTGAATAAGTATCCAATTTATAGTATCAACACCATCATGATATGATTCTATAAAAAGTAAAGATTTATCTCCTCCTCCAGAATCATGAGTTCCTCTTAAATCTTGTATGACTACGTGATAATCTTGAATTAAATAATAAGGGAGATACATATCATCTGCCCACCCCGACTTGCCATATGGAGTTCTTATTAAAATCACGGGTTTTGGCCTACCAAAAGATCCAGGAGCAAAATATACATCTGTAGCTAAATCAATTCCATCTCGCATAGGAACCATATATGTAATTTTATCTGGAACGTTGTATATAGCAGTACTACCAATTATAAATATAGGTAAAGTAATCATAAAAATTAGACCTACGTATTGTAATTCTTTTGGAAGTTGATTGATCTTTCGCTTTTTATATTTCTGTAATAATGAAGAAAGAGAGAGTGATGAAATTTTTATTCCATAATATAAAATCATAATGATACTTAATCCTATTGCTGCTAAAGCATAATAGTTCGGATTGATAAAAGTGTACCAGATAATACCCATAATTGGTGCTATTATACTAATAAGAATCCCTGTAATTTTTAATGAGGTAATATTCTTCTTTCTGCTTAATTCTTTAAAGTAATTTCCAGTCATCATTAGAGAATAAAATGAAATAAATAAGGCAATAGGAAAGTACAGTATCCCTAATAAAATTAAAATTAATTGCTTTATACTGAAATAGAGGGTTTCATTTTTATTGAATAATTGTTCTCTTTTTGGAAGTTCATTATTGTAACCTTTAATGTAATTGAGAACATAGCTGGAAATATATAATCCTCTACAAATTAGTAATAGCGGTAAATTGAAAGTTAACATTTGTTCTAGACTTAAAATACCATATGAGTCAAGAAAATAGAAAAAGGCGAGTATCCAATTAATCATGATTAATTATTAGATTGTCTATATTTATAAAGATTATTTATTAGAAAAAATATACTATAAGCAAAAGCCTTTTAGTAACTCTATGAAAAAATATTTATGGTTTGTAAGTTTATTTTACCAAACAGTATTTTATTTATTTCTTATAAATGTCAATTCTTAAGTATCAACTTTACGGAAAAAACTCTGTTGGAGTCTATCTTACTGTTAATAATTCATTTGGTCTCTACCCATCTACATTATTAAACTTTGCAACAAAAAAAATAAAAAGTACATTTAAAGAACCTTTTTTTCCGTTATCTATTAACGGCTCAACTCTTTTAGGAGTGTATGCTGCTAGTAATAATTATGGAATTATTGTACCACATATTATAAGAGATGATGAGCTCAATAATTTAACCGCTTATACTAAAAATGTTAATGATAATTATCAAATCGGAGTAATTAAATCTATTGATAATGCTTATGGAAATCTGATTTTATGTAATGATAAGGGAGCTATTATTAGTTCCTTATTAAAGGATTTCAAACATGAAATTGAGAATATTCTGAATGTAGAAACCGAAATCTTTGAGTTTGCGGAAAATTATTTACCGGGATCTATTGGATTAGCAAATAATTGTGGTTGTGTTGTCCATCCACTAACTACTGACGAAGAAATAGAGCAAATTTCTTCATTTTTAAAGATTGATGAAATAGATGTATCAACTGTCAATAGAGGAATTCCATATATCTCGTCAGGAGCTATTGTGAATGATAATAGTGGTATTTTTGGGTTCGCTTGCACTGGACCCGAAATGATGCGAATAACAGAAATACTTGGGCTTTAAGGTAATTATTAAAGTAAAATTGTATATTTTCTATTATTCTTTTATTTAATTAGATTTTTGATGGAATTTATAAATCAAATGTATAAAGAATTTATTTTCATGAAGTTAAAAATTGAATAAATAATTGAAAAAGAAAAATTTAATATTTTTAAAATATTATCTACTTTAACCTCGTTGATAAATGGGAATTAATGTATTATGTCAGAGATAAAAATTTATCGCATTATCGGTACTTATTATAAGAATCACAAGAAATATTTGTTTCGAAAAGAAGAACGCGCATTAAAAGAAGAAGACGCCTTAGAAAAAGCCTTAAGTCAAATAACGTCTATTGGTATTCTTAGGAGACAAATAAAGATTCAAGAAATAAAGGAAATATCTCTAGAAGAAGCTCAAGATTACCTTATTCGTGAATTATCACAATAAATTTTATATATTATATTTATGGTTAATGAAAATGGTAGAAGATCAAAATCTCCAAAACCAACTATATCAATTAAGGATTTTTAGAGAACAATATGATATGTATCAAGGGCAACTAGAAATAATAAATGCCTCTCTTGGAAATTATCTTAATACAAAATATACACTCCAAAATTTAAAAGATGGAGTTAAAGAGAATGATGAAATCTTAATTCCTATTGGTGGTATAGTAGGAGTTAAAGCCTCAATTAAAGATACTGAAAGATTTTTGTTATATATAGGAAAAGATACTGTAATCGAAAAAAGCGTCGATGAATCCATTGACTTTATTGAGAAACTCATTCAACAACATAACGAACAATTAAAATCAATTTCTGAAATAGTTCAGAAATTGAATTTGACAATTCAAGGAATGTCTCAATCAATTCAGGATAATTATTCAAAAAAAACAACTTAAGAAAGCTACTTTTAAAGAGAAAGGTTTGGTTAATATATCAGGTGAATCTATTTATGCTTGAAAAGTTAAAGGATGTCTTTTCTAGTTTTGTAAGAAAAACTTTATCTGATGATAAGATTGATAAGGCTTTGTATGAATTAAACCTACTTTTAATAAGTAATGATGTCGCTGCAGAAACTGCTGATGTGCTATGTAATAATATTAAAGAATCCTTAAGGGGTGAACAAATTGGGAGACTATCATCAAAAAAGAATTATATTTTTGAAATTTTAAAAGAAGTAATTACGGATATTTTGACACCCGATCAAGAAATAAATCTATTGGATGAAATAAATAAAAAAAAAGCTAAGAATTCACCGTATATAATGGTCTTTCTTGGAGTCAATGGAACTGGGAAAACAACTACTATAGCAAAAATAGCACACTATTTAAAAAAACATAATATAATCTCTGTTGCTGCAGCCTCAGATACTTTTCGAGCAGCTGCTATAGAGCAATTAACCTATCATATGGAAAGGGTCGGAATAAGAGTAATTAAGCATAGCTATAATTCAGATCCTGCGAGCGTTGCATATGACGCAATTCAGCATGCCATAGCAAAAGGAATTGATGTAGTATTAGTTGATACTGCTGGTAGACAAGTTAGTAATAAAAATTTAATGACAGAGATGCAAAAAATTGTTAGAATTGCCGAACCAGATTTAATTGTTTTTGTTGGTGATAGTCTAGCAGGTAATGATGCTTTAATTCAAGCTAAAGAATTTAAAAATAATGTTGGAATAGATGCTAATATTTTAACTAAACTTGATGCAGATGCTAATGGAGGAGCTGCTTTATCGATTTCTTTCGAAACAAAAAAGCCAATACTATTTGTAGGAACAGGACAAAATTATGATGATCTAAAACCTTTTGATAAAAATTATTTCATTTCAAATATTCTTGAGCTGAATGAAAGCTAAAGAAGATTGTTCTTGATATTAGTTAACTTTTTTAAATATTCAGTTTTAATTTATTTGTGTCAAAACAATATCCAAAGTATGATAAATACGAAAAATTCGATAAAAAGAAAAAACCAAGTTTATATGAAAGGATTGGAATTTTTTTTCGGAACACTAAGCGTATATTAAAAATTGCCAATAAACCTGGTAGAAAAGATTATTTTCTTGTTTTTAAGATATGTGCCATTGGAATAGTAATTCTAGGTGCTCTGTCTTACGTAATTCAATTAATTTTTACGATTGTAAATGATGCTTTAGGTATAGGGTCCCCTTAGGGGGAACTTTTCTGGTGAAAAGTTAATTATTTATATCATATTGTTTTTTAACTCTCTTAATAATTATGCAAGTAAAATTAAGTCATCTTGAAGATCTTCATTTTAAAGCATCTGTTAGAAATTTTAAGTCTATTGATCTAGATGAACCTGAATCATTTCACGGAACAAATTTAGGAGCAAGTCCAGTTGAATATTTGCTGATTGGAATAGGAGGATGTTTGGGAAGTTCGTTTATGTTTTGTTTAATTAAGCATGGTATAGAAATTGAAAATTTAGAAATTATTGTAGATGGAAAGGTACATCATAAACCTCCAACGATGAGATTAAAGTTAGTACATGTTAATGTTAAGATTATGTATATATTAAAGGATCTTTCTCAAGCTGAGCAAATTGAACAATGTAGAAATAAATTTATGAAACATTGTGTAGTCTCAGATACATTAATCAATGGGATTCCGATTAAAGTTGAATTTCAAAAAACAGACTAAAAAAAAAGTAAAAAAGAAGTTTTAGAAATAATAAACGATAATTTGTTCTGGGATTGTTAATTCTTCTTCTTTATTTTTACATGCTATGAATTTGATTTTCATGTTCATTACCAGTGTTAGAAGACGTTTAGATAGAATTCCATCAATAATTATAAATTCAGTTTTATTGTATTTTGATAACTCATCAAATAATTCGCCTACAGTTAAATCAAATAATTTCTCATGTTTATTATTAAATCCGATACTATGACCTGATGGAATTGTCTTTAATGCTTGTGTTATTATTGACTGATTTTTTACTTTAAGTTTTTTAAGTAACTTACTAAGCTTTGTTTCTGTAACTTTTTTCTCCATAACTGAAGATGTTTCTCTTGGTTTTTCTAAAGATTCAGTTGTAGATCTCTTATTCTGGAGAGATTTTATCATCTGTTTCCTAGTTAACTCTTCTACTTCATATCCATCAGGAGCACGAGTAATAAAATCTACATTAATTAACTGCATTAATTCTTTTGTAATTAATTCCCCGCCCCTATCTCCATCGCAGAATATTGTTACGCTCCCTTTATTTTTCGCTAAATCAATAACTGATTTAGGAATATGGGTTCCTTGGACGGCTACAGTGTTTTTTATCCCTATTCTAAGTAGGTTTAAAACATCAGCTCGTCCCTCGACAATGATTAAATCATCATCACTTTCAACGCTTGGTCCAGCTGGTAATCCTTCAGGACCCCATTTTATAATTTCACCAAGCTTAATATCTGTATCTATTTTTTCTTCAATTTCACTAGGTTCAAGAGATTTTTGATCCCATTCTTTTAATAATTCTGCTGCGCGTTCAATGATTTTTTTGCGCTTTCTTTCCCTTACATCTCTAATCTCAATGAGATGGATTTTAGCTTCACAAGGTCCAACACGGGTAACGGTTTCAACAGTTGCCGCCAATAATGCAGTCTCCTTTCTAGTTAAAGAAGATGGAATTTTAATGATACCAATAGAAACACCCTCCTTAGATTCGTTTTCTACTTCAATTCTTCCGATTCGTCCTGACTTTTGAAGATCTCTTAAATCGAGATCTAAAAGGAGACCCTCAGTTTAGCCGATTTAGCCGAAATGGCTTTAAAATTTACCTTTGACCAAATATGGCGCCAACTATATCGCTTTTTTCAACCACACCCTTAATTTCAAATTTTGTTTCAATAATATATTTTGTAGTAAAATCTACCTGATTATTTGTAATCTTGATCACTTCCATATTGCTTAATTAAAATTTATTTCTTTATTTTTATAAGATAATTATAATCTTAAATGATTTCAAACATTTTAAATTGAAAATATGATTTTTAATTCAGTTTTATTTATGTATTTTAATTTTAAATGCTTTTAAGTCATCAATAAATAGATGATCAATTTAAATAAATAATTCTTTCCATTTATTTTTTGCTGAATAAAGTGGAAAACAAAATTATTTGCAGCCATAACATCCCCATAGGATATTTATTTTTAAAGAAAATATTTAATAGATATTGATGAGTCTTTATTGGAATAATATGCTATTAAGAAGTTTTTCAAATTTAAATAAAAAGAAAATCAAATTCAAATTGAATACTAAAATAGGACGATTTTATTTTTACTTTGAAAAAGAAAATAACGAGAATTCTTCTGTTAACGGTAAAATCATATTTTTCCCTAAAGATGTCGAAATTACTTTACAGTTATAATATAATTTGAAATGATTAAAATTCAAAAAATTATATTATTATAATAGAACTTAATTCTTTTCTATGTTTTAATTCATCTTAGTATTGTCAAGTTAATACAATGATTGATAAAATAATTGTGTTTGGAGGTAAAGGTGGTGTTGGAAAAAGCTCAATTAGTGCTGCAACAGCCGTAAAGCTTTCAGAATTACTTCCCACTAAAAAAATTCTATTAATTTCATTTGATATTGCTCATAATTTAACTGACATTTTTGGAATCACTATAAACAGTAAAATAACTCCTATTATGGATAACTTATGGGCAATTGAACCTGATCCAAATCTTTATGCTGAAAAATATACAAAAGATTTAGTGGAAAAAATGAAAACTCTTACAAAACAAATGCCTATCATTGGAAATTTACCTCAAATTGAGAAGTTTATTAATACTACATTCACAGCAGATTCTATCCCATTGGCTTTAAAAAATGCGATGTTTTTCCAAAAATTACTAGATGCAGAAGACATTGATACTCAAGAAATTCAATTTGATATCATCGTAGCAGATTTTCCTCCTACAGGAAATATGGTGGCTCTCTTCGAAATTCCTGAGGATCAAGTCAAAGTGGTTTTAAAATATTCTTTAAATTTTTATAATTCAATTAGAGGGGCAATTAGAAATTTCACTAAAATGTTTAGACAGCTAATTAAACCTTTTGATGATGGAAGCTATGAAAAAAGAAGAGAATTAGGGAATGAAATTTTTAACATGGTTGTAGAACTTGAAAAACGTGGAGAAAGAATAAGCGAATTAATTCATACTGTAGGATCCTTACGATTGGTCACTATCGCTGAAAGACCTAGTTTTGAAGAAATAAAAAGAGCCCGAGATTTAACTAAAAGATATATATCTCTTCATGCTGTCCATATAAATATGGTAACTCCTGAAGTAAAAAAATGCGAATACTGTAAAAAGATAAGATCTAACCAATTAAAATTTACTTCAGAGATTAAAAACGAGTTTAAAAAATTAAGAATTTGGGAATCAAATCGCCTTATTGATGAACCAATTGGATTAGAGGGGATAAAAAAACTTGCCACGGAAGTGTATGGAAATGTTACTGCGAATGAAATTTTGAATCCTCTTCTGCTTAAGATAAAAAAATGAATAAAATTTAGGTCCCTTCAAGGTATCCATGGATATAATTGTATTGTTCTTCAGTCAGTTCATCAATTTCAATACCCATTGATTGTATTTTTAAATAACCTACTTTATCATCTATTTCTGTTGGAATCTCGATTATACCAGGTTTGAAGGACCCTTTATTTTTAACTATATACTCAGACATTAATGATTGTAAAGCAAAGGACATGTCCATTACTTCACTTGGATGACCTTCAGATAATACTAAATTAGCTAATCTTCCTTTAGCAAGTAAATATATCTTTTTGCCACCTGGTAGAGTCAATTCTTCTACATGTTTTCGTATTGGTTTTATTTCTTTTGCATATTCGTATAATTGTTTTGTTGGAATTTCAATATCAAAATGACCCAAATTCCCGAGAATTACACCATCCTTGAATGTATCAAATATTTCAGGTTTAGGTGGAATAACATGCTTACATCCTGTAGCTGTTAAAATTACGTCTGCCTCTGGAAGAGTTTTAAGAATAGGTTTTACATCATATCCTGCAAATTTGGCTTGTAAGGCTTTTATTGGATCCACCTCTGTTACAGTCACATTTGCACCTAAACCTTTTGCTCGTAATGCCATCCCTGAAGAGCAATGACCATATCCCGCAATAACAACATTCTTTCCAGCAAATAGTATATGCATTCCATATATTGCTGAAATAATCCCTTGTCCTGTGCCTAGCTCATTATCAAATTGATTTTTGCATCGGGCATCATTGACTGGAAATAATGGTACTTTTAATACACCCTGTTTATCCATAGCTCTGAAGCGTTTTACTCCGGTCGTAGTTTCCTCTTGACATCCCATTATGGTTCCGTCTTTAATCAATTCAGGAAATTCTTTATGTGCCGTTACAATCATATCTGCTCCATCATCTATCAAAATATTTGGTTTTGCCTTCAAACATTGTCGTATACACCAGTAAAACTCTTCATCTGTATTTCCATGCCAAGCAAATACATTAACTCCTTCTTCCACTAAAGCTGCAGCTACATCATCTTGGGTTGATAAAGGATTGCTGCCACATAAATAAACCTCTGCTCCTCCTGCTTTTAGTGTGCGTGCGAGAATTCCCGTTTCTTTAGTAATATGTAAGCATCCTGCAATGGCCACACCTTTCAATGGTTTTTCTTTTGTAAATCTTTCACGAATGATTTTAGCCGTCACTGGCATTTTTCTTTCAGCAATATATAATGCTTCTTTTCCTTTTTCAGCTAATGTTTCATCAGCAACTTTATAATTTACCATTTAAAGTTCACTCTCAAAGTTTTACTTTTAATAATTTTAATTAATTAATAAAGATATTTTTGGTCAAATGCAAATATTTATATATTTAATTTAACAATTAATTAATAATATCCAATAAAAATGCAAAATTGTAATATTATGAGTAGTAGTAAAGATCGAATGGAAGCCCAACGGTTCATAAAGAATTTAAGTGGAAAAACCAAATTTGTTATATCAAAAAATTCACGTGCGATAGGACTCTCTAGACAAACATATCAAAACAAGCTTGATAATTTGAGGAATCAAAAAATAATTACCAATTTTACAATCAATATTAATCCAAATATCCGCCCAAACAATTTGAAATATGTAATGATTGAAATAAAAACTAACCCTAAAGAGCCCGAATTAGTCGAGGAACTCTTAAGAATTCCACAATTAAGAATGTTAGATGGAATATTTGGAGAATTCTCTCTGTTTACGTTATTTATTTTTAAATCTCCCGAGGAATATTATCAGATATTAAATCATATTGATGAAATTATGTCAAAATCCTATTTTAAAAAATATCAGATAATCGAAACTATTAAGGTGTTTAAAACAAATGGAATTAGCTTGAGAAACTCAAAAATAACATTTAGTATTGGAAAAAAAATCAATTTAAAAGAAATTGCTAAAAATTTCTCGAATATCGAATACAATCCCCAGAAATTTCCAGGCCTTGTTATTAAGATTGAAGATCCACATGCTACAATTTTGATTTTCTCAAATGGTAAAATAGTAGTAACTGAATTTAGAAAAGAAATAGGAGCTGAACAATTAATAGCTAAAGTTACCCAAGAAATAAAAAAAACCGGAATACAACTAGAGAAGAAGATTAATCAAAATTTTTTTGTTGACGAGATAGATTACCTTATTTTAAAAATATTACAAGGTAACCAAGGTTTAAGGCCAATTTCTACATATGAAATCAAAGATCTCCTAAATGAAAAGTATAGTATGACTTTAAAGTCTCTGAACAAAGACGATATTTCACAATCAACTATTCATAACAGAATTAAAAAGCTCGAACGGCAAGGTGCTATCTTAAATTATGCAGTAAACTTTTGTCCAAAAAAAATAGGGTTTAAGGGAAAATATCTTCTTCGTATTAAACCAAAAGATCCATCAAAATATAATGAGCTTGCTCTTAGACTGGATATGAACAAAAATATTACTGATTTATTTAGAATAGGTGAACAATATGGATTATTTGCGATAGTTAGAGTGGAAAAAATTGAAGATTATGCCTCTTTTATCAAGGACCTATATAGTTCAGAAGAAATTGAAGATACATATACAAGCTTTGTTTTAGATGAGTTGAAACCATATACAAATTTTATCCTTTTTTGAAATATATATGATTATAAATTAGTTTTCCAGATAGTTTTTAAAAAATTTAAAGAATATTAATTTATTTACTTTAGAATCATTTTTTTATTTGTATATTATGAATTATTTTTATGAAATCTTAAACAAACGGATAGGTTATTCTAGGATTGGGAGAATCAAATTATCGAAGGAGCCTAAGAAATATATAAAAACTCCTAACGTTATTCTCCCTATGCGAAATTTTCTGATGAAAGATGTTAATTTCTTAGAAGAGTTTGAAGACCATGAAATTTTCTTAATATCAAAAGAAGTTTTCCTAAAAATAGGTTTTTTGCGCGATAAGTTTAGAAATACAGCTTTTATTTTCACTCATACAGGTACACTACAAACATTTATAGAAATTTTAGAGAATAATATTGATATCTTTTCGGAGGATAATATTATTCTTCTAATCCCTTTCAATATCCCAACCACAATTCTTAATGAAAATTTTGCTAAAAATGAAATCTTATATCATCTTAAGTCAGTTAAAAAACTCTTAGAAAATTTTCCCAATCTTAATTTTGGGTTAAGTATTAAACTATTTGAACATCCACAATTCCTTGATCTATATACTCCATTAATAAAAGAAAATAAAAATATTAAATTATTAAATTTAATTGACTTTTTTAATGCTAAAACTAATTTTAGAAATACTTTGGATTTAATTATTAGCATTAAGCAAAACCTTGATAATAATTTAGTTTTAATGGCTTCAGGACGGGTTATCCCAAAATATTTTCCTATTTTAATTTACTTAGGTATCGATCTTATTGATAGTTCATATTTACTATATTTGACTTCAGAGAATTTCTATGATACAATAGAATTTTTAGTTCCAATTCATAAAGTAAAGTATTTTCCTTGTTCATGTATTGCTTGTCAAACAAAATTAAAAAACTTCCAAAATATGAAATATTCAGATGAAATATTTGAATATTTATGTCTACATAATCTAATAACAGCAAAAACTTATATGAATAAAATAAAACAATATTTAAGGACAGAAGATTTCCGGGCATTCGTAGAAAAGAGCTCATTTGATGACGTTCTAATCGTTTCAATTTTAAAAGTATTAGATAGACAATATTTTGATTTAATAAAGTATGAGACTCCAATAACAGATTCTTTCTCAACAGTTAAATGTTTTGGTCCATCTTCTTACTATAGACCAGACTTTCAGCAATTTAGAGAGAGGTTAATAAAATACTTTTCACCTGAACCATGGACAAAATTAATTATAATTTTTCCTTGTTCTGCAAGAAAGCCATATTCAGCATCAAAATCTCATAAGAAATTTCATAGTGTTTTAAGAAAATTTCCCGATTTCCCGGATTTTCAAGAAATTGTTCTTACTTCCCCTCTTGGAGCTATACCAAGACAATTAGAAAACGTTTATCCTGTAAATTCATATGATATATCTGTAACTGGATTTTGGGATAATGAGGAGATTGATTTAGCGTCTCAAATGTTGGTTGAACTACTTAAGATGTATAATCCTAAAATTCCAATTATTTGTCATGTAAGTGATAAAGGATACAAGGAAATTGTTTTAAGAGCTCAAAAGCAACTACCTAACCAATTTTATTTTACAGAAGTCTACAAAAATCTTACAACATCTGATTCAATGGGGTCACTGGAGAATATCGTAAAGAATTTAAAAGATAGTTTTAATTTAAATGAAAAGATAACAAAGTCGAAGTATTATTCAAAATCTTGGGTTCGAAAATTAGTTCAAATTGCTGATTATCAGTTTGGTTCTAATATTGGCATGAAAATCTTTTCAAAAGGAATAAGAGTCAAGAAAAATAATGTGAGTAAAAATTTAGATATTATTGATATTGAAAACAAAAAATTATTAGGAAAATTTTTGGTTAAGACGGGTCAAATTGAATTAACATTAAATGGAGCAGAAATTTTAACAGCTATTGACAAAAAATTTAATATTTTGGTCTTTGATGGAGATTTAATAAAGGGAAATACTCTTTTTAGACCAGGAATCGTTGAATTTAGTCAGAATCTTATCCCAAATAATTATGTTATGATCTTGGATAAAAGTAAAAAAAGTGTGATTGGACTTGCCAAATTAATTGTTGGTTCAAATTATATAAAAAACTCAACTAATGGAAGGATTGCCAAAGTTTATGAAAAAATCAGTTAAGTCTAATTCAATTGTCGAAAATATTAAAGAGATTAGGGACCGAACAATTTTAAAGAGGAAAACATTAACAAACGATCAATTAAATAAGCCAGTTAGTTTTTGGATAAAGGATGATCGCCTTTTAAATGAAAAAGGAAAGGAATTTACTATTATCTTAAGAACTAAAGGGTGTAGCTGGGCGTTAAGCGATAGTGGGGGATGTTCAATGTGTGGATATATCAATGATTCCAGTATTGAAAATATAGATGATAAACATATTATCAATCAAGTAAATCATGCTTTTCAATCTAAATTGGAAGAAATAAGAAGTGAAGGAAAGAATTTCATATTAAAAATTTTTAATTCTGGGAGTTTTTTCGATGAAAGTGAAATCTCTGAAGAAGTAAGGAACCATATTTATCAGAAAGTATATGAGAGTGATAGCATAAAAGAATTTGTCATTGAATCTCGCTTAGAATATGTTTCAAAAATGAAATTAATAGATTTAAAAAATCAACTAAATGATAAGTATATTGAACTAGCAATTGGCCTTGAAACGGTTAATGATTATATTAGAAATACTTATATAAATAAAGGAATGTCTTATGATGATTTTATAGAAGTTTTTCGCATTTGCAAAGAAATTGGAATCGGAGTGAGGGTATATCTATTATTTAAACCCCCGTTTTTAAATGAACAAGGTGCTATAGACGATTGCGTCAAATCTATCATAAATCTAATTAATTTAGGAGTAGAAACGATATCAATAAATCCTATAAATATTCAAAAGGGTACATTAATAGAATATTTATGGTATCAAAATCGTTATAGACCTCCATGGTTCTATTCTCTTTTTAAAAGCTTACGAAGAATTTACGAATTAAAAAAAGATTAAACACTTCCTCGTCTAATTTCAGATCCATCTGGAGCTGGAACGAAACGAGGGATTCACAATTGCCTAAAAAGAGAATGTAATCAAAAAATGGTAAATATTCTTCGAAATTTTGTATTATCACAAGATTTTAACTATATAAATAAAAAAAATGTGTATTATGATTGTGATTGCTTGACTAGATAC
>JBATUM010000134.1:0-9249 GCA_049671145.1 Promethearchaeia archaeon
CCTTTATAGAAACCTGTGTTCAATTAGCAAAAGATTTTTCAGCTGATTGTTTTATCTTTACTTCTCACCTTGGATGTAAGCAATTTGGGAGTGTGCCTCAGATTTTAAGGGAAGCGTTAAGAGACGAGGTAGGAATACCTATGTTACTAATTGATTTAGATGTTGGTGATGCGAGATTTGCTTCAGAAAAAATAATAAGAGAAAAAATAAAGTTATTTGCTCAAACACTGCTGTAAAAAGAATTTAACTAACTAAGGTTGATGATAAATGAAAACTAAATGGAAAGATGAGGATTTAGAGAGATTCTGGAACGAATTAAAAGTGGATCCTACAAATATAAAAAAAGCAAATACATATTGGAATGCCTGTGGTAATTATTTTAGATGAGATATTCGATCAGGACAATTTGTAATTAATACGTTCAAAGAGTGTGCGCTCCACTCTAAAGAAGGAGTAGTGGCATTGGCAAAGGCTTATAGGACACTTTTTTTAATGTCAGGAGAATCCCCATATAAGGATTTTTTTGATCAAGAATTAATAATTTCAATCAGAGAGGCAAAATTTCTTCTAAATGAAGAGGATAGGAAAGAGGTTCAATGGTTATTAAATTATTTAGAATAGAAAAATGAAGATTTTTCCTCAAGTACTATTAAAAATGAATTAGAAAAACAATATAGTTTTTTTATTTTATTATATTTCTCAATTTATTAGTTAAATTTCTCAAATAGGTTTTGCATAAATGAGAAAAGATTTAGTTAATTTATCTAAAGAAGAGTTATTGGATTATATAGAGCATTTATCTAAAATCTGGTTAGCAATTGATGGCACATGGTTTCAAGTTGTTGAAAAAGAATACGGACTCGAAAAAGCAATAGATATTGATGTTAAACAGTGGAAAAGATTTACAGTTATAGAAGCAAAAAGGATAATCAATCTACTGGATCTTCCTAATAATGGAGGGATCCCCGCTTTAATTAAAGCTCTTAAATTTAGAGCATATGCAAATATAAACATTCAAGAAATTGTGGAAGTCTCAGAAAAAAAATGCATATTTCGAATGAATAATTGTCGGGTTCAGTTTGCTAGAAAAAGCCGGAATCTTCCTGACTTTCCATGTAAGCCAGTAGGATTAGTAGAATATGGCGATTTTGCTAAAAACATCGATTCAAGAATCGAAACAAAATGTATATGTTGTCCACCAGATGCTCATCCAGATGATTATTATTGTTCTTGGGAATTTATTCTAAGAGATTAAACGAAAATGTAAATCTTTTTTATAATAATGGAATTTATATTATATCCAATTTTCATTTTAAATAATAATTCAATATATTTCATAAAAATACAAAACTGATAAAATTATGTTTGATAATTCACATTGTGTTGAATGTGAGGATGTAGATTGTTTGATGCGTTGTCACTATATAGATTTTTCTGGTAAAGATGAAGCTCGACAAGAGATGAGTAATATGATTAATGGAGAGGAATCTAGAGTATTATCTGATTGCGTAACGTGTTTTGCGTGCGACGAGTATTGTCCCTATGAATCCCATCCTTTTGATTTGATTATAGAATTACAGGAGAAATATAATAGCCTAAATTTAAATCCAGAAACTGTAGAATCGACAATTAAGCGTTTTCAACCTCATGCTGAATTACGACTGAAAGATATAGATCCTAATAAACCAGTATTAAATAAATGTGCTTTTCCAAGAACAAATGCAAGAAATATGCAAGGTCAATTGTTTGATAATCTTCAATCTGTTAGTGGACTTTCTTATTTTTGTAATTTAGCTTATCATCATTATGGGAAAGATTCTATAACACGAGAGAGAGCACCAATAATTATTAATAATATTAAAGCTCAAGGAATAAAAGAGATGATATGCTTCCATGATGAGTGCTATGGTTTTTACACTTCTTATTGTTCTAGAAATAAAATAGAATTACCAGAAGATTTCAAGGCAATCCATCTTTTTGAATACCTTTATCATTATTTAAAAGAACATGAATCAGAAATTACAAAACTTAATTTGAAAATTGCTTACCAAAGACCTTGTTCTAATCGTTTTTCACCCGGGATTGATGAATGGGTTGATAAAGTTTGCGAATTAGTTGGAGTTGAAAGAGTTGATAGAGAATATGATAGAGAAAATGCTTTGTGCTGCGCTGGTACAATTGTTTCGTTAGGCAAGAAAAAATTAGCTCGAGAAATTCAGAAAAAGAATATTGATGATATGATAAAACACGGAGCAGAAATGTGTGTGTATAATTGTCCTGCGTGCATGGATTCCATGGGTTCAAGAGTAGTAAGAAGTGGTTTGAAAAATTACTTTCTCAGCGATTTATGTCGTATGGCATTAGGAGAAAATCTAGATTATTAAAATCAGATAACCTATTGAGTATCCACATTGAAACTTAAATTAATCAGTGCAATAAAAAAAATTTTTATCTTACAAAAAATAAAACAACCTAATACAAAATTGAAAAATTAAATAGGAACATGTAAAATGGCTGAAGAAGAAATTAGAACTAAAATTAGTGATTTAAAGGATGATATTACTCGGATTGAAGAAGATGAGACCAAAAAGGAAGCAAATGCCGAGAAAGAGATTGAGGCGGATTGGGATTCCAAAATCCATGATACAAAATCAAATTTAGATACTGCTGAAACAGATCTAAAAGAAGCTATTGAAAAAGCAGATGAATGGGTTTCCAAGAGGAATAGATTAACAGTGGAAGTGAAATCATTAAAGAAAGAACACGAAAATTTACTTAAAGGGAAAGATAAAGCATTGAAAGATAAATTAAATAATATTGAAAAAGAAAAGAAATCTAAGATTAAAACCAAAGAAAAGGATATAGCTGCCTTAGAGAAAAAACTAGAAAAACTAGAAAACGAAAAACTAAAGCAAAAATTAGCTTAAATCGTTTAATTCATTGACTTTTTATTAATTTTTTATTTTTAAATAATGATAATTTTAACTGGTTTTGAAAAGTTTGGTGAATATCCTCTTAATATTAGTGAAGTAATTGTGAGGAATTTCCCAGAAAATTTTGAGGGTTTTCTATTTACCAAAAAAGTTTTACCTGTAAGTTGGAAGAGAAGTATTAAAGATTATGAGAGAATTTTATATATACTAAAGGCTAATCCAAGATTAATAATACTTACTGGAATTTATTCAGGAAAAAAAATTTTAATCGAAAGGTGTGGATGGAATTTAGCTTTCGGATTAGATAATGAGAATAAATTTAGAATAGGAATTGGTAAAATTAAAAAATATATGAGATTAAAAAGTATTCTAAATGTAGAAGAGATAATATCAAATCTGAAAAGTACTAAAAGTGTATCGTTATCAAGCTATCCTGGTCTTTTTCTGTGCAACTACATTTATTATTGGGCGTTATATTTAGCAAAAGGAAGTTACCCCGTAATATTCATCCATTTACCAACAAAAGGTAAGATTAACAGTATAGAAAAGAAGTTTTATAATATAGTAGAAATTATTTTGGCCTCAATTTAATAACTTTACACGATTACAAATTAAGAGGTAATTTCTGACCTTTTTCATTCAAAATATCTTTGGAGAGCTCTTTCTGCAATTTTAACTCATCATATAACCAACTTAATAATCGCATCTTAGAATTATAAATTTCAATTTCTTCTTCAAATAACTCCATGTAATAGGTCGAAATTCTTTTGATTGTTTAGTGATATGAATTGCCATGAAAACACATATTTATGATTATAATATACTCGTATTATCAAATCTGTTTTTTCTTTATATAACTCTAGCTAAAAATCCTGAGAATATTAATCCTAATAAAAGAGATAACTATTTTTGATAATATTATCTTGTATGCCGAGTTAAGAACTCCTTCATTTTCTCGGTCAATTCTTCTCGGCACTCTGGATTTGACCAATCCCCTGATTCAAACAGTCCTTCTTCCTTTGCTTTTATCTGTAACCCCAAGTGAGCAATTACGCAGAACGCATTAGAACGAAAATTACTATAACCCGGAACCTCGCAAACTTTCTTTACCGCGTGCTCGATAAGACTGTTTCTTGCTTGTTGAACTTCCTTACTCTTTTCATTCATTTGCTATTACTTTTTGAGTCATAAATTTATGATTAATTTTAGAAATGAAAAAAGTGTTTAAAATTAAGACTCAGTAAAAGATTTTTATAATTTCGACCACATTATTTTTATCGAAGTATATTTTGAAGTTAAATCTTGCATAATTAAATCGATAAATCCATCAAAAAATTCGAATTCTATTTATTTCGGAGGCGAAAGAACGATCTCCATTGAGCTTACATTATTTTCACGGTCATCCTCGCCCTTAAGTTGCTCCGTAGTAATGTGAATCTCTTTATATTCAGCTCCTTTCAAAAAGCGGTTTTTTAAAATCTCGCAAATATCGACGGCGTGAGAGATCGCTCTGCCGCGAGCCTTTACGGTACAATCTTCTCCTTTATTTAGGACCATCATTACAGCCATTACATAATTCATCGTAGGACGACGACCAACAAAGACAGCGTTCTCCTGACCTGCCTCTTTTTTTCCTTTTTCTTTTTTTTCCATTTTTTATTTTCTCTGAAATAGAGTTTTTTATTCTCTATATTGATAGGTTATCCCTATGTATTATGATTTAAATATATTAAGAATTCTTTTAGAGTTGCCGTAAAAAGTTGTCTAACCAAAGAGTACAAAACATGAAATGATAATTTTTTTTAGCCAACTAAGAAAAAACGTTTATTCTGGTTTTGGTAAAATTTCACCACATTTTTTACAGAATTTCACACTACTAGGATATAAAGTGCCACAATAGGGGCAGGGAATTCTCACAGATTCAGTATCATGGATGCCAAGCCTTATCAAGGCTTTTTCTACATCAGGTTTTAATATTTTCTTTTTCCGTCTTCTAGTGGGAGTTTTCGCAGCACTTAGCATTTTAATCTCTCCATATTTAGCAACATGAAGTTCCACTTAATCGTTTTTCACGAAAATTTTATTAATGAATTAAAGGAATATTTTGAAAGAATTAATAAAGAGAAATGAAATGATAACACTAAAGAGATTTTCGATATTGAACCAAACACGATTTCAGATATATTCAAATACCATAGAGATAAAGCAGATTTAAATCCTAACTTAATACCAAGCTCTATTAGATGATTATGTTTCACTAGAATCAAGGAATTATTTACTTTAGCCGATGAGGATATTTATAATCTGTGGACTCAGCATAAAGCGGGATTACTCACAAGGCATTATATAACTGATATTATCGATAGATTCAATAAAAAGAATTACATTGAACTAATTCAGCGAAAGGTATTAATCGGAAACGTAAAGCAATATATTGCGGAATTAAATTAGGATCGGGAGAAAATACGATCCTAAAAGCTCTTGGGGCTCGATTTAAAAGTTGAAGGCCTAAGATAGTCGTACTAAAAGTAAATAAACTCAATATTAAGGCTCGATAAAAAATGCGACTTGCTTTTATTTCTCTATCTAGCTCTAAAAAGCCATATTCTGGTTTCTTTCTGAAAGTAAATGAAATTTTATTGATTTTAAATAAAAGTTGAATTAAATACGGGGCAAAAAGAAAAAAGATTAAAAGCATTAGTATTGGTAAAAGATATAGCAATAAAATATCTGTATAGATTCTTCCAGGTAGAATAGGAACAAAAAAAAGAACATATTCTATCGGAATTAAATCAAGTGCAGGATCATTATAAGTTAAAATACCTAAAATCACAAATGTTAGAAACATTAATATAGAGATTATAAAACATATTAATACAGGTACGAACTTCTTTTCCAATTAGACCACCTATTAAACAATTTTATATTGATTTTTAATTTTTTCAAGCTCATAAGCTATTTTTTCTATTGGATCTCCATTAATTACTTTATCTAAGTGTTCGACTAAATCTTTTGGAAACATTTCTATTTCTGAAACTCCATCTCTAAATGCTTTAAAATTGTCGGTTACCATATAATCACTCATAGTTCTCTTAGTATCAAACTCAATCATAACAGCTTTCTCAAAAACATCAATCAAATCATTCATTATTTTATTTTCTAATAATTTAACTTCCTGTTTTACATCATCAATCATATGATCATATTTCTTATTAACTTCTGCCAATTGCTCCTGCCGCGTTGTTTCAATTTCTTCAATTTTTGGGTTGACTTCTTTTTTACGAGCATTTAATTCTTTTAACAGTGTCTTAATTTGATCAATCATTATAAACTTTTATTAACTAAAATTATTTAAAAATTTATTTAAATTGATTCTTGGCTAATAAACTAAAAGTTAAATTTTTCAGACTATTTTCTAATAAAAACATTTAAATCATAAATCAAGGATATGCCTAAAAGAATTAATATCTCAGAACCGGAAGAAGGATTAAATTTCATTGATGTTCATTGTCATTTACCATTTCCAAGACCCAAAAAAAATGATAGACTACCTTCAGACGAAGAACAATTCAGGGATTTTTTTAAATCTGGGGGAAAATATTTAATAACAAGTTCTATTGATAATAATACCCTTGATTTAATTCTAAAATTTATTAAAGATAAACAAAATATAGGTTTGACATGTGGATGGGCTCCACAAACAGTTACCTATACACCAAAAACACAATACAAGGGAAAATGGGATAAATGGATAGATTTTATTAGAAATAATAAAGATAAATATTTAGCCATAGGAGAAATAGGGTTAGATTTTCATCATGCTCAAACTCTTGAAAAAAGGGTGAAGCAAGTTACTGAGTTAAAAAAAATCTTTGAACTAACAAAAAATTTTGGAAAGCCCTATGTTCTTCATGTAAGAAATGCTGCTGAACGTGAATATGATAGGGAGAACCCTAGGCATAGATATAATAAAAGAGATGGTACTACTAAAGAGATTTTAAATATAATTAAAGAATTTAATATAAATCCAGAAAAAGTTATGTGGCATTGCTTTTCTGGACCGGAAGATTATGGAACAATATTACCTAAACAAGGATTTAAACTATCGGTACCAAGTTCCGCGTATGGTAATAGCAGGTGGCGCAAAGTTACTAAAAATTCTCCGTTAAATGCTTTATTAACAGAGACAGATAGTTATTACCAACATCCTTATCTTAGAAGCCCTATTAATGTGCCATCAAATGCTCGATTTTCTATTGCCGCGATTGCTTATTCTCATAATGTATCTCAAGAATTAGTTAGCGAAAAAACCATTGAGAGCGCAAAGAAATTCTTTAATTTAGATTTGGTTGATTAAATTGTTTTTTGTATAAAACTGTCTTAATTTCAAGTCGAAATACAAAACTTTTTTATGATTTAATCATAGTTTAGAAGCAAATATGATAATAAAATTAGTTTAAGAGTGATAAATCAATGAAAATACTCATAACTTATTATAGTCAATCGGGAAACACAAAATTGATTGCTGAGGTAATAAAAAATGGCTTACCAACTGAAGAAGTAGATATTAAGCCAATTAATGAGATGGATCCGACTGATTTTGGAAAATATGATCTAGTTTTTCTTGGTTCTGGAGTTTATTCTAGTAGGGTGCATAGCTCTGTTGTAAATCTAATGAAAAAGGTTACCGAATTCCCTGCTAAATTTATATACTTTTGCACACACGCTAGCCTAAAGCTTTACCAGACTCCCTTTGCTAAAGTAACTAAAATTCTTGAAAAACATAATTGTATAATAATAGGAGAATTTGACTGTGTCGGTGAAAATAAAGTTATCTCGTTAGAAAGTCGAATGCAAGCAATAAATAGTTTACCTCCTGAAGAAAGAGATAAAGCTTTAAAAAATGTAAAACTAACAGAAGGACGTCCAAATGATGAAGATATAAAAAGCGCAAAACAATTTGCCGAATCTATTTTGCAAAAAATTTAAGATAAATTCCATTTTCTCTACTTTTTAAAATAAGGGCTTATAAAAATTAGACTAAATTTCATTTAAATACCAACCTTTGATATCCTTTCATAATACTAAAAAAAAAAATTGTGATAAATTTTGAGAAAAAATGTTAGAACTGCAATAATAGTTCTTGCAGCATTGATTGGTGGGGGTGCTCTTGGTTTTGTAATTACAGGTTTTGCGACATCAGGTACAATCGAGGAATCTTTCACTTTTTATTATCAAGATGTTCCTTCATCAATGGAAGACATAACTTTAGATGTTGGTCTTGGATCTTTAGATATCAGATATAATACGTCAAATACTCCCTACATAGTTAAAATAGATGTAGATATGGAAATTTCAGGGCTATTCATGGCAAATAGAGGATATGCTGAGTTTTTTGGGCCATCTACAGATTGGTGGCAAAATGCAACCTTCCCACCAATTACTTTTAATTTAAAAGCTCTCCCACAAACTTGGTTTAATCCTACATTTTGGTTCAAGTCATATAATATCGATGTAAATGTTACTCTTAGAACAGATGTTATATATAAAATCAACGCAGACACAGGTACTGGATCAATTAGAATGGTTACCCCCAATAACGTGATTTTAAACGATATATCTCTTAACTCTGGCACCGGAAGCATTTATTTAAGTGTATCCGATAATACTATTATCCAAGATACTTTAGATTTAGATGCTGGAACTGGGAGTATATCCCTATATAGTAAAGATGCAAACTTTTCAAAAGGATTATCAATAGATACGGGTACAGGATCAATAGTCGCAAATCTCAGCAATAGCATTATTGGCGGTGATATTGCTTTATCGACAGGTACAGGAAGTATAGATTTTAAATCATATCACATGGAATATGCTAAGAACAGTGCTTGGGCTTTATCTGCCGGGACAGGTGGAATAGATGTCGTTATAAATCAACATGCTTTAATGGGTGCAAATGTTACAGGTACTCTATCTACAGGAACTGGAAGTATTAATATTATATATATAGACACAAGTGCTAGTGTGGGTGCCAGTTTCTTTGGAAGTACTGGAACCGGTAGCTTTAATCGAATAGATTCCGGAGGCTTCACTCCTACTAATTTTAATCCATTTAGATCACTTGATTTTCCAACAACATATAATTATGATTTAAATTTAAGTACGGGTACAGGAAGTATTACTGTAGATGGTTCTAGTAGTTAAAAATCTTTAATTTTTTTATTTTTTTATTTTAAAGTTAATCAAGATTAGGGATTGAAAATACTTTTTTAATTAATTTTTCAATAGATTTTTCGATTTTAAATTGTATTTTAGT
>JBATUM010000135.1:0-11524 GCA_049671145.1 Promethearchaeia archaeon
AACCTAAGGATGCCATTACATTTACATTAAAAGAACAAAGAGAAAATTATACTAGTAATTATTTATGGAAGTGGTCAAAAGATGATTTTATAAAAAGAGTTGGATTTTATGTAAGAAAGAAATTTATTGATACCGCACTAGAAAATCAACTCAAAGAAATAGCAGAATCAATCCAAAAATTAAATGACCTTAAAAATAAAAGAGAAAAATTATATGAAGAGAGAGATGTAATGACAGATGAACAGGCAAGACTTCGAGAAAATATTTCCGTTTTGGGTGATGATTCTCAATCAATTTCACTAAAAGAGCGATATGTTAAAAAATTTAATGACCAAGAAAATAGATTTGAAATAATATCAAAGGAACTGAAAAAATTAGATAAAGACATCGATTCTTTGAATAAGGAAATTCAAATTAAAATGGAAAAATTACCATCCTAATTTTTATTTTTTTAACTTTTCCCTTTTATAGTAAAAGCTCTAATTAAAATATTAGTAGATTATTAGATGAGTTTTTAAAACAGAAAAAAACTTAAATTATGATAAATTTTATATAATTACTTTTGAAGGTGTAAACCATGAGTATTGAAGAACTTGAAGATCAAGTTGAAAAATTATTAGAAGAAAGAGATCAACTAGAAGAAATTTGTGATACGCTTCCTGAATGTGAACAAGATGATGGATGTGAAACCTGCGCAACTTATAAAAAGATAGCTGAACTTGACGATAAAGTTGAAGAGATAGAAGCTAAGATAGAAGATTTAATGGGAGGAGAAGAAGAGGAATAAATTTTTTTCTAATAAATTTTAATTAATATTATTTTATTTTATTTAATTTTCTTTAATTCTTTAATAGCTAATTCGATTCCTCCGTCTATTAATATTTTCGGGAAAATTCCTAAGCTTTTTTTAGATTTAGTTGGATCAGCATAAAATTTGTTTACATCGTACGATCTTGATTTAGTAAATTTTATGTGGCTATTACTCTCTGTCTTCTTTATAATTAATTCAGCTAATTCTCTTAAAGTAACTGGAATTCCACTTGAAATATTAAAATGCTCGAATGAAATATCACTTTTTAAAACTTCTTGAACACACGCATGTATACCTTGAACAGTATCATTAATATAGGTAAAATCAAATAGTTCCTCGCCAGTTCCATTAATAACTAAATCCTCATCCTTTAATGCTTGAAGAATAAATTTCGGGATTACTCTATCTAATTGATCTTTAAGACCGGTATATACATTTGAAAATCTTAAGACCCTTGTTTTTAACTTATAATGCTCAGAATACATCTTGCATAAATCTTCTCCTGTGACTTTTGAAATTCCATATATATTAATCGCATTTCGAGGAGAATTTTCTGTAACAGGCAAAATTTTTGGTTCTCCGTAGACTTCTCTAGATGATCCAAAAATAATCCATGGATGTTTACCATTAGCTATCTCCTTTCTTGCAGCATCAAGAATGTTAATTGTTCCTCCTATATTAGTTTGTACACATTCTAAAGGATTTTCTTGAGCCACTTTTACCCTACTTACTGCAGCTAAATGAATAACGCCTCCTATATTTTTAATTTTTGACCGTAAACGATCAAAGTCTTTCACGTCATCTTTAGGATTATCTCTGATATCATAAGATACGGTTTCAATGCCTACTTCTTCCAATAAATCTTTAAGAGCTGATCCTATAAATCCTGCGCTTCCAGTAACTAAAATCTTCATCGTTAAATCAAATTTATGAGTGTATATGTCCTTTAATGTTTAGGGCTATTATCAATTCAATTAGTAAATCTAGGAAGATTAATAAACTTAAAAGTTTAATATAAAAGTGATAATTATGGAAATTAACTATGTAATTGATTTAATGGAATTTATTATTATTAATATTTTCAATCTATCGGTATTTGCACTTTTTTTATCGCGTGTAAAAAAACCAGAAATATCAAAAAAGATTGGGATTTTTTCCTTATTGCTTGGAATCCCAACATTAACCATAGCAATAATTAACCTTATACTCCAACGTGACTGGTGGTATTGGTTTTTTCCTCTATTATTTGTAGGATTCATATTATTTTGTTTAATTGTGGATTACATAAAGAAAATAGAATTTCGAAACCCACGCAAGAAATCCATCTTGATTCCGTTTCTTTTATTATTTTATGTGAGCATAATTTTAATGTGGGGATTAACTTGGGCATTAGGAGTTATTTATGGAGGCATTACTGCTATTACTTACTTTTTACAGTTGTTTGGCGCTTATTATGCAGGCAAACATGGCGTTGGTTGATAAATTATCTGAATTAAAAACCCAACCTCCTTGATATAAAAAAAACTTAAAAAATCACATTATATTTTCCTCATTATAATTATTTTCTACTAATAAATAAAAATAAAAAATATGGATTAAAAATGAGCGAAAGAAAAAAATATGAAATTCAAGCTATTAGTGATGAAATTTTAGAAAAAATGAGCTTGAAAAATCGGTACGCTTTCTTAAATAATAATTTGACATCCATTTTATCCCCAAAGGAATTTAACTTTTTACGTGAAGTTCAACGCTTTTGCTTGAGATTTGAGAAAAAAAATAATATTACACATGGCCCTCATGAAGATATTTATGATTGGGTTACTGCATTCGGAGAAAAAGGATATATTACTCGACAACACAGTTTCGATGTGTGTGATGTACACTATGATGAGTGGGGATTGGCAGCCGATTTAATGAGAAATATAGCACTTGATATGTTTGATCCCCAGTTTGCGATGGGAGGGGGAGCTACCGTACTAGCCATAAATCCCGTCTATGAACATCATGAACATGTTCCTGTTAGATTAGAAGCCTTAAAAGATTTAGTTACAGGGCAAAGTCCAGGAGCTATATTAATTACCGAACCAGAAAGAGGCTCTGATGCGGTGCATCAATTAACAACCTGTGATGAACAAGAAGATGGTAGTTTTCTTCTAAATGGAACAAAAATCTATAATACCAACGCTCCAAAATCAAAATGGGTTGTATGTTATGCAACAGCAGAAAAGAATGTAGGCTCTAAAATGGCCCAATTTTTAATTAATACATCTTGGGATGGATTTCAGGTTGAAAGAGTCAATATCCCTTGGGTTCCTAAGTTGTTCTTAGGTAAAGAGACTTTAACTAATGTAAAAGTACCAAAGGAGTACATACTAGGAGGCGTGGGAAGAGGAAGAGAGCACCTTTTTGAAGGATTAGTCCCAGAACGAATCTCAATCGCAATTATGAGTATTAGTGAATGCTGGGGGGCATTAGCTCATGCAATTATTTATGCAAATCTTAGAAAGCAATTTGATCAAGAGATTTTAAAATTTCAAGGAGTAGGATTTTTACTGGCAGATTTATGGGCTCGAACTACAAATGTGACGATCGGACTCCTGAAATTTTGCGAAGCCTATGATGAAAAATATGAAAAATTCGGCGGAGAGATTCCAAAAAATATATCACAGGCAATGGTCGCTTCAGCAAGTCAATTTAAATACCATGCCGCTAAATTATCTAGGAAGGTCTGTTATGAGTGTGCTAACAATATGGGAGGTGCAGGTCTCTGTGATAACACATTAATGCATGATTATTTGAATATTTCTAGAATACAAGAAATTGTTGGAGGATCAAGACAAATTCAACAATATATTATGAGTCTAAGCCTCAGAACCTTATTTAAAATGTCTGTTTCTTAATTTTTTTTTTATTACTTTTTTTAATAATTAGAAAAGTCATAAAGAAAATTAATAAAAAAGAAAAATAGAATTTAAGAGTTTTTATACTAAATCCCTGTCATCTTATACAGGGTTCTCATGGCCATAGACATTATGTATTGTTGTATCTGCCTACTGCCACCGACTATTTCTTGAATTCTAGATATATTTACTAAGTCATGCATCAAGGTATTGTCAGATAATCCAGCACCCCCCATAAGATTTGCTGCTTCATAACAAATCTGCATGGAAAGTGAAGTACAATGATATTTAAACATTGATGCAGAAGCTACCATAGCTTGAGAAAGGTTTTTTGGTAATTCACCGCCAAACTTTTCTACTTTTTCATCATATTTCTCACAGAAGCGCAATAAACCTAAGGTAACATTAGTTAATCTCGCCCACAAGTCAGTTAATAGAAATCCAACCCCTTGAAATTTAAGGATTTCTTGGTCAAACTGCTTCCTGTTATTTACATAAATTGCAGCATGAGCAATAGCATTCCAACATTGAGAAGTGGAATCTAATGCGATACCAATTCTTTCAGGCACCAAACCTTCGAATAAATGTTCTCTACCCTTACCAATTCCACCTAATACGAATTCTTTTGGCACTCTTAAATTTACGAAATATTCATGGCCTAACCACACTCTGGGAACCCAAGGAATGAAAACACGGTCGCATTTCCAACCATCCCATGACGTATCAATAAGAAACTGAGCCATGGTGTTCCCATTGTTTTTCTCTGCAGTGGCATAAGCGACAACATATCCTGCCTTAGGGGCATTTGTGTTATAGATTTTTTCACCATTCAAAATAAAGCTTCCATCTGGCTGCTCGTCGCAGAGACTTAACATATGCACTGCATCAGAACCTCTTTCTGGCTCTGTAATAAGGATTGCACCAGGAGTTTCGCCAGTAACAAATTTCTTTAATATTTCTAATCTAATTGGTATGTTTTCGTGATGGTTATAAACGGGATTTATGGCTAGTACGGTAGCCCCCCCTCCCATAGAGAATTGAGGATCGAAAAAATTAAGTGCAAGGCATCTTAATAATTCAACAGCCAATCCATTTTCTGGATAACTAAGGTCAATCTCATCAAATGGATGAACTCTTGAGATTAACCCTTCTTTTCCAAAATCAGGAATCCACTCATATAAATCCTCATCACCACTATGAGTGATATCATTCTTTTTTTCATACCGTATACAGAATTTTTCAGCTTTTTTAAGGAAATTAAGCTGGTTTGGTTCTAATGCTGTCATAAGAGTAGTATTGAGGAATTGGTATCTGTTTTTTAAGCTTAATTTCTCAAGGATTTCATCATTAATGGCTTGATCCATAAATTTGTTTTTTTTCTCTTCCAACCTTTAACTCCTCTTTAACTTTTTTGCTATTTTGTATTTCGCTTAGAAAAATATGATTTGACTTTTTAATTTTTTTAAAATTTTATTTTCTAAATAATAAGCTTCTTTAATCTTGTAGAAAATTTTTTAGAAATTATCATTGCAGATTCAAATGGGCAATTTTTTTTAAATTGGATAATTGAGATAAAATTATCTATTCCAACTAACGATAATATTCCATAATCCTCAAGGGATATTAACTCATGTATTCTTGAATTGCCTATAATAAAGCGACTTTCTAAAAGCCTAATTATTTCTGATAAAACATTTGTATCTAAATAGGAAACAATAATTCTGCCTGTTTGGGTTAATAATGCTGAAGAAATTACAAATGAAGAAAATGTATGCAATTCTTGAAATACCTCTATTAGGTCTTTTTGAATTTCTTTAGATACCAGTTTTTTACTTCTCTCCATGATCTCGTGTATATTATCCTCAAATTCAAGATACTTTGAGACTTCTCCATCAAAATTTTCTGTAAGTAAATTTAAATCAAATTTATCCAAAAATTGACTTTTTATTTCTTTTAGCTGATTTCTTAGTTCGACTAAATTATCTGTACGATCACTAAACAAGGCAAACATTAATTCGCTGGAATTTGCTTTCTCAATTTCAAATATAAATCTAAAAGGTCCAACCTCTATCTCTGATAATTCTTTTGTTCGAAGAGTTTGCTTTACAAAACTAAAAATTGCACTCAAAAAACTACTTGTTAATTTAATGTTAAAAATATCTTCATACGTCTTATAGAAAATTAATTCTCCTGTTGATTTCATTATGAAGATGTTTTTAATCATACCAATCTAAAATTAAATAATTCTTAAAAATTACCTCTATATTTCTTTTATGAAAGTTTATCTATAAAAACTCTTTTACATACCAAAATATTATTGCGGTGGTAACTAACTTTTAGTATCCTTTCTAAAAATTATTTTCAATTAAAACGATAATAAGGAGAATTAATCCAAAACACCCTCTAATAGTAGGAAAAATTAATCTATAGGGAGTAAAATTAGATTATATCAAAAAAATTAAAATCAAAAATAAAATCAAAATCCATCAAATTTAGCCCATTCATCATCTTCGTCATATTCATCTTCATCATCAGTATATTCTTCAACTTTTTCCTCGGCATACTGCTCTGAATATTCTTCTTCAACTTCTTCCAATTCATCATCAAAACTAATTGCCTTTTCTAAATCAGTGCTAATTTCTGCTTGACTTATTCTCACTCTTGGTATTTCTTTCTTTTCTGGTGTTTTCTTTTCGACTAATTTTAAATAATCTCCATGAATCTTTATTGTAATCGGAGTCTCTTCTTGTAATAATCTTACTACAACCTCTTCGCTACTTGACGTATCATGAGGCATTCGCATTACTATAGCTCGTGCGCCTTCAAAAACTCCGCTAATAATTTCTACAGTATCTCCTTCTTCTAAATATTCTGTAACACTTCTTGGGAGTAAAACATGTTTTAATTCTTTTAATTTAATGTTTTGTACGATTCTTCCTTTAATATGAGGAATTCCCTGAACTGCCACCTGTACATCTCTCTTCTGAGGAGCCTCAAAAAAGACGTAACCGGGAAGTAGAGGTGAAACTAACATAGCTCTTATATCAGGGACTCCATCGAGTATCTTGAACCGGTAGAAAATTTGACGTAAAATATTACTTTCTTGGTTAATCGTTGTTCTTACTGCGAATAAGGTGGTTAAATCTTCTTTCTCGTCTAAATCACTTGAAATAATTGGTTCATCAATCTTCAGTTCTTTTTCTTCACTACCATTGACGTTATCTTCTTGATCAACCATTTTTTATCACTTAATCCTTATTTGAATTCTCCTACATTTTAATTTATTATAAAAATCTTAGAAAAAAAAGTCTAAGATCTTTAGGTATTCCTAAATTTTAAAATTTTGCTTTTTAATAAGAAATATAATAAATCCTATGAATCAGAAATAATTGAGTTAAGAATTTCATTAAATTATATGATCTATAAGGGGATATTATTAATATCTAATATTTCAGGTATTTTATTCTTACGTTCTAACCAACCAATCTCAGCATTTGTGTATCTCCATGTTATTTCACATTTACCAGGCTCATCATCAGTTACAGTTTCCCAATCCCACGGGTTCACCACAACTAGATCACCCCTACGTATCCACACTCTTTTCTTTATTTTACCGCGAATTCTACCCATTCTATGCTTTCCATCTTCGCAAAATACACCCATACGATCATTACCATAGATTTCGACTACTCTTCCAAACATTTCTCCTAATCCTTTGTTAGGAAATTTTACACGCGTGATAACAGGAGGAGCACTACTCCATCCACGTCCTTTTCCTTTCTGACCTTTTTTACCTTTCTTTTTTGCCATACTTATTAACTCAAGATTCTTACTATTTTTATAATTTACTATTCTATTTTATCATCCGGTTTATATTCTCCTTTAATAAATACAATCTTTACGGGTTTATTTGAATTATTTCTAATATTATGCATCTCTTTTGGTTCACAGAGGAAGACACTACCTTGAGGAGCAGCGTATTCTTTATTATCAACAATCATGACACCATCACCTTCCATAAAATAGAAAGTTTCATCAATAATATTATGTCCATGCGCTTTATCTCCCATCATCTCACCTGGTTTAAGAAAGATTACTCCCCAATCAATACTTGGTCCGCGCATCAGGTACTTTACGCCACTTTCACCTTTTCTATATTCAAAATCATTTTCATTGACTTTTTTCATTTTGAATAACCAATTCTATAGCCTTTATTATAAAACAAATTATCTAATTAAAGTTAAAAATCTTATTATATAAACATTAATGATTTAATCTTACATTTAATTGTAGTATATTTTTTTCATAAATTTTTATAACTAATACAAAAATATTGTTAAGAATGATAAAAATTATGATTCCTTCTTTTAATTTTGCTAGTATTCCTCATATTTTTTTCGGTCCTGGAGCGATAATTCAACTCTTTGATACTATTACTAAATTTGGAAAGAATGTACTTTTTGTAATTGGTGAAAAATCGTTAAAAAAATCAGGAAAATGGAGTGAGATAGTAAAAAATTCAGAAAATAACTCTTTAAATTATTATTATATTTCGGTTTCCGGAGAACCCTCACCAATTCTAGTAGATAATATGGTTAATCAATATAGAGCTAAAAAACCTGATTTAGTTGTTGGAATAGGGGGAGGTAGTGTAATTGATGCTGGGAAAGCAATCTCTGCAATGATGCTTAAAAAAGACTCAATTAAAAATTATCTTGAAGGAGTGGGAACAAAAAAGCATGATGGAAAAAAAATCCCTTATATAGCCATTCCCACAACATCAGGAACCGGAAGTGAGGCAACTAAAAATGCTGTCATAAGTCAAATTGGATCTGAAGGATTTAAAAAATCATTAAGGCATGATAATCTCATTCCTAATTATGCTATTATTGATCCAGAGCTTACAATTTCATGCCCTCCATCAGTTACAGCTGCTTGTGGGATGGATGCTTTCACCCAACTTTTAGAAGCTTACACTTCCAGTAAATCGAATCCTATAACAGACTCCTTAGCTTATAGTGGTATGACGTATATGAAGGATGCAATTATCCCTGCTTGTACTACTAGCCCCTCCGATGTGAGTGTTAGATCATCAATGGCTTATGGATCTTTAATGTCAGGCATATGCTTAGCAAATGTGGGATTAGGAATAATTCACGGTTTAGCTTCACCGATTGGCGGTTTTTTTGAAATACCTCACGGTGTTGTATGTGGAACTCTTTTAGCTGAGAGCATAAAAATGAATATAGAGAAAATGAAAGAATTAGGAACCTCTGGGAAGCAGGCATTACAAAAATATGCTTATGTTGGAGCCTTGTTTGATTTAAAAAAATCTTTTGATAATACTAAAATAGATTATTATTGCTCACTTCTGATTGAAACTTTAGAAAGGTGGACGATTGACTTAAAAATTGATCTTTTAGGAATGTATGGTATAAAAGAGGATGACATCGAAAAAATTGTGAATAATGCAGGATTAAAAAACAATCCCGTATCGTTAACAAAAGGGGATATAAGAAAGATCGTTGGAAATCGAATATAGATATTAATAAGGAACCCGTATTTGATTTACCATAACCTAGAATATCATAACCTAGAATCTTCGAATATGATTTAATATTTCCTTAGCTAATAATTTGAATGCTAACTCCACATTCTCTCCCGTTTTACTTGACATTTTTAAATAATTAAAAAAGTTATTTTGCTCCTGAAATTGAAATATATAATCTTCCGAAATATTAATTGATACAGCCAAATCTGATTTTGAACCAATAAATAAAATAGGTAAATCTGGATCTTCTGCTCTGCAAATATTAACCCACTGTTCTAGATTACCGAAAGTAATGGGGCGAGTAAGATCAAAAAGTAAAAGTGCCCCCTTTGCGCCCCTAGCGTAATTTTCAAGAAGAAATCTAAACCTTTCCTGACCCCCAAAATCCCATATTTGCAACATCACTTCTTCTCTCTCGAGTTTTAACTCTTTAAGAAAGAATTCTACTCCAATAGTCATTTGCATATTTTCAATAAACCTCCCCTTAATATATCTATGAAGCATTGTTGTTTTTCCTACTCCGCCGTCTCCCGCAATAATTGTTTTAAGTACCTTAGGTTTAGTCATTTTAATGACACTCTTACTATTAGTTTAAGTTAATAAACGATTATAATATGTGAAAAATCAAAAAGTAATAAATTTTATTTTTTATTTAATCGAATGATAAATATTTTTTTTGTCTTAGGAAAAATGTACTAATTCCAAATTTTTTTGCTACTTTACGCAAATTAGAATCATTTGTAGCCAAAAATACATGTTTATATCTCTGTTTTAAACTCCTACATTGCTTTATTAAAAATTCATCTGTTGTTTCGTAATTCTGCTTAACATCATTATCAAATAGAATATTAAATTTATCTTTATTTGATTCTAAATATAATAACCCTGATTTAAATTCCATTTGAAATTTTACAGCTTGCGATTCTCTGTTTTTCTTCGCTTCTAATTCATTTAAAATTTGTTTGAATATAATAAAATATGTTTTTCCCTCAAGATTTAGGTATATTTCATTTAAATAATCTACTTTAAATTGAAAGGGAAGTAAAATAAAATTAGAATCAATTACAACTACATTTTCATACATTATAATATCTTTTATGAATTAATATCTAAAAGTTTGTCTTTCTAAAATTCTTCTTGTTAATAAATTAAACGCTTCTTGTACGTTTTCTCCAGATTTGCTTGAAACTCTTAGGTAATCAAATAAGTTAAATTCCTCTTGAAAAGTTATTGCATAATCGTCATCTACCATTATCTCATCAAGTAAATCATTTTTCGTGCCTAAAAATAAGATAGGGAGATCTGGATTATTCTTTCGGCAAATATTGACCCATTGTTCTAAATTCTCTAATGTTATGGGGCGTGTTAGATCAAACATGAGAAGCGCTCCTTTTGCTCCTAACACATAGCTCTCTAACAAAAAGCGAAAACGCTCTTGACCACCAAAATCCCATAACTGCAATGTGCAATGCTGGCTATCAAGTTCTGTCTCCTTAAGGAAAAATTCAACCCCTATCGTCATCTTTGTTTCTGCTGAAAATCTCCCCTCTACATAACGGTGTAACAAAGTCGTTTTACCTACACCACCTTCTCCAGCTGTCAGTATCTTTAAAATGAATTTTTTTGGCATCTTATTTTTTAGCTTTTTTCCTTATAACTTCTTAATAGGATTAAAAGTTTTAAAACTTATTTTGTTAGATATTTGATATTAGATATTAGATAAAAATCTTTATTTTTTATTTTTTGGATTTAATTAAGTTTAAATTAAAATTCTGATTAAGACTTTTTTAGGTATATAGTTGAAATTAAAAATTTTAAATTTAAGTAAAGAGAAAACTATAAAGATTTTATTAAATAAATTTCATCCAAACCTCATCACTAATAAAAAACTGTGTTAAAAATGAAAAAGAAAAAACCCACGGAAAAAGAATTAAATAACTTAAATATTAAATCCTGGGGTATCTGGGAAAAGGAGAAAAGTGTTTTTGACTGGTCATATACCGATACGGAGACTTGTTATATTTTAGAAGGTGAAGTTGAAGTTACAGATTCATCAACAGGGGAAAAGCTTGAATTTAAAGAAGGAGATCTTGTTCAATTTCCTAAAGGTCTAAAGTGCGTATGGAATGTTAAAAAACCTGTAAGAAAATACTATAACTTTGGAGATCTTGATATATAATTTAAAAAACTTTTTCTAAATTTTTTTATTCAATAATTATTCTATTCTAGGTCTCTTATCCCTCATATTCTCATTAATTGCAT
>JBATUM010000136.1:0-14047 GCA_049671145.1 Promethearchaeia archaeon
ACTTATATTTTTCTGAATTGAAGGGGGCAACAGACTTAAAATTCAAACTAAAGAAAAAGTCAAAAATTTCCGTTGAGATGCCAAGAATTCTAATTGAAACAGGAGAATCAAATCGAGTCTCTTGGAAAGAAGGACAATCTTTAGCAGAATCAATTGGAGCCCATTATTTCAAAATGCCCAAAATAAATAGGTCAAATTTTAATGAAGTATTAACATTTTTAACACTTCAAATAATAACAAGGGCTCAACCTACAAAATAATTTTTTTTCTTTTATATTTTGAAAACGATATCAAGAATAATTACTGTATGTATTATGGGTCTTCACTTGCAAATTTTAAACCAAACAGCGTGTAAAATCCTCGTCTTTCGTCATTTTCGATTAAAACTTAATAACGGAATTTCGTGAAACAAGCCTTTCACGAAAAATTATAATTCATAGATATGAATCTGCGTAATATTTTAAGAAGAAAGAATTTCTTTTACTTTTTCTCTTGATAGATGATCGGCCAAGTAAAGCGGTTCAGGTTGTCTATGCTTTAAGGTTGTTTTTAATGCGATTTTTATTGCTAAATCTAATGTAGTTCTGTATCCCACACTTATGAAGACTGGCTTCATATTATCCTTCAGACAAATTGCATAACCTAACAATTCTTGTTTTGATTTAGTTTTCAATTTTGGATTATATTTCCAAATGGGTGTTTCATTTCCTTTCTTTCTTTTTATTGTTTCCCAGTTAGAATAGCCGACAAATGGATTCTTAGCAACTCCTATAGATGGAATGTCAATTGCCAATCCTAATTGAACAGCTTCTCCAAATTTCTTAGGGTGGATTATTCCATGACCATCACACATAATGAGATCGAACCTTTTTGGAAGTTTTTTAATAGCTTGAGCAAGTAAATTGCATTCTCTAAACCCTAAAAAGCCCGCATGATATGGAAATTTGATTTTATCTTTTACAAATGCACAATATTCCAATTTTTCGTTGAAGATGTCCCATATTGCAGCACAGGATACCCCAAACTCTTCACCTTTCCATTCATAATATGATATATCTACACCTACAACTCTTTTTAAATCTTTCAATGAGGAACATTTATAGATGGCATCTTCTTGTTTTTTTATTATAGAATAGTATTTTGTTTGTAGATGCTCAGCTTCCTCTAAATCTAAATCTTCTCGTAATAATTCATGTTGCATATTTACCATTTGAAATCAAAATAATCTAATCTTCTTTTTCTAATAAAATTTCAAATATTTTGATCTTGTATGATTATTATACATTTATCGGTAGAAAAAAGAATGGTGGGGACCGAGGGATTTGAACCCCCGACTAACAGGTGTCTGCACGAACATTATTGCATATAGGATCTGGAGCCTGTCGTGCTACCGGGTTTTGCTTTACTAAGTGATTTAACTTAAATCTGCACTAGGTCCCCTATCTGGGATTGAAGTTAATTTATTAAAGAATTTATGAAATTTATACCTTTTCTAATTTAACTTTTAGTCATTAAGTTTCCTTAGATCATTAAAAATGAAAAATTGTAAACAATAATCAATAAAATGGATTTTTTATTTTTTCAATCTCGAACCGCAGTATTCACAAAATCTAAGATTTTCAGTGTTCTTTAGATTAGTACCACAAGTGGGACAGAAATTTGGTTGTTCAGGTGCGGGGGAACCTTTTTGTACGATTTCAAACTCAGGTTTTTCTTTAGACTCGTCAAAAAATTCATACTTATGACCACAATTATCACATAAGCTTGTTCCGATTCGAAGGTAATTATTACAATCTGGGCACATAGTAATAAGCTTTAATCCACAATTTCTACAATATTCTGAATAAACGCTAATTGGTATATTGCATCGAGGGCAATATTTCTGAGATTCCCATGAAAAACGAATAACGATTATTACAATTATTGAAATTATAATTAATGGAATTACAGTTGGTAAAATTAGACTTATATCAAAAAAGTTAATTCCAATTATAAAAATGGCTACTATAATTGCAAACATAAAAATACAGATAATTGAAATTGTTTTCCTACTATAATTTCTGTAACTCATCTTAATCATTTTAAGGAAAAATTATTAATATACAAGATTTTTAGTGTTTTGATTACCAAAAAACATTTCTATTAAGAACTTATTGATTCTTGTTTTGTGTTGCAATAAGGGCATATTTTAGTCCCATCTTTTATTTTTTCCCCGCAAGCAAAACAATTAATTTGTGATTCTCCATACTGAATTTTTTGATCAATAAAATCTTTAGATTTAGAGTTTGTATTATTAGGTTCTTTTTCGGTCATTTTAACTCATATAATATAATAAATTTAATATTTCATTGATATTTAGAAGATTGAATTAAGACACTATAAAAAAATTGGAGTCCAATTTTTATATTAATTTTAATTTAGTATAATAACAAAATTTAAGAGTTTGGATTTTTTTTTAATACTATAAATAAATTAGTATAACTTTAATATGGAGTTGATGTGATATTCCTGGTTCTCACGGATCATTGACAAAAGCTGGAAAAGTAAAGCAACAAACTCCCAAAATAGAACGAACAGGAGTTAATGCCAAAAAGAAAAAACCTCCAAGAATCCGGTTCAGAGAGTTATATGCCAAAAGGGTTGAACAGAGTAAATATGGCGGTCAAACTGATTCGCTTGGTGCTAAGCGTGCTGCCTTTTCACGCAAATAACTTTTTTTATTATTTTAATCTAGTACACCAATTTTCCTAAGTTGATTAATTAAAATCTGACTTTGTTTATAATAATGAGTAGAGTTATTACTATCTCTGGCTAGAATGTCATAAAAATCGCACATTAACAAGTTCCATCTTATAGCTCTTTTAATTCCAGGTATTTCTTTGACATTGAGAGCTAGGCGGCTTTCAACTTTTTTTAATAAAAATATCGCTTTTCGTGAATCAACGCGATGATGAACGTAAAATTCTGCTAATTCTAAAATTAGATCAAAAAAGAGATATTCATATTTCTCATCTGTAAAATCTAATCCTACAGCTTCTATCCCAGATCTTAATAATTTTTGCGCTTGAGACACTTTACCAGTAATTTTATATTGTTTTGCTCGGAGTAAATGATAATTTAGCTTAACTTTGACAGAACTATTACCAAATTGAAAAGCTTGTTTGAAATTATTTTTTGACTGAGCCAATTGGCTTTGTTCCAAATTAATTAATCCTATATAAAGATAAGCCATGCCTAAAAAATCATTTGTGTTTATTGAGTGTTTTTCCTCTTTTTTTAAAAAACTTATAATGACATTAAAATGTTTCATAGCATTAACAAAATCCTGTTTGTTATAATACGATTTCCCTAATTTATAATGTATCTTTATTATATACTCTATAGGTACTTCTCCTGATTTAGCTACACCGAGAGCATTTTGTAAATAGTTGAGCGCAATATCATCTTGATTTAAAAGTGATGCAATTTTTCTCAGTTTAAGTAGAATCGAAACAGTAATTTTCCTTTGCCGATTTTTATTAAAAATCTTTAAAGAATTGTTTAATAACACTGCTGCTTCATTAAATCGATAATTTTTTATTAATTCTTCTGCTTCTGTATACATATTTAGAGATTCAATAACTTCAAAATTAATAGGTGGAGAATTAAGAAGATCGTTATGAATTGGATATAATTCTCCCTTTGAAATAGAACTCTCATAATGAAGGGGAGAAAATGGAAAATTATTTTGATCTAATTCATAATCTCTAGAGTCTAATTCCCTTTCTGGTTTAAAATTTATATAGTCACTTTGAACGAAATTTCCTGAAGATATTAACTCTAATACGGAATTTAAAATCATTCTAGAAAATTTAATCCAATTTTCTATAATTTCCTCTAATTTAAATTCTGTATCATCAAAAATGTTACTCAAAATATATGGAGTATAGCAATCAAAAGAAGATCGAATATAAAATTTATTATATTCCAAATCTTTTAAATATGTAAAAAATCCTTTCTCTAGAATAAAGAATTCATCAAATTTTTCATCATTTGAGAAAAATAAGGTTTCAGAAGCTCTAAGTTTTGGTACCCCATTACTTAATTCCCAGGGTAATTTGAATGTAGGATTTAATCCTGTTTTTTTTATTCTATTAACGATGCTTGTAAGACGAGAAGTATCAAATTCTTTAAATTTTTCCCTTTTATTTGCCAAAGAAATTCGTATTCTGTTTATCCAAGTTTTCTCATTCTCATTTTTTATTATTTCAGGCATGAGAAGATTTAACATCTCAAGTAAATCATTTTCCTTTCCTTTAATTTGAAAATTATGTTCTATTGAGACTCTTAAAGCTAAATCTCTCAGAGTTTTCATAAAATAAAAAATCGTCTTGTTAATATTTTGATTTATATTCCAGAATTTAAATGCAATAGAAACTCGAAAACTAACTACCTCAAATGGTATATTAATCCTTACAGGTAAAATGACCGGAAATTTTATTGTAAATAGTAATAATTTTTCCTTTGTGATACTATATCTAAAATAATTCTGGATATATCCGTAAATCTGCCAACCATTTTCTTCTATGGCTTTTTTTAAATTTTCGAGTTCATTCTCAGAAAGGGGACGTATCGACATAAAAATTATCTAGATAAAAATAATCAAAATGATTTACTTAATAAACTAATAAAAATCTATAATTTTAATCTTTACTTTAAATATTAACAATTATAAATACTTGGATTTACTTGTTAAATTTGAATATTTATAAAAAGTTAATATGATTTTATCATGGATATCGCTAAATTTAATAAAGAACTTAGTTATCGAGTTGCGAAAGCAACCGGATTTGAAAATAATAATAAGATTAACGAAGCGATTGATGAGTGGGTTGAAATTTCAGAAATGGTAATTAGAGCTTCAAAAACACCTAACTTAGAATTTTCATATAGGGCTATGTTAATTGAAAAGACAACACAAATTATTGAACATATTAAAAGTTTAAAATTAAAATTAGCCAGAGAGAGAAAAATGGAAATTATAGAAGAACTTACTGATGTCCAAGAAGAAGTCGAAGTTTCAGATAATAGTGTTGAAAATGGAATCGATTCTACTAAATTTGAGATTGCTAGCCCTCCTAAAGAGGAGGTGAAAGAAGAATTTGAATTTCCTAAGAAAGAGCCTAAAGTGATTAAAGATAGTAAATTTAAAAACCTACCAAAGGGATTCAAAGAAATCAAACCTTCAGAAGATTTTGAAATAAAAACCCCCCACGATAAAGATTATGTTAAAAGAATTATTTCCGAAGATAAAACAGATGAAAGTGTTTTCAAACAACGAAGAGAAGGGAATAAATCCAAAGATTCAATTTCAAGTAAATTTATTGGCCAGAATAAAGGGATTTGTTTTGCATGTGGGGAAAGAGTAAAAACTGGGATTAAAATATGCCCTCATTGCGGTACGATTCTAAAAAATTAAATTTCTCCTGTTTTTAATTAGAAATTATAAAATCTATTAGCATCTTCAAGTTTATAAATTCCAAATCTTTCTGCTCTTCTAAATTTAAATGTTTGCCATCCTAAATTAGTTTCTTTTAAACATAACTGAGTTTTATACCCTTTCATTAATTCATAGATTCTATTACGATATTGTCCCATTCGTATTTTTATCTGTCTTTTCATTCGCGTCTTTAAAACGTTATAAATAGCATAAACATAAAATTCAATATCTTTAAGCTCTAAATCTAAAGCTGCCCTCTTTGCCATTGTATGGGTTGCTTGATGGTCAGGGTGATTATTATTATCACTTGGTAATACAATTCTATCAGCATCTTTGATAATTTCTTTTGATAATTCAATTCCATTATCAATCTGGTTTAAAGCATCTTGATCATGAAATTTAAATAAATGAGTGTTGTTTTCAGGAAAACCAAATGCTTTAGCAACTACTTTTGCTTCAACTAATCCAATTCTTCCGAGCTCATCCTCACTTAGATTTGAATATTCTTTAGCGTCCTCTTTATTTATTTTGTCATCTTTTAAACCCCAGGAATAAAAAGCACGATTATCAGTTACATATACAATATGAACATCATGACCTTCATCCATCCATTTTAGAATAGACCCTCCACATCCAAATATCTCATCATCAGGATGAGGAGCAAATACAACAATTTTCATTTCATTTATTTCATGTCATTTTAATGCTAATATCAAAAAATGAATTTTCCTTTTCATTAGAAATATAGACTTGTTCAATATGGCAAATTACTTCTTTATTTAATACCATACTAAGTATTCCTTCTGTAATTCCACACATAATATAAATATGGTATATAAAATCATCAGAATTTTCTAAGAATATTGAATTCTTAAATCTATAAGTTGCACTTTTTTCTTCTTGATTAATTTTTAAAACAGAGATTTCAATGTTTGGCTGAAATATATCATATACGGGGTAGAAATTTTTAAAACTTTCTAAATGTATTCTCGAAATGGGGTGATCCTTTAGTGTTTTCAATTGTTTATAAACATTAGGGCCAAAGGAAAACTTTATATCTTTCATAGCTTCCTTACCAATCTTTTTAGCCATTTCCTCTATATTTGGATAATATTTTTTAATTTTAGATAAAAGAGCTTTATAATATGAAATAGCCATTTCAAAAGGGATATAGTTTTTTTTCATAGCAAAAAACAATCTATAAGCACCAACCTTTTTACTAAAGATTTGTTTTTTCAGTTCTAAAATCGAAACATATTTAGAAACAGTATTTCTAGAAAATTTCGTAAAATTGGCTATATCTGAGACGGTTACACCCCCAGGGTTATCTCTGATAGATTCTAAAATAATAAATTCATGATTAATTATATTCCTTTTATTAACCATGAGAATAACACACCTATAAGAAATTGTATAATTAAAATCTATTAACTTTCAAAAGAAATATTTATTTATTAATTTATCAACTTGGATCACTTGAAGATTCTGGTTTTTCTTTACTAGGAGAGTTTGATACTTCATCGCTTGGTGGAGTCATCACGGTTTTATTTGAAGATATTGATACTTTTTCCGCTTTAAGTTTTGCATTTTTATTAGAAGGTAGTTTGGGAGCTTTAATGCCTTGTTCTAATTTTTGTTTTTTTATAATTAATCGTTTTCGATTCTGTGTCGTTGTAAAAATCATACCAGGAATAATGAGGGCGGCACCTACACCAATACATCCCTGATACAAGATTGTACTTAGATCTTGAGCATTATAAACCAAGTTTTTAAATTTATCTGCCAGATTTTCTATTATTTGTCCCCCAAATTCAAGCCAAAGAATAGGCATCACACCCTCCCAACAGTCTGTATGCCAAATATCTGTGTGATTAACCATAAAATTAATCTGTATTCGTTCACCTGCGTTCATAACAGCCCCTGATAAGGGCTCGACATCTATGTAAATATCATGTTGAGCCTCATTGGGATTTAGACCATTAACAGAATCTTTCAGATAGCTGCTTGCATCAAGAAAGTGGGGTTTACTAAGAAAAGTAGGAATTATTTTATCTACGGTCATATTAGCTAATCCTTCAATGGATTGGTAATATTTTGGGTTGATTTTCAAGGTCTCTTCTGATAGTTTGAACCTATATAATTCAATACCATAAATATTAGTAGTTCCAGAATAGGTAATCTCTACTGTTCTTAATAAATCAGTTATGAAAATATAAAGAGGATCATTTTTCGAAACCCCCGGTGCAAATTGAGTGCCACCTGTACCGCGCACAATTTCCTCTTCTTCCCAAACAGTAATAACTTCCTTACCGTCATATTTAACAGTGTCAGAGACTTTATCAATATTAAGTTTACCTGTGTTTACAGTAAAACTTTTCATATCCTCAGCCTCTGCTTCAGCTTCGGAAGAACAATTATTAAAAATTCCTACTTTTGCTTCTGAAGGATCTTGTTCATTGACTAAATTATCCACAGCTGTGAAGAGCCATTCTTTAACAGTACGAGTAGTGAGTAAACCGCTATTCCAATCTTTTATCGAATATTCGCATATATTTTTGAGCCATCCATTTATACTTGTATCTATCCAGGTTAAAATTAATTCAAGTTGAGTTTCATTTAGAGAAAATATATTCATTAAGAAAATTTTAGCTCCTTCAATTCCAGCTAACGCTTCAAACCAGATCGGATTCGTCAACATATCCATACCTAGAAGCGAGTTTGGGTTGTTTTGATCCCAAAGAGCCTGACATTGCTCCTGTGTAATTCCAGACTCGCCATCTTCACTACGATTAATGATATTGAGATCAGAACTTGGGCCTGGAAAATTATACGGTTCTCGACCATCGATATCAACCCCTTCACCGGTCTTACTACCCTCTTCATCGACCAATTTACTTCCTAAACTTCGGATCAAATCTGCAAGGAGTCCTGCAATTAATTCTGCGACTGGAGATTCAGTAAATAACTCTTCAAACATATTCATAAGTTCTTGATGTAGTGCATCCTTAATAGCATCAAATAAATGTAAGACGTCCCAAAAGAAAATGAGATCAATAACAAAATCTACAATATCACTTATCACATCTAAGATATGTCCGAATAAAATTGATAAATCCACTTTAACTTCAGGAAAATAATCATTTGCCCATTCCCCAAGGAAAATTGCTTCAGCACTAGGCATTGCATCATCCATAAATTCTACCAGATCTTCTAACGGTACTATATACGTAGTAAGAAAATCAACTATCCAAGTAGCAGTTAAATTTATTGCCTGGTCCCCAAGGATTCCGGAAAATAGATCATGAAGCATATCATATAAAGCCCCAACAAGCATGTTATAAATTCCTTCATTAGTCAAAAGCTCGTTTAGGGTTATATTTAATTCTTCTCCAAAAAGTGCTTTCACTTCTGAAAGAACAGATGGAAACATAACCTTAATTAGATTTTCCTCATTTTCAGCTAATTTCAGAACCCCTAAATAAGCAGGGTTTATGTTTATAATATTATCATCAAGAGAACATAAGGGAGCAGACATATCAGGTTGAAATATGCATGTTGAATATTGATTATAGGTAACTTCATCAAGTTTAGCGCTATAGCTCACATCATACTTCGTTTTATATTCTCGAAAAATAAAAGGACCAATTTCTTCAAGGTTTGGTTTCTTTCCTGTAAGAAATTGAGTAGGATTAGTTAAATTCCACATATAAAATTTTCGATACTCGGGAATAGCGTCGGGATAATTATTTGATATCCATTCATCATAACCTGCGTCATTAGGGCCAGGTATTCTAATTTCGTCAGCAATACCGTTTTCAATTTCTTTTTGTATAAATCCATTAAGCAGAAAACCGGTGGGCAGCAAAGCAACACTAAAGGCTAATAATATAACAGCACTTATGAATTTTTTTTTAGAGGGAAGGGATATGATATTGTGCTGACTAATTGGAGTTTCGCCAATTTTTTTTTTTAGTGATATATTTATCAACTACTGAAATTTGATAATTACTGATCACTATTAATGATAACATAATATTTAAGAATTTTTGTAGAAAACCTATAGTTCCTTAATAAAAATAATAGTCGAATTTAGATAAATTACTTCGATTTATAACCACTGGTGTACCGTAGGTTTTTGGATTTTTTGTATTTTTCTATGGCACGTTCTCTCCAAATAGTATTCCATTTTTTGAAGCCTGATTTAACATACTTTTCTCGTTTATAAAAATCATAACTAACCCAATTAAATAGTACAAAATACCTTTTAGCTCCACTTTTTTTCGTTAATTTTTTAGATTTAATACCGAGATCATTTCTAAGATAATCTATTAATTTACCTTCCACTGCATCTTGTAATTTCCCCTCAATTATCGATCGTTCGTAGAAAATTCCTTCCTCAACAAAGTAATTCCTAACCTCATCAAAGATATTTCCTCGACAAATTAGTATTTTCTCCTTATCTTTAATGAAATTTAATTCCTTTAATCCCTCCTTAACTAAATCTAGTGCTTTCTTATATGCCATTTTATTTTTCCAATTATGGTTTTGAAATAATTCTACTGGGAGTGTTTTAAAAACGAGCTCTCCTGTTTCTTTTCTTAATAACCCAATAAAAGCATCGCCCACTAAATCCCCGGTTCCAGCATCATCAATTTCAATAGTCATAGCTGTAAAATCATATTTATCATTTCAAGTATTATAAATCGAATGTATTATTTAATTTCAAATTTATTATTGTATTGAGAATTATTTAAAATACTATTTTAAATTAAAGGATTTGAATCAGAATGGAAGTTGAAATTTTAGTAATTGGAAATGAAATTTTAATAGGTAAAACTCAAGATACTAATTCAAATTGGATGGCTAAAAGGATTGCGAAATATGGACATAGACTAAAGCGAATCACAACCATTGGAGATGAATTAGATTTGATATCATCTACTTTACAAGATACCTTAAAACGTAAACCAGACATAATTATAACTTCAGGAGGTATGGGCCCAACCTTTGATGATATGACTTTAGAAGGCATAGCAAGGGGTTTGAATAGAAAGTTAGAGTTAAATGAACATGCTTATAATACTATCAAAAAAGTATACGAAAGGGCGTATAAGAGAGGGCTCTTAAAACTTGAAGGAATGACAAAAGAGCGAGAAAAGATGGCATATCTCCCTCAGGGCTCCACCCCCTTGCCAAATACTGTAGGGACGGCTCCCGGAGTTAAGATCTCTGAAGAAAATACTAAAATTTTTATACTACCTGGCGTTCCAGCAGAAATGAAAGCGATGTTTAGAACTGTTATAACACCAATCTTAAGAGAAAAACAAGGGAAATTTATAGAAAGAAGTTTTCTTTTTTCTGGAATTGGGGAAAGCCAGATTGCTCCTTATATTACCAAATTAGAAGAAAAATATCCACAACTTTGGATAAAAACGCATCCCAGAATAGGGTTATCAGTAGAAGTTGAGGTTTCTATTACCTGTTTTAATGTTGATAATGGAGATGAGCTAGTCAATAAAGCATTAAATGAAGCTAGAAAAACAGTTTTAAAACTTAATGGTAAGATAAAAGAATAATATAATATATTTCTAGATGCCACCTCGCAGGTGGATTTCTCAATAAACACTCACCATAAAGGTGTTTAAGTTTATATCAATGACATCTTTATAAATTATGTATTTCTATATTTTCTATGTTTTCATCAACTCTAACTGTTCCTGGTTTTACAGAGTCGATGGTTCCCACAATCCAATTCTTAATCCCATTACTATAAAGTGTATTAGAAAATTCTTCTGACTTAACAGGGTCAACAGCCATCAACATACCTCCAGCGGTCTCATGACAGGTACAATCATCAAAAGCATAACCTAATTCGTTTGAGAGCTCTTTTGATAATTTTATAGAAGGAACTTGTTCTAAAACTGCCGATAAATTAGAATTTTGTAACATTTCCTTTGTATGACCGGCTAATCCAAAACCCGTAACATCAGACATGGCGTGTATAAAAGAGAAATCTTTGTAAGAATGGATTGTTTTTACAACATTTTGGTTTGATGTGGTCATAAGTTCAATAGCAAAATTTATAGATTTCTTTAACTCATCTTTTGAATATTGTTCTAGCATTCCTGGAAAATCTTTTGAAATTCTGTATGTTGCCATTATAGCTTGTATTCCTATTGGTTTTGTAAGGATTAATTTATCTCCTTCCTTAACTCCTTGTTTTTTAATAACCGCATTGCTTTGGACGTATCCCGATGCTTCTCCGCCTATTAGTGGCCATTCAGAATATATAGTGTGTCCACCAACTATTTTTGAGTTTATCTTTTTCTCCATGAAATTTTTAATACCAATCAGTATGTTTTCAGCAATTTCCATGGGCATAATTGTATTAATACCAAGAAAAACCAGCATTCCGGAAATTTCAGGTACATTCATGGCAAAAATATCATTGGTTACATTACACGCGGCTATTTCACCCTGGATTTCTGGCTCATCTACGATTGGAGTAAAAATATCCAAGTTTTTTACTAAGACCAAATCGCTATTAGGCACCGGTAATATAGCAGCGTCTTCAAAATCTCCTGCTAAACCAGCTTTTTGCAGTAGATTTTCTAAACTATTTGGGCCAAGTTTGCATGATCATCCATGTATTTTAACTTGTGAAGTAAGTCTATACTCTTCTTCTTTTTTCATAGTTCACCTTTATTATTTTATACTTTTAGTCAGAATTCTTACTAATCAAGAAAAATTTTAGTTTCTCAAGATTTAATTAGAATTCTTAATTTGTAGTTAGATTTTGTAATTTATGAATTAATACTTATTTATTAATTGATTCATTTCTTCGATATATCTATCGAATTTTTCAATAAGCATGAATAGTAAATTCATTAACGTTTAAGGTAGAAGGAGATCAATTTTTTTTGTTGTTTTACGAGTGATATCAAACGGGTCTCTATAATATAGATTGAGGTTAATCTCATCTACTGTTGGATCTGCCAAATTTTTCTCAAAGTTTCTGTTGATTTTAACAACATAATTAAATTTAAAAACACTACCAGACTTTAACTCATTCAGATATAAATAGCTTGGGAAGCTTTCTTTCTTGATAAATGAAAGATATGATGGAATCTTGAGTGAAATCTGGATTTCTCGAAAATTAAAATTAGTAGGATTATTCAGTTTAAAGTTTAAATACATTTTGTTTCCTATAGTTTTAATATTTTTGAAAAATAGCAAATCCTTTGCTTCGATAAAATCCTCTTCGATTTTTGGTGAATAAAGATTATCATTTATTATTTTAGCTTTTAATTTTTTCTTATGAATGTAATTTAGGATTAAATCTTTTAGATATTCAATATCTACTTCTAAATATAGTGCTAAATTTTCTAAGTTAATTGGATTTATTACTTCTAAATAATATTTTATTTGGTTTAAGTATATTTTATTGTATCCCTTCTCTGAAAAAGTTTTTAACTTATTGATAAGGAACTCTTTTGAAGACACAAATTTTGTAATATAGGGTCTCACGTATAAATTAAAAATATCATTTTTATCTTCAACAACTTTACCTATAATATTGTCAATCTGGGCTTCATAGTCTTCAATGAAATTTTGAATTTGGTTTGAGTTCATTTCAATTAATTTCTTAGCATCAGAAAATTCACTTTTTTGAATTAATATCTCTAATTTGGAAGCTAATTTTTTAAAACTATCATTAATTTTTTTAAAACCTTCAATACTCTGAGTAATAATTGATTGAATATGTCCTTGAAATAATTGGAAGCCTAATTCATTTTTAATGCCATTAATCTTTAATTCTTGAGTATCATCTTTAGTTGTTTCTATAAAATAGTTTACTATATTATCTTTAATTTGCTTTATTTTCTTATCTAAATCGCTTAAGTACTCTTGGATTTGGATTTTTGTAGCAACCCAATTTCTCAATAGATCTTTGAAAACTTCATTAAATTCTACATTATCTACCAGAATTTCTCTAATATCATCATCAAGTCTAAATAAATAGTTTCTCATTTGAGTGATTTGAGTAAACCGTTCTTCCACTTCTTTATCTTGGCTCTGACTCATTAACATACTGTCTAAATTATCTGGAAATTTATAATTTTTGACAAAATCAAATTGAGCATTTAATACTGAGATTCTATCCAGAAGGATTTTAATTTTTGACTTTAAATTTAATGTAAATTCCCCCTTTTTTTCTTCAAATATTTCAGAAATGAATCCTTTTATTATACTTAGCTCATCAATAATAAGTAATTTGGTCTCTTGCCAATCTTCAATAAAATTAAATGCGAGTCTTTTATATTCGAACTTATTTATCCTTTTATTGAATTTCTTTATCCTTTTAACTATATCAGAATAAATGTTATTTAACTTAATTTCAGTTTCATGAAATTTGAATTCTTTTATATATGAGTTCATTTTCTCACGAAATTGAGCAGGTATTCTTTGAAATTCCTTAATTGTTTTATGAAAATTATCCAAATCTTCATTTACCTTTTGAATGATTTTATCGATTTTGATAAAATTTAGTTTAATATTCTTCAACGT
>JBATUM010000137.1:0-5715 GCA_049671145.1 Promethearchaeia archaeon
ATCTTGTTAATTTAAAAGAATTATATCTTCGAGGTAATCAAATAGGCGAAATAAAAGGATTAGATACTTTAGTAGCACTTCAGAAATTAGATCTTTCATGGAATAAGATCACTGAACTAAAAAAACTTGATTCTTTGGAAAATTTAGAAGTCCTTTGGGTGGCTGGGAATCAAATTAAGAAAATAGAGGGGATTGAGAATTTGGAAAAGCTTCAAGTTCTAAATCTTGCGGGAAATAAAATAACCGAAATAGAAGGTGTGGATAACTTAATTGAACTCACAGAGTTATATCTTAATGATAATTTAATAATAGAAATAAAGGGATTAAGTTCACTTGAAAAACTGAATACTTTTCAGATTACTTCAAACCAAATCGAAGAAATCCAAGGATTGGAGAATTGTACAAATTTGCAAGTATTAAATTTAAAGGATAATAAAATACGTCAAATAAGCGGATTATACCCTTTGGTAAAATTAAATCAATTATTTCTTTCTGGAAATCAAATCTCTGTAATAAAAGGTTTAGAAACACTTCAAGAATTAGAGACTTTAGATTTAGGTAATAATGAAATATCTAAAATTAAAGGATTAGAATCTTTATTGAATTTGAAAGGTTTATGGTTAAATGAAAATCCAATTGATGAGAGCATATTAAATCAACTAGGAGGCTTAGATTCAGGGGGATGTGCCATAGACCCTCTTAAATTTGTTGAATATTGTTTGGTAAATTTATAGGGAATTAATGTATTAGGTGTAAATTAATGCTTCCAAGACCCAATCCGTACGAAACTCGGAAAAAACAATTAGAAATTGCTGCTCGTTTAATTAATCTAAACCCTAATACTATAGAATATCTTAAACGGGTTGAGCGTTCATTAATCGTGTCTATTCCTATTATTATGGATGACGGGTCACTTAAGATTTATGAAGGATACAGAGTTCATCATTCCACTCTTCGTGGACCGGCAAAGGGAGGCGTACGATATATGCCCGATTTAACACTTGACGATATTAAAGCATTAGCTTTTTTAATGACGTTTAGAAACGCGTTATTAGGAATCCCATTAGGAGGCTCTAAGGGTGGAGTACGGGTTGATGTAAAGAGTCTATCCAAAAAAGAATTAGAGAGACTTACAAGAAGATATACAGCCGAAATAATAAACATGATTGGTCCTGATATAGATATTGTTGCTCCAGATGTAAATACAAATGAAGAAACAATGGCTTGGATGATGGATGTCTATTCAATGCAAAAAGGAAGATCTGTACCCAGTGTAGCTGTTGGCAAGCCATTGGAAATAGGTGGAACTGTAGGTCGGGATGAAGCTGCAGGAAGAGGCATGTATTATATTTTACAAGCATTATCTGAAAAATTGAATTTTAATTTAGAGTCTTTAAAAGTTGTAATACAAGGATTTGGTAAAGTAGGTAGTGTAATCGCAAAAATTCTCCATGAACAAGGTTGTAAGATTCTGGCGGTTACTGACAGTACTGGGGGAATTTATGCAGAAAAGGGTCTAGAACTTACAAACAACGTTTTAAAATGGAAGCAAGAAGGAAAACAATTTAAGGATTTTAAAGTAGATGGGATTAAAAACATTACGATTCCAGATGTGTTTAATATTAAATGTGATATTTTAATACCTGCTGCTATTGAAAATCAAATCACAAGCAAAAATGTTGATAACATTAACTGTAAAATTATTTTTGAGGGAGCTGATGGACCTATAACCTCCAAAGCAGATAAGGTATTAAATGAGAAAGGAATCATTGTTGTTCCTGACATTCTTGCGAATAGTGGAGCATTAATTGTATCCTATTTCGAATACATTCAAAGTATTCATGCTTATTTCTGGGATTTGGAACGTGTAAATAGAGAGATGAAAACCATCTTACTGGAAGCGTTTGAAAAAGTTTGGAACCTATCTAAAAATCAAAATTGCTCACTTAGGAATGCTGCTTACATGATAGCCATTTCAAGTGTTGCCAAATCTCATGAATTGAGGGGTCTATTTCCCTAGTTTTATATTATCTTGTTTTACAGCATATCGACTAACTTTTATATTAGAAATCAATTTAATTTCAAATTAATTAAATATTTATAATTTAAAATTGAAAATACTCTTATTAAAAACAAATTCAAGATGTAAATAAAAATGATTTCAATACAAGAACCAGAAGACTTGATTTCTATAGCCTTATATAATATTCTTTCAAAAAGAAAGGACGAAAAGGAGTTTTATAAGCTAGTTCATGATTGGAATAAAAAAGTTGTTATTTATGTGGAACCATTTTATCCTGTAACGGTTAACTTTGAAGGAGATGAGATATTTTTCGAAAGAGGAGAACCTAAAACTCCTGATTTGAAAGTTACAATGCATATTAACGCTATGTTAGATATGGCATATGAAAGAATAAACCCCTTTTTTGCGATGGAGGAAGGACATATGAAAATTGAAGGATTAGGTCAAGATAGTTCCAAATTGGCTAGATTTTATAGTATCTTTATGGTTAGTTTACAGAGGGTTGCTCAACAAGAAAACCTAAATTATTATGAATTAAATAAAAAAACCAGATGAGGAAGTGAGAAATGACTCAAATAAAAAGGAGAAATATATTTGAAAAAGTTAGCAAGGAGGATGTGTTTAATAAACTTATAGATATTTTTGGTTCAGAAAACGTAACATCTAAACAAGTTGATTTATACCCTTATTCTTATGATATGACTGAATGTAAACCTCGTATGCCTGATTTTGTGGTTATTCCAGAGAATAATAATCAATTAATAGAATTAGTTAAATATTGTAATGTTAATCAAATCCCAATTGTGCCGTATATTACAGGAAATAACGTGGGCGGCCTTACTATACCAAAGCAGGGCGGTATTATTGTAGATTTTGGTAAAAAAATGAATAGAATCCTACATATTAATGAAACTATGATGTATGCGATCCTTGAACCGGGAGTTACATTTGGTCAGTTAAAAAAATATTTAGATGAAAATCATCCACACTTAAGATATAGTTATCCTTATGCTCCTCCATATGCTGGAGTAGTAGGAAATGCTATTTTAAGTGGCATGAATAGTTTATCGTGTAAAATTGGCTCAATGGGAGATTCAATTAATGGTTTTGAGGTGATCTTAACTGATGGAACAGTTGCAAGGGTTGGATCTTGCTTTTATGGTTTGGAAGACTCTGATCCAGATTCTTGGTGGTCTCGGTACCCCATGCCAGATTTATTAGGTTTGTTTGTGAATTGGCAAGGCACCACTGGATTGATTACGAAATGTGCGGTTCAATTATGGCCAAATGATCCTTTCCAAAAAGCATATGTTACTGTTATTTTTGGTCTAACTGACATAGCAGATGTTTTAAGAGAAGTAGGAAAGTCTGAGGCTGTAGACGATATCTCCTTTTTCAATATACAAGCTGTTAAATTGGCCGTTGAACTTGAAAATCCTAAAAAATTTCCTGGAGAACCTGATTTTATTACTATTATGCCTATGTCTGCTAAAACAGAGGATTTATTTGAAGCAAAAAAGAAGCTCTTATTCAATATCATTGAAGAATTAAATAAAAAAGGAAAAAAAATTCTATTATTAGATTTTGATGACTTTGTAAAAGTTTTTGATTTAAGAGTTAGGTGTGCATATGATCTACCCGCAGTTATCCTTCCTACTGTCCCAAAGTCAGGGCTTACATGGTTTGGAAGTTATGCTCCAACTCATAAATTTGAGGAATTAATTGAGAAAGCAGATGCTATATTCCGAAAATATGATTATCATAGCCCAATCCTTTATGGAAAAATTATGAAATACGGACATTATGGAATCTTTCGCCCAATTCTTCCCTATAACAAGTATAAAGAAGAAGAATATGTTCATAAAATCATGGAAGAAATTACTGATATGTGTTTGGAAGCCGGATGTATCCCTTATAAGACACCAAATTGGATGACGGAAAAAATGAGGAAGATGATTAATCCCGGTTGGATTAAATTATTTGAAAAAATAAAAAGTTGCATGGATCCAAATAATATCTTTAACCCAGGAAGGTGGAATCTATAATGGTTGAAATAGATAAGAGTTTACATGGGAAAGATTTTCTTGAAATGGCTTTTGATTACTGTATTAAATGCTCAACATGTAAGTATGGATATAAAAATTATGAGAAAATATGTCCTTCTGGTGAGAAATATCTTTTTGAATCTTATTGGCCCAGTGGGCGTATAAGGATAATTCGTGGTGTGTTAAGAGGAGAATTAAACTGGAATGATGAGTTAATAGATCCTATTTTTGCATGTACAACTTGTGCAGCTTGTGTAGACGCATGTCAAGCACCACATGCTGATTATATTGTAGAGATGATTGAAGCACTTAGAGAATTAGCGGTTAAGCATATTGGTCCCGCAAAAAATCAAGAATTTCTAGTATCTCGTTGTGAAGAAAATTGCAATCCATATGGAGAACCAAATTCCGATAATAAAGAGCTAAAAAAAAAATATAATCTTCCAGATAAGGCAGAATGGGTCTATTTTATAGGCTGTACGTCTAACTATAGACAGCAGCCTATAAGAGATGCTACTCTCAGATTCTTAAAAAAAGTAGGCATTGATTTTACATTAATAGATGAACACTGTTGTACAAGTCCAATGATACGAACAGGTCAAATAGGAATTGTCAAAAACTATATGAGCTATAATATTGCTCAAATTAAAAATACTGGAGCTATAAAAGTAATAACTTCTTGCGCTGGATGCTATAGAACTTTTATGAAAGATTTTGAAAAATTTGGAGAGGATTATGATTTCGAGGTTTTTCATACTCTCGAAATAGTTAAACAATTATTAGATGAGGGAAAAATAGAATTCAAATCAGAATATAATAAGACAGTTACGTATCATGACCCATGTCATTTAGGGCGGCATATGGGTGTTTATGAGCTTCCTCGTGAAATTTATAAACAGATTCCTGGTTTAAAGCTAGTAGAAATGAAAAGAAACAGAAATTTTGCTTGGTGCTGTGGTGCAGGTGGTGGAGTAAAAATTGGTTATCCGGAATGGTCTGTAGAAATTTCAAAAGAAAGACTAGACGAAGCTAAAGAAACTAGTGCCACTATAATATCATCTACCTGCCCATTTTGTCACAGAAATCTAAGTGATGCTAATAACGACTACAATTTTGACTTTGAAGTATTAGATTTAATGGAAATCATTGATAAATTAGAAATAGAGGTTAAATAACTACTTAATTTATTTATCTTTTTTTATTTTTACACTTGAACAAATTTAGTGAAAATCTTAAATAAAATAGATTTTTGTAAGGCTCATGAAAAATAAATTAATTCTTATATTTTCAATAATATGCGGGATTGTTTTAACTGTTATTTTAGGTTTTGCTCCTTATCCAACAGGAGACTTAATTGGCACTCAGAAATGGGGCTATCCAATATATTGGTTAAGTCAAGCAGTATATCCTAGTGCCCCATTTGAGGTTTCTTGGCTTAATTTGTTTTTTGATTGTGCAATTTGGATAATTTGCTTCTTCTTGTTAATAAAATTGATTAGCTTTTTAATAACACAATATAAAAAATAAAAACTTCTTTTTCTCGAATTAAGGGTTCATTAGTATAAATTAAATTCGGATTTTAAACATAATATTTACGTGAAGTTTTATATTTAAATTTTAACATTAGATTTTAATACTAGACGAATT
>JBATUM010000138.1:0-2595 GCA_049671145.1 Promethearchaeia archaeon
GCGTTATTCTATTTTTTACCTATTAGATTAAAAGGAAGAACCTTTCTATTGATAATAATAATCATCCGTTTAATCCCAGTATTACTTTTTGGTTTTTTTGCTCCATATTATATTTTATTTTACCTACCGGAATTGGGAGGGATATTAGCTTCTTATATTTTGTTTAAATACGAATGGGGCTTATCTTAAAGAATAATTTGTTTTGAAGTAAATCCAAAAAAATTATCAATGATTTTTAATTCTTTTTTTTAGCTTTAATCAAAAATATATTGGTAAATTCTATTGCCTAGAGGAGAATTTTCGAAAGTCATTGAGTTAAATGAAGATTTAATACAGAATAATGAAAAACTTGCAATTCAAAATAATCAAATATTTAAAAAACATAGAATACAGTCATTCGATATTGTTGGAGCGATTGGAGCAGGCAAAACAGCATTAATCGAAGCAATAGTTGAAATTCTTTCAAAAGAAAAGAGAATGTTAGTTTTAAATGGAGATGTAACAACCAGATTGGATGCAGATCGTATTGAGAAACATGGAGTTAAAACTATACAAATAAATACAGGTAGAGAATGTGCTTTAAATTCCTACCATATCTCTCAAGTCATTAAAAATCTGGATTTAAGTAAATATGATGTTGTTTTCATAGAAAATGTGGGAAATCTAATTTGCCCATCCGATTTTATTTTAGGAGCAGAAAAAAGAATTTGTGTTGTATCTATTACTGAGGGTGAATGGGTTATTGAAAAACATCCAATGCTTTTTAAGATGTCAGATATCGCTGTAATCAATAAGATCGATTTATTAGATGTTGTGGATGTTAATATTGATAAAATGGTAAAGGATGCAAAAACAATAAATCCAAATCTTAAAATAATCAAAACAAGTGCAATAACTGGAGAAGGAATGCCCGAATTGACAAATAGTTTATTTTAAAATTAATTAAAAGATGGTTGATTACGTTTTTTAAAATAAGAATAAAAGTAAATGAATATATTATTTATTAATAATAAAAATACTGGTTTACAATGTCATTAAGACAATATAATACTGAATTACAAAGTCTATTGGATAGAATCGTTAAGGTATATCTAGATAAAGATAAATTTTTTGTAGGAACCCTCAAAGGTGTCTCCGATACCCTGGACCTCATTTTAATTAACGTAAAGAATGAAAAAAATAAAATCTTTCCTAAAATATTAATTAGGGGGAGCTATTATAATTACGTTACAGTCGAAGAGGAACCTTTTCCTATGCAAGCTTTAGCAGATAGAATTGCTACTATTTTCTCAAAAGGACATGTAAATTATATTGAGGATCAAAATGTTATTTCTATTTTAAATGGAAAGATTCTTGTGGATGAAAATGGGGTTAGGGGAACAGGTCCATCTGCCGAACGTGTGAAAAAAGTCTTTGACCAATTTAAATTAGATATTGAAAGTTCTTAAATTAGTTTATTTTTTTTCATTTTCTGAGGGATCTTTAATTAGTAAAGATATCTAAAAGATTCTTTAAATCTAGGTCTTGAATTATATTTTTCATAAGTGCTTTACCTAAAGGACTCACTACTATAGCACCTAAATCTTCTATTTTTCTTAAATAGTCATTTTTAAGTAAAAATTCTACATCAGATTCCCACACTTCAGAAAAAATCTCTTTTAAATCTTTAATTTTTAAATTATCATCGACTTCTTTGCTCATAGCTATAAGTAAAGCTAGTGTTCCATATTGAGAAGGTGAAATCATATCATCTTTTCCTTCAGATGTTAGAATGTAGTACGTATCGCTGAGAAATTTTGACTTAATAAATTCAAAACCAACTTTTTTTAAATTCAGATAGATATTACTCATAATTTTTTCAAAATTAAATTTTTTTGATAAATTCTTTAGATCCTCTTCTCTAATCATTTTTTGTGGTTGGGTTAAAATTAATTTAGTAATTAATTTTACAGTTTCTTCAAATTCATTGTTTTCCATAATTTTATCTCTCTGAAATTTCAATTACTTTTATGTTTTTAATTTCCTTTTTAATTTCAATGTTTGACATTATGAAAATTAATTTAAAATCTTTCAAATTCTCTTTATTACTAAATATGGGTAAAATTTTTCTGATTGTTCTTAAAATAGAACCACCTTTATTATAATCATTCGGAATAAACAAATTTGAAAAAGTAAGGTTCTTTTCATTTAAAACAATATTTATTGAAATGTATAACACTACTATAAGGAAAACCTTTTCGGGAGTTGTTAATTCATTAAATTTTATTTTATCTTTATTATTTCGTTTAAAAAGAGGATTTATGAAAAATTTGGTATTTTTTTTGTCAATAAGAATTTGAAATTTTATTATTAAATTAATTTGTGACAACATAATGTTCAGTAATTTTTCCAAATCATCCAAAATGAGCTCAAATTTCCGATAATTCTCAAAAGCCTTTAAAAATTTTTTCTTATTTGAATTAATATCTAATTTATTAAATTTTTGAGTAAAGCGTTTTGAAAAAATCTCTAATTTTTCTTGAATAAAAGAAAAATCTTGATTATTTTTAATACCAACGAAATTCTCTGATTTTATTATCTCAGTCAATTCTATAT
>JBATUM010000139.1:0-8758 GCA_049671145.1 Promethearchaeia archaeon
CATAATTAGATTGACTTTTAGCTAAAAAGGAAAATTCGGTTATCATTATGGAAAAAATTAGGTTGAGAAAGCGGAACAATAGAAATATAAGAAATTATTGAAATTTCCAAGTAACCATATTATCTTCATATTCTTCAAATTTAAGCCCTTTAATGAATGAATAGGATGTATTATTATCTTTATACACCTTACACCTTAATTCTCTAACTCCTCTTTTCTTGAAATAATTCCAAACTACTAACCCTAAGATCGTACCTAATCCTTTGTGCTGTAATTCTGGTATTACCCCTAATCCTGCAATAACTCCAATTTCATTATTTTGCCCAGCATAATAAATAAGAGCAAACCCGCTATCTATGGAATCTATTTGAGCAATTAAAAAAATAATATCAGGATCCTCCATCATCTCAGTTAGATTATTCTCATTCAATGTATGATATGGCATTGAAGTTGAATGCCACGCTAATTTATACAGATTTACTATACTTTTAATGTCTTCTTCTTTAGCTTCTCTAATATCAGCATGCAAGATATTATGCTCAGTTTTTAGTTTTAATTTCTTTTCAAAATCTTCAGTAATGCCTTCTACTACAAGTCTCATTTGGATATAATCTGATTCTCTCTTAAAACTGTCTTCTACATTAGAAGTGAATCTTGAAAAAAGATTTCTAAACCATTCCATCTTTTATCTTGAGTTAAAAATTGATTAATAAATTATTTTCAATTCATTAATAAATAAAAGAAAAAAATAGATTAAAAGGTTCTTAAGGCAGATTGTATTAATTTTTCAATGAAGAACCACATAATCCACAAAATTTAGCATTAGGAGGTACTTTTTCTCCACAGAGAGGACAAAAATTAATTGCATCCTCTGAAGATGCTATTGATATAGATTCTGGTTCTGGTTTTGGTATAGACTTTGGTTTTGAAATTGGCAAAGATTGAGGTTGTACGGGTTCTAAATCTGGATAAGGCTCCCCTAATTTAACAAATGATGCGATTTTGAAATAACCAATAGCTTGAAAAATATAGCCAATAATAGGTGTAATAATTAAAAAGGCTAAAACAAACATTAAAGCTCCCTTACGACATTTCTCAGCTCCTTCCATAGCGCTTGTAGAGATCACTTTTGGGAATAGACTTTCATTTTGCTCGAAATAATTGTAAAACAATTTCCAAGCGGACATTTCTTTCGATGCCCCTACTATGACAAGTATAAAACCTATAAATAATGCAATACCCAAACCTATTAATAGAATTAATGCTGGAGTAATATAAGGATATGTCCAGCCAGTAGTAATTAGTTCAATTATACCTATTATGCCTCTTCTACTTATCATTGTAAGAACAATAACAAAACATACGTTGATAATAAACATTCCAATTATCCTAATTATAACTGCTTTTAGCCATTTTGAACGGAATTCACCCAAAGTGACATTCTTTAATTGTCTATTTATATCAAGCAAAAAAACTGATGCAATAATGACAAAAATAGATGTTAAAACCATACCAGCAAAAGTTATGAATGGAAAAATACTTAGTATTACCGCAATTGCTACAACCCGAATATATTTGCCAAATTCGTAGAATTTGTTATTTACATCCTTATGTGACAATTTAATCATCTCATGAAGTTTAGATTTATATTTACCTAATTAAAAAAGAAAGTAGGTAACTATATAAATGATATTTAGACCAATCCTTATTAGAAAGCTGGTAACAGGATAAAATTTAATATCAAATGCTTTCTAAATTTTTAATAAAAATTTTAGTCTTAATTTGCTTTAAGCTGTCTTTTTTCTTTTATATCTTGACACACTTCCATTATATGTTCATATAACAGCTCTCTTGTCCATTTTGGCAATACATACTCAATTTTTTTCAATTTCTCCGCTAATTTCTTCAATTTAAAATCTCCTCTTATTACTTCTTGATTACTAATGAATTAATAGGAAATGCCTTTAAAAATTTAATATATTTAAGCAATATTTTATACCATATATAGAACAAAAAGAAGAAAAACAAAGTTTTAAAACTTTAAATGGAAATAATATATTGTATTTAACTAAAGAAATCTAATCTATGAAATTCTTTTTGAATTTTTTTCATAATTTTAGGAATTGCTTTTAAAAAATCTTCATTATTAATTGTTTCTGAATTTCTTCTAATTGCAAACATCCCTGCTTCAGTGCAAATTGATTTAATATCAGCTCCTGTGGCATCTGAAGTTAGCCTAACTAACTCCTTATAATTGACGTTTTCAGTAACATTTAAAAATCTTGTATGAATTTTAAAAATTTCTCCCCTTGATTCTTCATTAGGAATTGGTAATTCTATTATCCTATCAAATCTTCCAGGTCTTAATAATGCGCGATCCAAAATATCTATTCGGTTAGTTGCACCAATAAATTTAACATTTCCTCTCTCATTAAAACCATCCAACTCACTTAAAAGTTGCATTAGTGTTCTTTGAACTTCTCGATCTCCGGAAGTAGCATCTCCCATTCTTTCAGCAGCTATAGCATCTAATTCATCAATAAATAAAATTGTTGGAGCTTTTTTTCTCGCTAAACTAAATATTTCTCTAACATAACGAGCGCCTTCTCCAATAAACTTTTGTACCAATTCAGATGCAATTACTCTAATGAATGTTGCTTTAGTTTCACGAGCAACAGCTTTTGCTAACAATGTCTTTCCAGTGCCAGGAGGACCATGAAGTAGAACTCCTTTTGGAGGATCTATACCTACTTTCTTAAATAATTCTGGTTTTATTAAAGGTAATTCGATTGTTTCTCTCAATTCCAGAATTTGTTCAACTAATCCTCCAATATCATTATATGAAATTTCTGGTATAGAATCAATTAATTCCATCCCCCTAATAGCTGGTTCTATATTCATTGGCAATATTTCCATAACAGAATATGTATTTTGATTTAACGCCACGTTCAATCCAGGTCTTAGCTGATTCTTTCTTACTTTTTTGCTAGTATTTACTATAAAGCTAGAACCTGTAGAAATATTTATAATTACTCTTTCTTTTTTCTCATCCAAGATATCTGTTAAGATACCAGTAATTAAAGGAGCTTCTCTTAAATGGCTCATTTCATTTCTTAATGTATGTAAATCGTGTTCCAATTTCAAGCATTCTGTTTTTAATAAACGCCTCTCACTTTCAAGATCTCTTATCCTATTTTCTAAATGATTAATATAATTAGTGAGATATTCCTCATCTTTCATATCTTTCCTTCTTCTTTCGTCTCTACCCGTTGATTGCATAAAAAAATAAGAGTAAATTATTGTATTATCTGTTTCTTTAGAATTATTCTAACTATTTATTCTTTTTTTATTGTTCTCTAAGCTTAAAATTTAAAAAATTTAATAAAAAATTTAGTCAGTTTACAAATACGTAAAGGATTATTAATATAAATTTCTATAATTATTAGTAAAGGATAATAATTAATCAAAAGATTGATATGTCCAATGTTGTTTTAAAAAAAGAATTGATAAATAATAATGTCTTTTTAGTAATTCCCAGTTGGGGAAAATTACTTGGATATCCGACTTTAGGGCAATATGCTAATCATAATGTACTAAATATTACTCAAGATCTAGTGATCTTTTTTGGTGGTATTGAACGAGCTATTAAAACCTTTAAGGGTACAATATATTATCTTTTTGGATTAGGATATTACTATACGAAATTTGAAGTTCAAGCTGGAAGATATATTACTGATAATAGACCTTTAACGGGGTTATTGCTATCTGATTTCGTTTATGATCGATTAGCAAAGTCAAAAAATATTACTCTCCAAAATGATCAAGACGTAGTTATTGGAGAAGATGTATTTAAAATACCGCTAGATTTATCATTTAAGTCAGAAAACAAAAAAACATTTATCCGAGGAACTTTAATGAGAAATTTATTTATACCGTATAAGGATATAATCTTGGAACTTATGGATAATATTCGCGATCCCAATAAGTATAAATTTGAAAAGACGGGGCATATGATTTTATGTGCACATTGGGATTTTTTCAATAAGATCCTTATTTCTGATGACATGCAACCTGATATAAAATTAAAATTTTTAGAATCAGTAGCAGGTTTGAATGGAATTTCGTTACGCGTATATAAGTTTCTAATCGAACATTTTACAAATTCGGAACTTCTTGAGATTAGTGAAAATATTAGAAAATTGAAGGAAGTCTACTCCACGGTAGAATTTGATCCAATGTATTTATATTCATTTTTAGAGCAAGCAAATATTTGGTTAAAAATAAAAATCCCTGACTCAATTACACATCAAGTAAAACATACTCCTAAGAAAACATTAAAGGAATCAATTTTAGTTTCTGCAGAAGAAAATTTAACCTCTTTTGTGGAGTGGTCTGATCAATTTAAAAGAAAAACAAAAAAAGAATTGGAAGATTCTGTTATTGTTGGTAGGGAGAGGATATACCATCCTAAAAAGGAAGAAAAAACCTTTGTAAAAGAAGAACTAAAAAGAGAGAAGTTTGAGCCAAGATTTATAGAACGTCCAACTGTCGAGGTAAAAACTCTTCCAGAGATACCCACCAGCAATATAATAGAAATTTTATCAGTATTGAAAGACATAATAAAAAAAGATTATAATTTACGTTCGATAGGAAAAGCTTTTGAAATAGCACGTAATTATATTAAAAGCATGGTTTTACATCTTAATTATTTATGGGATCTGAGTAAGTATGCAAACATTTATCAACGTGCTAAACCAAATCTAGGATTAAGTTATAAAGAAAAACTTGAATTATTAGAAAAAGTTGATACTTGGATAGATATGAGTAAATAAAATTATAATTAAAAAAAAAGTGATATTTACGGTAAATTTTAAAAATGTGGCTAATAATTTACAACAACACTATAAAGATGCTGAATCAGTAGCCATATTTAGTAATACAGGAAAGTTGTTATACTCAACAAAAAATTGGAATATTAAACGTGATATAAGTAGTTTATTATCCTGTTGGGCTAGTGGTTCTGCGCAATCTGTTACTTTAAACTCCATCCGTTATTCAATTGTCCAGATGGAGCCAGAGCGTTTTATTGCAACCAATCGTCATAAAAAGGGACATCTTATTGGAGCTACTACCCCTGATGGTGAAAATTATATGGTTGCTCACGTTAAACCTAAAGCAAAAGGCTGGTTTCATTTAGCCTATCCTGCTGTTGCTAGAGCTGTGGCTATGCTAAAAAAAGGGTCAAAAGCTGGATTTATTAAAACGGAAATTGATTTTTCTAAAGAAGAAAAAACTGTTAGTGGAACTTCTTCAGGACAAAATACTACCTTTGCTTATCCATCAACAACTCCCAATATTGACCCTACGTTAAAAACAGAAGTAGAAATGTTTTTAGAATGGGTAAAAAATCCAGATGGGTTAGGTGGTTATATTTCTTATTACCTACAAACAAATGATTCTTATTATCTTTCCAAACTTGCTGAAATTTATCAAGATCTTTATAGAATCTTCTTTCCCTGAATCAAATCATGGTTGTGTTTTCTATATTTGAATTGAAAAAAGAGATAAAAGTAAAAATTTAATTTAATTCTTTAAATCATTAATCTGCATGAGCAGAGATTATCAAATCTGCAAATAACTTCATATCATTTAACAATATATTTAATTTATCCTGAGAGTCTTTATCTAACTCTTCAGATTTCATAACGAGTACTGAGATGATATATTTAAAGATATGTAACTCAATTTCTTTGCCCTCATCATTTCTACCTTTAAAAAAACCAGAATCAGACATAAAAATATTCTCTCGTACAGTATTACAGGCATTTATGAAATCTCTTAAATCTCCTCTTAATGTTAGACCACTGCTTACTCCTTGGACGTTATGGACTATTACATTTCCAGAAACATCTGATATTATTAATTTTGCTTTGATTTCTTCAAGTTGGGTTTCTGCTTTTTCAACTTGAGCTTTTAAATCAGCATAAGATGAAATGAGCAGATCCCGAAATGTTTTCGCTAACTCATCTTGTAAATAGATGCTTGTTAATCTATAATCGAATTCATAATCTTTAAATATATCTATAAAAATTTCCTTAGCCTTTTTGACATTTGTATCCAAAAGTTCCTTCTGGTAATCTTCCGTGTCATATTTGTGCAATAAGAGGAAAATTCTTGGCTTTTCGTTATTTTTCCTGTAAATATCTAATAAACCCTCAAAATATTCCTTTGCTTGCTCGAAGTTATGTGGGTCATGAAGATCAACAATAGGAATAAGGATATCTGTGCCTCTAAAAACTTCCGGTTTTTCCATATATTCTTTTCGATATTGTTCTTGACCACCAAAATCAAAAATTCCAACTTGTAAACCAAGAAATGGATGCCTTCTAGTTTCATACAGAATGGTTGGACTCAGACTTTTTGTATCTTCAGGACTTTTTTCTGCAAATGCCACGGAATATAAAGATGTCTTACCACAGCCACTCAATCCAATTAAACTTATCTTAATTTCACGTTCACCTTCATTATGCGTACATTCTTAATTTTAATATAATTAGTATTTATAATTAATTATTTCATTTAATTTTTTATTAAATTCTTATTGTTATTTCTCTTCTTTTGGACTTAGTTTGAAGGTTCTTGAGAATATCTTTCCAAAACCCTCTGTCGAAGCTTCGACTAAAACATTTCCATATACTATTTGATCTTCCTTTTCTTCAAGAGGATACCCAATTTCAATTGTTTCATATGGAAATAATTCCTTAATGTTTGTTATCCATGGTCGTTTTTCAAATAATTCTTCGACAGTAACTATTCTAATTTTTGCACCTTCTAGAACATAACCAGCAGTATTAGTAAGTGAAATGTTTAAAGTTTTCTCTTTTTCATCTATAGTCTTAGAAACGCTTAAGAATTTTCTAGATCCAAGCGTAGTTTTAATTTCAGCTATTTCTACTTCCGGTTTTGTTTCGATTCTTGGTTCTTCTTCAAGTGTGTCTTTCACTATGAAAATTTTACGTTTTTGGATGTTGTATTGAGAGACTTTTTTAAGTTTAGCTAAGAATAGAACAGAATTTAAGTTTATTGAATTAAAAGGTTCAATTTTTAAATACCCCTTTTTAGCAGCATCCTCAATAATTTCGGCTCCTAAGCCTGTTCTTGAAAATACAGTATTCTTATTTGGACCACTTCCAACTGAGCCAACTGAGATATCAGCATTCTCAGCAGTCAAATCTGTACAAAAATTGCAACTTGACGACTTAAATTTATCTAATTGTTTTATTGTATAAGATTTTATTGGTTCTCCTTGAGGATCATAGTATATGTGAAACTTACCTTTATTAATATCCATTTTTTGAACTTTAGAAAGATCAATGCCATCTTTCTTAAAGAAGGGATAGAGTGCTTCCGGAGCAAATGAATCCATACAAAAAAGCCCTATCTTGAGGATATGAGCTCTCATGAAATATTTTAACATTCCAGCAGGTGAATTCGTCATTTTATTAACTGCATCAATATTACAAGGAGTCCCAACGAATGCGATAGATCTATAATCTTGTCGAATCGCATCCATTAATGCTTCAACGGTTTGTGAGTGAGAATAAATAGATCCTGAGGCTTTTATTGCCTCATCCTTATTTGTAATTATTTGGGCAACAGGATGCCATGGGTTTTTTGGATCTTTCATGGTAACAACTGCAGCATCTATTAAGTGCTCATCAAAAAGATAAGATAATAAAGAAGTCACAGTTCCTCCATCTTGACCACCTATTACCTCAGGGATGTTTGTATTGGCGGTATACCCAGTTTTAAATTCTCCCATCAGTTGAATTGGATCTGTAATCGTGCGAGGACATTGATTATAACAAATCCCACAACCAGTACATTTTCCTATTAATTTTGGTTGACTTGCAACATAATCCCATTCAAGTACAGGACAAACAGCTGCACAGGTCCCGCATTCAGTACAAATTCCAGCGCGTATAATCTCCTTCATTAGCATACCATATGAATCTTTCTTACCTTCAAGCTTCTTCTGAATATAATCAAAAGAATATTCGTATTGGCTTGCTTTTTTATTATTCTCTGATTGCTCTTGTGCCATAATTTAGAAACCAATTAAACTTCAGAAATAAACTTAGTTGTTTGATTGAAAACTTATATAATGAAATGGATTAAATCCTTTAAAATTTATTAATAAGTTTAAAAGATATATGAATTGCGCCACTTAATTTCTATAAATGGAATATAGTTTGTAGAAATTTTACAATTTTGATCGAAATTAAAACAAAAGATTAGGACTAATTTTTGTTTTAAGAAAAACTTTTTAAAAGCTATTATAAGGGTAAAAAAGAAATGTAGGAGGCCAAATTCCCATTAAAAAAAGGTTATACGAAAAAGGTATTATATTTGCCACAATAATCCCCGCTAATGTCAGGCTTTTTAACTTCTTGTCCAAAATCCATACTCCTGATTTCTCAAATTTGTCTAATAAAAGAATATATTCAATATAGACAGTAGAACCTGCTGCTATAAAAATATAAAAGATTAAAGATATGAAACTAAAAAAAAAAATTGAATAGATAAAAACATAGCCAAAAAGTATAAACGGAAGGGTAATCAGTTTAACAAATGGGATATAAATGAAAACTTTGAATTTTAAATGATAGTGCCTAAGAAATATTAGAAGAATAACAAATTCAAATACGGTTGCGAAGAAATAGGTCCCTGCTACATGGATTATTATATTAATTAGAAC
>JBATUM010000140.1:0-1560 GCA_049671145.1 Promethearchaeia archaeon
TTTTTTAGACAACTCCTTCATTAAATAATTTAAACGTTAATCTTATTATCAAAAAAGAAAGTTTTACATTTAATTATTTGTATTGTTATTTAAAAGCTGTTAAAACCACAAAATTAAAAATTCATTCAATGAAATATGTTTGTACAATTTAATATCTTAAAGAGAGAGAGAAGGTAGTTCTTCAAATGAAGAAATAACAACTCTACTTTTCGAAAGGTAAAATTGTATTTATTAAAAGTATTATGAAACTTAAATTAGCCTTTAAAGTACTTAATTTAACTTTTGGTAAAATTGATTTACCATGAGCACCTCCATCATCAGCTAAACCACTCACGATAAATTTACTTGACTCAAGTAAATGTTTAAAACCAATTTCCATATTTTTACTATATTTTGGAAATTTAAATATGTTAAAAATATTTTTTCTAATTGTTTCTGTTAATGGGCTTACTGTGCCCATTTCTGTGTCAGTGCCAGTATATAAATTTGTAATTTTATGGTTGAGTAATAAGCGCTTATAAAAAGATTCTAAGGCAAACCTACACCTATCTAAACCAATATTTTCCCTACTTTCTATATCGATAATTTCATATATATGATCTAAACATTGAATTACATTACTATATTTTTTTTTTTTTTAATAATCTATATGCTCTTTTTATTTCTTCAGATTCAGCAGTAGCATCCTGATATCTTAATACTCCATCGGAATATATTGAAAAATTATTAAAGCCATAAAATTTCAATACTTTATTAATAACTCTGCAGAAATCATCTGGAGTGGAAATATTGTCTCTTAAAAAGGCATCTGGAAAATCAATTAAAAATTCATAAATGCTCTTAAATCTTCTATAACTCCTTTTTAATAAATCTTGAAAATCATTTTCTAAAATCTCTAAGTAATTATATAGTGCTTGGAATAAAGCTCTTAAAAGAAGAAAATTATAATTTGTCTGATAAATATTTCTTTTAGGTTTTATTGGTATATTGTGTAAATTATCTATTGTTCTATCTGTTATTGCCCTCATTAGATTAATATATACCTCAAAATTATAACGGGGATATCTTTTTAATCTGATATCATAGCTTTTTTTATTTATTTCATCGAATATATAAGCAAACCACATTCTTTTTGCCATAAGTTCAATTACATTATACTGACGATAATAATTAAGCAAACTTTCATCAACTTCAACCTTGAATGGAAAGACTCTAATTACCCTATATAGTAGATTATATGCATTTTCTTCAGTAAAGATTATCTTCTCTTTCATAGTTATCAATAATAGGTTTACCCATTAATTAATTCTTTTTTTGTAGATTTTACTTTTCCATATATTTTTTTTATTTAAATAGATCTGAAATTATTCTTATTTAAATTATATATCATAAGTGAGATAGTAAAAAGTGGATTATGTTTCAACTGTTCAAGAAAGTATTAATTTTATCATTTCCCTCGGGTCGCTTATAGGAGTACTGGGAATAATCATAGGGTTCATTATCGTATTGACCACGTCAAGGTATCAAAAAAGAACTGGAATACAAATTATCATTATAAGT
>JBATUM010000141.1:0-17735 GCA_049671145.1 Promethearchaeia archaeon
ATATAGAATGGTACTCCATTTTGAATCTTTTGGTAATTTTAATTCCGGAACACCTACCTTTAGAGCTCTAATATCAAAAAGAGCAAGGGTTACCATCCAATTGACAGAAGCAAAATTATCTTTCCAATCTGATATTGATAAGATTCTCTATGAAGTTAAACTATCTGAAATTCAGGGTTATCATATTAATAAGAGATTCAGAATTCCCGTTATTGAATTAATAAATTCCCAAGGAAATGTTTATACCTTTTTTCCACGTCTTATTAAGGATAGTAGTCGTTCTTATTCGAAAAGTTTGACAGAAGATTTGTTTAGAAAAATTACTCGATTGTATATTAAGAATAAAGTACCAATTATATTTGAAACTAGGGGAGCTTTTTGGGAGGGTTCTCCACCAACACTAAATTGGAAACTGAACTTGATGAAAGGAATCATATTATTAACTGAGAATAGAATAACTTTTAAACCACTTAAACAAGAGTACATAAATCAATTAAAAATCTTAAATGTCAAGGAAATAGTAGAAGAGTTAAAAAGCTCAAATACTTTCATAAAATTAACAACTAAGGATGATAAAACATTTACTCTGCTTCCTCTCAAAAAACGTATGAAACATTTAATAAGAGATAAGCACAAAGCAGAAAAGCTTCTGGAGTTATTAAATCAGGTTAAGATGTATAAGGATTCTGAACAGATTAGATTAACAGAACTTGAAAAAGAAAGAATTGAAAAAGTAAAGTCAATGGTCGATGTTTCTAATCGAATTAAACTGGATATGATGCGAACTGCGTTAGAAATGGATGAAAAAACATTTACTGATAAAGTATTTGAATGGGCAAAAAAATTTGAGTTTGTTATTGATGGAAAGTATTTAATTGTAAATCCTGATTATATAAATGAATTTATGTTGAGTTTAAGAATTAATGAAATAGATAATATTGATAAAATAAAATGTTCTTATTGTGAGAATTTAGTTGATATTCCGGCTAAAATTTGTCCTTACTGTGGAAAGGACATTAAGCTTTAGAAGTTTTTATTTAACGCCTTGTTAATAAGCCTATTTTTCCCCCTATTTTTTGTCTCGAACTCCCTTCTGAAACCTCGAAAATACCTTCCTCAATTAAATCATATATAGTATGCTTTAATGTAATTAAGGGGATTTTTTGCAATTCTTTTATTTCTATTAAATCATCTATAGTTATGGATTCTCCTGGAGATAACATAGATTTAACAAATTTCTTAATATCTCCCAAATCACTTGTTATTGTTATTATGTCTCTATCCTTATCTTTTGATATTTTTACTTCACTAACACTAATCTTTGACATTAGGAATTTTACTTGGTCTTCAAGTAACCTGATTCTCCCTTTTAGTTCTAAAATAATATCTTTACTATTCCTTTTCTTAATTCTTTTCTGTGATGAATATTTTTCTATAAGTCGTTCCAGTTTATCCTTTGGAATTCCAGCATTTTTCAATGTAGCTATTTTATCTGGTTTTTTATCTCCTTTTTTAAATTGAATGCCACATTCTTTTGCTAGCTTATTCAACAATGGTACAGTAAGATCATTTAACTTTTCCATAACAACTTTAGACTATTTATTGAAATTTATTAAAAAAAATGTTCGAAATATTTCTCTTTATAGTTCTATCTCCTTACCAATCGAAAGGAATATTGAATTAAAACCATTATCTTTTAAATATTTACTTAAGTTTTTACCATTTTGTTCTTTTTCAGTTGAAAAATGATATGGAATTACTTGTTTTGGAGAAATTTCTTTTATAAAATTGAAATAATCTTCAAAATTTTCCTCAAAACAAGCAACAAAACACAGATCAATTTGATTTTTAAGAGTCCTCAATGCAGATGAAAAAATAGCCGAATCAGCAGTATGCAAAATTTTCTTGTTGTCAATTGAGATTAAGTAAGCTATACAGCCCTCTGCTTTCCAACAATCATTTTCAAATACTTCAATTTCGCCGTTATGTAATGATATCTTAAAACCAGGAATTATTAAAATAAACTCAACATTCAGCTCTTCATATAAGCATTCTGGGCCATATATCTCAAGCTCTCTCCCTTCTACTGAAAATTTTTCCTCAATCTCTTCTATTTTACTTATCTCAATATGATCTTGATGGTGATGGGTAATAAGAATCCGTTCAATTCCTTTTCGAGGAGAAGATAAAAATACAGGATCAACAATGATATGGTCTTTTACTCCAATTAACTCTATGCACGCATTTCCTAAAAAACGACACAAAACCATCCCAAAAACCTGATACTTCAATCTTAAATTAAAAAAAAATGTTTAAAATTATTATTTTAAGAAATTGATTATAAGCTCATTTACTTTGAGTGCTTCTTCTATAAAAACATGATGCCCTGTTTTTTCTATAATCTCGATTCTGCTATTAGGCAATTTCTCATGCATTTCATCCAAAACCATTTTTGGAGACATTCTATCATTAGAACCCCCAATTATTATCGTAGGATTTTTTACTTCAGATAAACGGTCTAGAACAGTATGCATGGAACCAGCCTTTTCAAATCTCTGATAATCTTCTGGAGTCATTTGATTTTCTGTCAATTCTTCTATCAAATCTTCCGCTGACCATAATCCATAAAATTTCTTCTTTGGATCTGATTGCATCTCTTTTATAAATCTTCTATGATGCATTAATTTAGCATATCTCCAAAAAGCTTCTTCTTTATTAGTTTTTGCAAGTTCAAAAAGCTCAGTTAAATTATCTCTGAGCAATGGTAAGCCAGAACCTTTATGATTTGTTCCTAATAATACAAGTTTGTTCACTTTTTCAGGGTATTTCAAAGTAAAATTTTGAGAGATCCATCCACCCATGGATTGACCCATAAGATGCGTTTTATCAACTTCAAGAAAATCCATCAACCCTTTTAAGTCCTCTACCAATGTATCTAATGTATAATCTTCATTAGGATGATCAGATTTACCACTACTTCGGTGATCATATATTATGACTTTAAAATGTTTAGAAAGCGCACCAACTTGACCAATCCATACTTTATTCGTAGCACCATACCCATGAAGCATGAATAAAGGGTATCCATCACCATGAATTTCATAATATATTTTAATTCCATTAATTTCAGCATACGGCATAATAATATTAATTATTCCTTTTTTTATTTATACCTTTTTCTTGTTGTATTTTATTAAATTTTCCAAGATTTTTTGTAATTTATTTTCAAAATTATTTATTTCATCAACAGTGAAATCATTGTAATATATTTTAGTCATGTTTTTTGAAACATCTACATATTTTTCTTGAAGTAATTTGTTCTTTTCAGTTAATTGTATTAAAATCTCTCTTCTATCTTTTTTAGAAGGAACTCTTTTAATAAATCCTGCTTGCTCAAGTCTATCTAGCATTGATGTTAAAGTTGATTTACTTAAAAGCGTTCTTTTTGAAAGCTCATGGATAGAAATGTTATCCGCACGCCACAAAACAAACATAATTCTCCCTTGAGCAGGATTCAATTCAGTTAGGTTTGCATCCCTAAGAATTCTTGCGAAAATCCTCTGGGATAATTGATGAATTTTCGCAATCAAAAACCCTCCTTGGCTTTGAGTTTCCATGGTTTTTCACAATTCCAAATTTACCTGATTAAGCCTATAATAATATCTAAGATTCTTAGGATTTAAACGTAATAGTGTATAATCTGGATCATCTATTCCTTCAGGATAATATTTAGTCCACCAATCTAGCCAGAATTCACGTTTAAGTTTTTTATCTTCCACTACTTCTGCCTTTCCTCCTAACATTACCCCTTTAAAATCATCCGGATCGCAAAAATAGACATTAATACTTGGATTCTTTTCGATATGGGCTACTTTAGAAGATGATGTATTAGTTGATATATAAATATGAAATTTGTTTTCTTGCTTCTTAAAAAATGAAGAAAATTCTGGAAATTGCTCCTTGTTTCTTAGATTAAGCATCGCTCTTGTAATAGGAGCTCCATTACGATCAATCGTAGTAATATAAGCTGCCTTTGACTCTTCCATTAATTTTAAACTATCTTTTTTTACTTGATTATTAGCCATATTAAATTTCACTATTCTTTGTTTTATATAGGATTGTACTATATAGAACTAGTTAACTTAATTTAAAAATATATCGATTTTTTGGTTCTATACTTAAATCCTAATATTTTAAAATTAAACTTATTATTATATTGTGAAGGTTTGACCATCTTTTAGAAGAACAGCATTTTCAAACTTTTCTCCAAACCATTGAGGATTTTCTGTATGTACTGGAATTATAGCATCTGGATCAATTCTTTCAATTGCCCATCTTATTTCACTCTGCGACAAATGTCCAGACGCATGAAATCCTCTGACAAAATCTGGCTTTAACTTTCCATCTTGTTCTATTATTTCAAACCCATGGATTTCAAATCCAAAGTGTTTAAGCCAGTTATTTAATCTTATAAAGTCAAATTCTGATTCTTCTTCAAATGCTTCGCTCGAGGAATAAATGTATGTTCCTTTTATGGGTTTAATATCAAGCAGATTCTTTACATCAAAGAACGAAAAACATATTAGATATTGTTCTGGATTCTTAGAGATATCCATTGGATCAATTAAATTAATGTCCCTTTCATTTTTGAGAAGATAATATTCCCATCCCTTTGGTCTTACCTTTAACATCTTATAAATTAACATATCTTTTGTTCTATTTAATCCATCAACTTTCTCAAGTGCTTTTAGTAAGTAGGCATCTTTGGTAGTAATAATTAATTTTCTACCTACTTTTTTAGCTATTTCTTGAAAGGTTTCAAGTCTTTCAAAATTTCTTGCAGTAAAATCGGCAATTACCAAATCTTTAGACATTTCAACAAGCTTCAAGCAATTCTGATAAATAATTTCTTCAGGTTCGTTAAAATCCTTCTTTGTAGCTCGTGTTCCTTCAATTATTAAAATCGAAGCGTTTTTTGCACTTTTTATGAAGTTAGTACTGAGTTCCGATTTTTTGCCATGAAGTCGAAAATCACCCGAATAGGCAACGGTATTTTCTCCACTAATTATGTATGCGGTAGCACCGTATATTGAATGATCTACTTCAAAGGCTTTTATTTTAAAAGGTGTTGAAAAATCATTTAAAACACATAAATCTCCTTTTTCAAATTCCTTTTTTTTAAAACGAATTGATAAAAAATCATCTAAAGTAAGTGGAAAATCACTTGTACTGAAAAATTGTCTACAATAAACAGCATTTTTATCAGTTTTAAGAATTCTGTCGTCCTCTGCTCTGATTTTTTTAGTAAAATAAGCAACTTCATTATTCAAGGTAGCTATTGAACAATCCCTAATAGCTTTTAATAGCACTATACTAGTTGGTGATGCAACGATGGGTATTTTTTCATCTAGTAAAGAAATATTACCAAAATGATCCATATGCGCGTGACTTAATAGCACAGCATCAATATTTAATGAAGGAAAACTGGAAATATCTAAATCGGAGGGAATTAAATCTCTTCTATAATTCTTCAATTTAGGAATTAAATTTAGTTGAATAAGGTCGTAAATACCTCGTGAATAACGTTCTTGTAAATATTGTTGAAAATAATCCCTATATTTTTTGAAATTCATTCCAAAATCGAGAAATAGCCCATGATTTTGCTCTTGTAAATAAATTTTATTTCCGCCGATTGTTTTAGTTCCATCATATACGGTTATTGATGTCATTTCTACAAAATATTAATCGTTTACTTATTTAATAATCTTTTTTATAATAACATCAAAAATCCCTCGGGTAAGAATTTTTAAATAGCACTTAACCTTAATATTTATTTGTCGATTAATAATACAACTACAGTTTTGTAAGTAGGTAAGAAAATAGAATGATGTTTTCAAATATGGAAGACTATGAAAGAAGGATCAATGAACTCACTACGCAAATTTCAGAATTACAGAATCAAGTTTATCAGTTACAAACATTAATTAATGAAAAAGATAATCAGATTAATCAATTATATAATGAAAATCAGCAAATGAAAGCTCAAATACAGAGTCTTCAGCAACAAGCAAGTCAATCTCCTAACTATGGACAACCGGCACAAGCACCAGCGCAACAACAAGTAGTACAAACTCCAGTCGTTGGTCAAACAGCAAACTCTATCATAACTTCTGGTTCTGATACTATCACTCTTAATAAAAGAGAATGTCCTAAATGTGGAGCCTTTGGATTTGCTATAAAGGAAGTTGAAGATAAGTCTAGATTACTTAGTTATATTCCTCGGAGGATATATGCTAAAAAACACGTTTGCACTAAGTGCTTTTATGAATGGTAAATTACCCTGTACATAGAAAGAGTTTGTAAATAGTAGTTATAGACCTCTAAATCTAATTTTAATTAAAAATTCTATCAACACCCTGATTTAAACCAACTAAACTAGTTAGTTATTCTTATTCTTATTTGGTTAGCTCAGATCGCTTTTGCTCATAATATTTTAAAATAAAAGTCTTATTCTCTTTCATTTAGACCTCTATTTATGGTAAAAATCTTAGTTCATTTTTCTAATATATTTATTTGGAATGGTTACTTCTTACATATTTGTGAGTACATTAATTAAGTGTGCACTCAATTTGTTCATCAGGTTTTTTCAATGGTAAAAGGAACAGTAAAATGGTTTGACCGCCGTAAAGGCTACGGTTTTATTACTCGAGATGACGGCGCTGCTGATGTATTCGTACATTTTTCGGCTATTGAAGGTGAAGATGAATTTAAAGCCATCTATGAGGGCGATAAAGTAGAATTTGAAATAACTGAAGGATCTAAAGGTCCTCAAGCGACCGATTTAAAAATTACAGAAAAAGCACCTCGACCGAGTTTTAAACCCAAAAGAAAACGTTATTAATTAGATCTAATTAATAAAGTAAGAGTTAAAAACAAAAGGAATTTTCAGAAAAGGTAAAATGGTTTCATATAACTTTTTTATGATTTACTGATTTTTCCATCTTTTTTTTATTAATTTTTTTAAATCTTTTTTCTCTATGAGAATAAAGTTAAATTGAGTTTAACTTCAATTTGACTTAAAAGTTAATATGAAGTTCACTATTTTAAACTATTTAAGGAACTATTCTTAGATTTTAATGGAGATTTAGTAAAAAAATAAAATAAAAAAACTAATAAATTTCTTTATTAATAAACATAAGGATAAAATGTGGTAAAGAATTTAGAGAAGTCCATCAATTTCTTTCAGTGTACGAGGGGCAGAACGGTGAAATTTTACCGCAGGATATCCAATAATAAATACTCCCACCCTCTTTCCGTTTATATTTGCTAGATTTTTTATTTTGGGGTTAATATTCATTGCTATTTGGGTCCATCCATTCCAACATGTACCTAACCCTAGTGATTGTGCTGCTAAGCGTCCATATGTAACGATAATTCCAATATTATTCATTTCAACCTCATGAGTATAAGAAGAACTCACAAAAATAACATGAGGAGCATCAAAATAAATAGGGCTGCGGAAAGCTTTTCCTAAAAGGTTAAATAGCTTTCCATATCGTTCATTCATATATTTATCTTTTAACAATTCTTCAATTACGGCATCATTAAGCCGTTTTATCTGATCAGGATCTGAGAGAACTGAAAAGGTTTCTGATCTTACATTGTCACCTGTAGGAGCATGATTCATAGCAGCAAACACTGAGCCTAAGAGCTCAGTAGGCACTTTCTTTTTTCTAAAACGCCGGATTGAACGATGTGCGCGCATAAAATTATAAAGAGAATCATAGGATAGAATGGTATCTGGTTCACTCACACCCTCAAATTCAGAAGCTTCCCCCATATTTTCATGCAAAATTGCATTTTCAGGGCACCGTGCTATGCATTGTCCGCATAAGTTGCAGAAATTATGAGGATCTTTGTATTCTATCTTTTCTGTTTCTTGGTTATATCTGAAGACTATACAAGTTGATAAGCAGATCTTACAATTATTACATTTTTCGTAATCAATTACAACAATAGACATAATTATTCCTTATTTTGAACATAATTTCAATACTTAAAAGAAGAAATAATTATTAAATTAAGATTTTTTTTATTTGAAAGGTTTTTTTTAAATTGATGATGGCTAATTTTATTTAGATTCTATCTCCATTCTGCAGCACATTGTCCACATTGATATTTCTTACCGTAAATCTTTGGATAAGCATAAATTAACCGTGTTTTATCATCTATTTCCCTAATTTGTGCTTTATTGTTATTTCCACATTTTGGGCATTGCCATTTACGTATTACATCACTTTCTTCTGATTCTATTATTTCAACTGATTTTAAAGGGAGTTCTGAAGTATCCTTAATTTGAGTGGTTACAATTTCACTTTCCTCCTCAAATTTATTTAGGGTCTCCTGCTCCATTCCGAATACTTTTTCTTCTTTGTCTTCAGGGCTAACTTCAGAGATTTGTATTGGTTTAGTTACTATAGGTTTTGGTAGTTGTACTTCTTTTTTATCATGAATTTGTAGCGCTGTAATTGTTTTAGCTAATAAAATTGAGTCTTTATGTCGTAGTTCTTGATTTTTTTTCTGTAGTTCTTCAATTTGCCGATTTAAATTTGATATTTTAGATTCATACTTGAACATTTTGAGCTTTTCTCTCTTCAATACATCTAATTTTTCAGATAAATTTCGATTTTCCTCTTCTAGTTCCAAATTATTCTTTTTTAAAGTGTCAACAATTCGGTCAAAACTTTCTATAGAATCTTTTTTAGTGCTTAGTGCTTCTAAATTTTCCTTGAGTAATATATTCGTTTTCATTAAACTTGATATTTTCTGTTCGAGGCTAAAAATTTCGGTTTTTAATTGATCATCAATCGTACTTTCAGATTTCTCCCCTGTTAAGGCTTGTGTACTTTGTCCAATTTCTTCTTCCATTTCAGAAAGTCTGTTCTTTAATGATTTATTCTCATTTTCTAATTTTCCATAATCTTGAATTAGAGTATTTAAGGAATTTTGTGTTCTCGATAACATCTCATCTTTAATTGTGTCAGATAAACTTTCTTTTACCTCTTCCAATTCGAGAGTCAAATCTTCTACTTTTTTTTGTAATTGTTCCTTTTCATCACTTTTTTGCTCTACTTTCTGTGAAAGGGTTGAAATCATATCCTTTAAAATCTCAATCTCTTCTGTTTCACTCTGTTCCTCAACATGCTTAGCAGGTTCAATTTTAAGAGATGTTTTTTGAGCTTCAAGTTTATTATTTAACTTAGTAACTTCAGCCTTTAATTTTTCAATTTTTTTTTCCAAATACGCTCTGGATTGTTGCTCTTCTTCAGCCTCATCAATCAAATCTTTTAAATCTTTACTCATTGTATTCCTCACAGATATAATTAGGAAAATACAATTCCTCTACAATTAAATATTTTCTTTATTAAAAAATTTACTTAGTTTCCTTTAGTAATTATAATCGACATAAAATCCCAAAATCCTTATTTCTTAATCATAAGTCATGATTTAAATGTAAACTAAAAAAAAGAGAGAAAGAATTTTTAAATTTAGTTCGCTATTTAATCATTTTTAAGAAAAACGCTTAAATTTCGCGGGAAAACTTCCAAATAGTTAACAAAATCAATATCCTCTATTTTCTTTTTAGTTTCTGTGGGAAGATTATCGATAGTTCTTCCGTTTAAAAGCAATTTTGTTTCCTCTTCAGTAAAAATAGGTCCAGGTTCGGTCCAATCTTTAACTTTTTTATTTGCAGGGCATATTTTCTGACAATGAAGGCACCCAACAAGGCAATTGTGCCAAGAAGAGTCAAGCCATTCTGGAAAAGGAACTCCTTCTGGTTGTTCATTATGATATGTAATACACCGCTCAACACGCAAAAGAAATCGATTAGTTGGAATTGCTCCTGTTGGACATTTCCGAACACATGCAGAACATTCCTTACATAAATCCATCATTCGGAGTTCTTGCCAGTTACCATCGTCAATGGGAAAATCTGAATAAAAAGCTGTTAACCGATGAAAGCTACCCATTTCTGGCAGATAAGTAATGTTATTTCTCCCATATTCCGCTAAACCACTACGCACGGCCAAAGTTTTTTGGGGAAGTATGGCATAAGCTACGTTATATCCCGCTGGATTGAATATTTCACTTAAGAATTCCGTCATTTGGTCAATGATTTCACGGCCATACAGATAAGTTGGTGGAATAAATAAGGAAATCCTTTTTTTATTCCAGTGGAAAATCGTTTCTATTTGAGGTTGAGGAATAGCTATGATAAGAAGAGAATTTATCTTAGTAAAATCTACTTTTGCTTCAAACTCAAAATATGCTTTATACTCATTATATAAGGGAGGATAAATAAGATTTTGTTCATGATGCTTTCTGATATCATTCCGTAAATCTGGAATATGTTTTGCATGAACGATTCGCCCGTTGTAGCCTTTAGCTTCTAAAATTTTATGAAAGCTTTTGATTAATTTATTTTCATTCATTATAACTACTACTTTTTTATGTTATGCCAATAATTTTTGAAAACTTATGGATTTATTCGAGCTTTCCCTAAATTAATTGAGTTAATTCAGATTATAGAGCAATTCTTGGGTCATCTTTTACCGTCTTAAAGGCAATAAGTGATAACATATTCTTAATACCAGGGATATTGCTGATTTCTTTTGTGAGATCATGCAACACAAGATTATTTTCTACTTTAACTTTTATTAAGATATCCCATTCTCCAGCAATCTCATGAACCTCCATCACATTCGGCCATTTAGCTATCTCATCCGCAAAATCGCAACAGTCAGTATCAATTTGAAGGCTTATTTTGATCCAAGCTGTCGTAGATTTACCCAATACCTCAGGATCGACTAAGGGGATTATCCCACGTATAACTCCTGCTTTTTTCATTTGTTTAATTCGGGAAAACACTGTTGAGGACGGTATTCCAATTTTTTTTGCTAGTGTCCTATAACTTACACTAGCATCTTTTTGATATTCTTTTAAGATATTTATATTAAGATCATCAATTAATTTAGTTTGGACAACATTCATTTTTCTTATCAATTACTAGACATCATACAAAATATTTAAATATTTTGGAATCATATACAAAATATACCAATAGGTAGAAAAAATAATGAAAAATAAGTATCAATTATTAGGTTATTGTGGTATCTTTTGTGGGACTGATTGTAATATTTTTCAGGCAGCCCACTCAGGTGATATCGAATTTAAAAAACAGGTAGCAAAAGCTTTAAGTCAAGAATTAGGAATTAAAATAGATGCTTTCAGTTTACAATGCAAAGGTTGCCAAGGTCCTGAAGAAGAGATGTGGTTTGAGTGTCGTTTATGTCTTATCCGACAATGCGGAAAACGACAAAAAATAAAAATTTGTACTGAATGCAAAGATTATTCTTGTAAGGTATTTGAGATTCGATTTTCTCAATCAGAACATGCTCCCAAAAATCTTCCAAAGATAAGCGAAGTAGGCTTAGATCAATGGATAGAAAAGAAGTTAGGTATGTCATGCATGATAGAAGCAAGTAATAAAATGGAAAATATAGAAAATAAAAAATAAGGGAATTTATTAGGATTTATGACTTAATTTTTTTCCAGATATACCCATGTCCATCGAATAAAATGAAGAGAGCAATTGCCGATATAATTATGCAGAATATAAGTAGATCCACATCAGTAGGGACATGGCCAAATAGAGCTTGCAAATCAATGACAAAATTGCTCATCCAAGGCCAAACCCCAGGAAGGGGTTCCCCATTTAAAAAGAAGTAAAAGAAATCCTCAAGGGTGCTAAATTGTAAAAGAGTTCCAGCTACGAAGATGTTCCAGCTTTGTCTTTTAGAACCACCGCCCAATTTCCAACCAATAGCAATAATAAGGTAGAAAAATGTCATTAAAAGACCCCAAAAGGACAGATAGTACATTGTTTTATCAGTTACACCGCCATACCAAATATCATCAATTGTAAAATTAACTAAAATGCCTATAGGGATTATAACTGCTGCAAAAAGAATAGCTAATACTAGGATCCGCATTTTAGATTGTTTTGGTTGCAGAAAGAAGGCTGGAATTAATCCAAACAAGATTAATTGAACGTATAAAAGAAATCCAGGTGAAATTCCAAGAACTACATAAAAGATGATGGGGATTCCATTAGCGATCAAGAAGAGAATTATAGCAATTATGAACCATTTTTTATCAGAATCTCCTCTTTCACTTTCTTTATTACCTGCAAGATACATGAATCCAACAGGTAAGATTAACCCTAGAGATAATAAACTAATTAACCATAGAAGTCGTATAGCAATGCCTACTCCTGGATTCTCAGCTGCCCAATCTACTTCCGCTGTTAATATAATTACTCCTATAAATATCGCGAGTACAATTAACTTTTTTATCCAAGATTTAGAATTATTTTCGGTCATTTTAACTTATTCACTCGTTTTTATATTAAGAATATCTGTTATTCTTAGATTATTAGACCTTATAATGTTTAAATATTATTTTAATATAATCTTTATTTAGAAATTGACAATTTACTATATATAATATCACATTATCATCTAAGTAAAAAATGATAAAAAAGACGAACCATTGATTAAAGTTATATTGCAAGATTTTTATGTGCATATGTAGATACGGGGTAATATAATGCTAAAGATAAAAGTAAAGTCAAAAGATCACGATGCATTTAAATTCTCGTTGTTGGGATATGCGGGATATGCTGTCGCTAAATTTTTTGATTCGTTCAAAAACATCTCATTTTTCCTTGATAAATTTGAAACCATGTATTTACGTGATCATATAGATAAGGCAAGTATCGACAGACCGATTTATATTACTGGCCTTGCTCGTGCAGGTACAACAATCATTCTAGAAATGTTAAGTAAACATCCGGATTTAGCATCGCACCAATATAAATATATGCTTATGCCATACATCCCTTATTGGTTTAGTCGGATGGTAAAAGCTTTTAGAGTGTACACCAAACCTTTTGAGCGGCTACATAGAGACGGAATATTTGTTACAGGTGAAAGTTCTGAAGCTATTGAAGAAATATTTTGGCAAAAGTTCTTTGATAACATTCATAACGAAAATTCATCCAATATTATTAATGGGGTAGCATCTAATCCTCGATTCGAGAATTTTTATCGAAATCACATTCGAAAACTTATAATAACTCAAAAAAGTTCTCGTTATTTAGCTAAAAATAATTATAATGTTACAAGATTGGAATATTTACTTCGCCTTTTTCCAAGTTCAAAATTTTTACTAATTATTCGTAATCCAGTCAATCAAATAGCTTCTCTAATTAAACAAACGAAAATATTTACCCAATTAGGACGAGAAGGGCCATTATTAAATGACTGGTTAAAAATAGTTGGTCATCATGAGTTTGGTCATCATCAAGTATGTATAAACGCTAATAATACAGAACTCATTCAAAAAATTCGCAGATTATGGATAAACAAAGAAACATATGTAAAAGGGTGGGCTTATTATTGGGTATCAATTTATGATTTTATCGCAAATAATCTTGATGCAAATAAAAAGCTCAAAAAAGCCACGCTTATTGTAAGATATGATGAACTATGTGATACTCCCGCAAAAATAATAGATCAGATACTCGAACATACCGAGCTTCCTGCAACCAAATTTGAAAAAGTTAAAAAATATTATATTAAGCATCTACATCAACCTACTTATTATACTCCAGATTTTTCAGACCAAGAAATGGCAGATATCGATGAAATTACTAATAAAACAGCTGCTCGATTTGGATTAAAGCTTTAGAATCAATTGATATTATAAACGAAATTAATTCTTGCTAATTATTATTTTCGGGGAGCGATTCCAGAGTCTGATGTAACTTCTTTTTGAAGCTTCTCAAACGCGTTTTGTGAAGTCGAGAAGGTTTTTGCATTATATTTTTCAACCAAATCTACAAGTTCTTCATCAAAAATTCTCACAAAAACTTCAACCTGGGGATAGCGTAAGTTAAATTTAGATGTTAAATAAAGTGATTCATCGAATTCTGAGTCTTTTTTCCAGCAAATAAAAACTTGGGAAACTTCTTCTAGATTCACATGGGCACGTAAATCACTTAAAAAGCAAGCGAATTCAGTGATGATATGTAATTTTTCATTTACCACAAACTCAATACCATCATGTATATCATCAAATAGAAATACCTCACGTTCTGGCTGCAAGGAAATATGATGGGCAATTCTATGTGTTAAACTATCCCGACCTATCACTATAGCCTTACCTGTTTTTCCCTTAGTCCATTCTTTAATTCCTTCCATTGCCCATTTTGATGTAGAAAATGAAAATGCATTTAATGGAGGCTGCTCAAGATATTCTTGCACATGATTTTCAAATGCACGAACGTAAATTCGACAATCTGGATTCATTTTTCGAATCTTTTCAGTACAGATAATAGCAACTCTTACATCGCCTATATTAATAAAAACCTCTTTAGCTCGTTTTATATTCGCAAATTCAAGATTTGATGTCTCGGTTGCATCACCAACAACGATTGGGTAGCTTGCATTAATTAAATCTTCGACCAACTCTTCATTATCTTCAATTATGCAGAATTGTTCTTTATTTTCTGCACAGTATTCTACAATTCTCTCAGATAGATGTTGATATCCAATAATTACGGTATGATTGCGTTTATGTTTAGCGAGAATTCTACTGGTTATGATTGGATTATATTTTTCTAAAAATTCTCCCATGATGAAGCCAAAAACAATTACCTCTAGTAAAATTGGCCATAGTAAAGCATAAAAACTTGCAAAGTCTCCTGTAGGTTCGGGACGACGCACACCCAAGGAATACAAGAGTAAGATTCCTATATCCTCGTTAGGTTCTGTAATGAAAAAACCCATAAAACCGCCAAACCAAAATAAAAACAGAAAGATAAACGCTAACTTGTATTGCTTAAGTTTAAGATGGACTTCGATAAAGAAATTTAGAATACTCATAAAATAAGATAAAACACGCCAATTTAAAAAATATATGATAATTCTTTGTTTTTATGTTAGAGTGACTTTTAATTTATTTAGCAATGATATCACAAATTCATTAGCATATTCTCCTAATCCTAATTGTTCTTCTAAATAATTGCCAAATAACTTTTTTAATTCTGAATACAAAAACTCATTATCTAAAATTTCGGCATCTTTTTTATTATAAATGCTTTTCAATTCCAACGGCTCTAATTTTTTAAAAACTAACTCAAACATTAAATTAATAAATATATTACGGATAAAGCCTTCATCCACTTCGTTTAAATCGTAATATTCATAAATTGTTTTCCTTCTAAGTTCTTTAATTTCTAGTAAATCCTTCTTTAAAACTTTTGGTATGTCTAAGTTTTTAATTCTATCATGGTACTTTTCATTGCTGACTTTAACGTTTTGAATTTCAATATGTTTCAGTATCAGTGAATAAAATCTAATTAGAAACTTAAACGAATCAATAGAAGAATCACTCTTCCACATCTTATACAACTTTCCCCAGTGAGCTAAATTTAAATCTTCAAGAGTATTCAAAATATTATTTCTCAAGTCTTCCATTAATATTTCATTGTAATATAAAGCTTCCTTATAGGGTTTGTCGTAATCGTGAAAACTATATTCATAGATATTTCCATTTTCTTTGAATTCCTTAAGATGAAGGAATGAGCTAAAATCTGTCAGCATTTCTTTTTTACCAACTTCTGCAGCAAACTTGATAATATATTTGCATTCAGGGCAAAAAGTAACCCAAGATCGACGTACTATATTATAAGGTCGGCTATTGTCATTTGAATTTTTAAATTTAGGAATTTTAAATCTATAAATTGGAGCTCCAAGTTCAAATTTCACCTTTTCACGGTGAAAGAATTTTGGAACAAACTTTTTGCCGCACATTGGGCATTTTACTTTTTTAGGTTTAAGCTCTGCTTCCTCTAACATACTCATTTCAACTATTATGCTTAAAATGCTATGTCTAAGATATGATCAATAATTTTTAATTGCATCGGTTGATTTTTAGCTGCTTAATCGGAATTTTCATTTTTCATTAGAGGAAAAATCCCTACCAACAAGAGGGATCAAAATATTGTTTGTATTTTAGCAACCAGGTACAAACTGTATATTTTGAATAATCCTCGGTAATTTCTTCCCCCGGTTGAATGTCATTTTGGGCTACAGCAATGAAACTACTTTCATCTTCAGATATCCCAGAATTTGCATTAAATGAATGATTTATGAATCGTGAATTATCCAAGCAAAAAATTAGAGCATCAAGTTCTCTATCATAATAGGAATAGGTGAGTAAATGGTGAATATAGTCCTTGATTGATGATGATTTATAAGAAGTATCAAGAGTTAAAAATTGGTCCTTTGTTATAATTAATACATCTTGTGGGCGCGCATGCCACAACATTGTACTCTTTTGGATGAATTTCTTAGCAAACAATCCTAACCCATGGATCTCACTTGGTTTTACATAAGTAAATTCTTCTATAGGATTTGTTGCTTTTGTATTATAGGGAATTTTTTTTGATTTCATGAGTCTAAAGAATATTATATCTGGTATGATAAATAATGAATAGCAATTTAATATATTTTTAAATTAGTCTTAATCTGAAAATATTTATATGTGAACTTCATTTTGATAAATTATGGCTGAAAAGCGAAAGGAAGCCCACTATTTTCCCGGAATTAAAAATGGTTTTTCAGATTTTCGTCCAAATCGTAATAGAGGAATCCTACTTTCACTTATCTCTTTATTTCTTCTTGGTATATTACCTATTATATCAAATAGCCGCCCTTCTGATCTGAATGCCTTGGATTATGCATTTTACCTCTCTTTATGGGAGTTAATATGTGCTGTACCTTTGTTTATTTTTGAATTTTCCAAAAAAAATTCGGGGATTTTTCAAAAATCTGTAGATTGGAAAATTCGGAAAAAGACATATCTCATTATGGGAATAGCAGGTTTCATTTTTTCTATATCTACTTTTTTTTATGTATTTGCTTTTGAGACAGCAGGGACAGTAAGTGCTGCTATAGCGATTCAAACATACCCTTTATTTTCGATTCTTTGGGAATTTATTCTTTTTAGAAAAAAGAAACGATTAGGTGAGATTGTTTTCACTTTGATCATGATAATTGGGATTTATTATCTTGGCACAGAGGGAACATGGCTCATTAGTGGTTTTTCCCCATGGTTTGCAGTTGCTCTTATAGTACCATTTCTTTGGGGTATAGCACATGTTACCATTAAGAACACGCTTGATACATCTCCTATCACTCCTAATCAGGTAACCTTCTTTCGAGTACTCATATCGTCTATTATTCTTTTTGGAATTTCCTCGCTTATTAATAGAATTACAAATATTTTTGATGGGCTGTTAAACTTTGAATTCCAATTATTTGGATTTCTAATGGGCATTGTGTATTACTTAGAACTGGTAAATTGGTTTTATGCTGTAAAGCATGTTGATGTATCAGTAGCTAGCACAGTCACAACGCCTACTCCTATGATAACCATGATTTTTGCGTTATTCATTTTGAAAGAGTCTATAGAAGTGTACCAGATTATTGCTATGTTAATTGTGTTCATAAGCTTGTATGGCTTACTGTGGTTCGGCAAAAAAAAACCAGTTAAAAATTTATCTAGGAGTTCTTAGATTGGTAAGAATTTAGTTTCCACTTATAATT
>JBATUM010000142.1:0-7831 GCA_049671145.1 Promethearchaeia archaeon
GTTCATAATAATAATTAATATAATCATGCTGTCTTCTATCTTCTTCACTTCCTTGTGGATGATATCAGATACGATCTTCATCTTGACGTTTAGTACAAAACCACATTTCATGAATTGGGATAAAGAACATATCTCTATCTGTGTTTATGCAAAGGGGGCACTCACAAATAGAGTGACCCAATAAACTAACAAGCATTCAATTATCATGTAAATCATTTTAAATACACGAGACATATTTTGAATTATACATTTTAGTATAAATCTAGAGAAAAACTAAGAAGATTCATATTATAAAATCGAAAAATTATTTTCAGTGATAAATATGTCTAGAGTTGCTGGAGTTATTCTTAGTCTGATTGGCGGTTTAATTTCTCTATTACTTGGCTTATTTATATACGATCTTTTTCCGGAATTTTTGTTTTTTGGTGAGTTATTTGTTTCAACATTTCAAATATGCCTGATTCTCGGTGGTTTAATATCATTTGCAGGGGTTTTATTGTCATATATCCGCCAGAAATTAGCATTTATAATAATTTTGATTGGAGGACTATTAGGTGGAGGAAATATCCTTACTTTAATCGGGGCAGGTCAAATTAGAAATGCGAACTACGCAATATTGAGCCAAAAAATTAAAGCCCGAAACTATATGGTATTTTGGGTTAGTTTCCTTCTTTTTTTAATCATTGGTCCTTTAGTAATAACTTATTTCCAGGGATATAAGCGCACATTTCAGGTAGATAAAGACGCATACGTATCTGAGCAATATCCGGATACTAATTATGGTGCCGCAAATTCTCTTCGTGTAGGCGCCGCTGGTGGTAATTACCCTTTTTATACTCATAATATATACTTACATTTTACCATTTCTTCCGATTATTGGCGAGAGGCTTGGCGAGAGGCTTGGATTTGTGTAAACTTCTATTATGGATCAACTGATGTAGATATTGGAGTTAACCTAATCTCAAATAATTGGGATGAAATGAACATAAATTGGAACAATAGACCGGAGTCAACAATTTACCTAGGTCATCTTTTCTATGACGGCACTAGTGATAGAATTCGTATTAATTCATTCCAAATAATCAATGGTGAGATAAGCGTGTGTTTGTATCCAATATGGGTGGACTGGGGAGGTATTCTTGAAGGTTACTCAAAAGAGGGTGCATCAAATAACGATCAAATCGCGTATATAGAGATAAACTATATGGGGTACGATCTGGCTGATATTGGAATGGTTCTGAGGACCAGCATAATAATTCTTGGTGTTATAGGATTAGCTGTTTTGGCTTTTTATGTAGCAGTACGTTTAAACCTTATAAGGCGAAAGGCAATTAAATAAAACATATTGAACACAAGTTGTATATATGGTATCATTTCATGATAGTATAATTGAATATCGAAACCAGCTAATGAAAGGGACAATTCAGAAAGCTTATCGAGGATTAATGGAATATTTTGGATCATTGAGATCATATTTTAAAAAGAAATATCCCAATTACGCTGTGTCAGGTGGTATTTATTTTGGATATATGGATATGACGTATTTTGCTGTCAACCCACCTTTATTGAAAGATCGAAAATTGAAGATTGCGATTGTATTTCTGCATGAGGAATTCAGGTTTGAAGTTTGGTTGGGAGGATACAATAAAACTGTTCAGAAAGAATACTGGGATTTAGTTAGGGAAAAAGGTTGGGATAAATACAGCATTCCTTCGAGTATAAAAGGGATTGATTCTGTCGTAGAATATGTTTTAGTTGACAATCCGGATTTTCGAGATTTAGATGCATTAACTACGCAAATAGAGAAAGGAACAATGAACTTCATAAAGGATGTTGAGGATTTTTTATCACAATATTAATTCATTCTGCTCTATCGTCTATTTATATTATGCTAAAGATATTATTGTGTAAGGGTAAAGACTAGCAAAACCGCTAATTTATAACCCCGCATCTTTGCGAGCTTTATCTGCTTCTCCTCGACCAATATGACCTTTTTCGCCATTTTGTAGCAAAATTTTTAAACCCTCCAAATATTTTATCCCGCAATCTTGATGCCAATAATAATTATAACCTTTTTGTGGGGCAAATCTAAGCCTAAGTGTGCTTTTTTTAATAAGGTCTCCACACCAATCACATTTAGTGGTGCCCGTGGGTGCTTCTTCTATTTGAAACATCGCGTAAAATTCCTCATTCTGTCAAACAATATTTTACATTTAAATCTCATTGAATTAAAAGCTTTCTTAAAAAAAACCCTCAATAAGAATTAATATCTCGGAGCGTGGGATCGTAAACGCATCCTCCGATGCCGACTCCGACGATAAGTCAGCGAAACGGCGTTTCATCGACTTTTTATTGAATGAAACCTAATAAGACATAATATGAAAGCAATTGTATACTTAAAATACGGGCCCCCAGAAGTTCTTCATCTTGAAGAGGTAGAAAAACCTACTCCTAAGGACAACGAAATACAGGTAAAAGTATATGCGTCGTCAGTAAGCTACTCCGCAAGGTTGGTTCGAAGTGGTAAACACCCAGATAAAAAGGTTTATACTCTTGCGTTGCGATTAATATATGGTTTGACTAAGCCGAAAAGAACGATTATAGGGTTTGAGCTTGCTGGGGAAGTTGAAGAAGTGGGTAAGGATGTAACACTTTTTAAGAAAGGAGACCATGTTTTTGGAAGCACTACAGGATTATTTCATGGTGCTTATGCCGAGTACGTGTGCTTGCCTGAGGAATGGAAGCAAGGGATGCTAGCAATAAAACCGGCTAGTATGAGTTTTGAAGAAGCGGCTGTATTACCTGTTGGTGGCACTACAGCGTTGAATTATCTAAGAAAAGGAAATATCCAAAGCGGACAAAAAGTACTTATCTATGGTGCTTCAGGGAGCAACGGTACGTACGCGGTACAGCTTGCCGCTAAACACTTTGGGGCTGAAGTTACCGGCGTATGTAGTACAGCGAATATAGAATTGGTAAAATCTCTGGGAGCTAATAAAGTAATAGATTATAAGAAAGAGGATTTCACAAAAAGTGGAGAGCTTTACGACCTTGTGTTTGACGCCGTTGGAAAGGCTTCATCTTCAGATTGCAAAAAATTGTTAGCTCCAAACGGAACCTATGAGACAGTGTTGAAAGGATCGTACCCAGAAAAAGCCGAAGATTTAGTGCTTCTAGGAGAGCTTTATGAGGCGGGGACGCTAAAACCGGTTATAGACAGAAGCTATCCCTTGGAGCAAACTGCCGAAGCTCACAGGTACGTTGACGAAGGGCATAAAAAGGGAAATGTAGCAATAATAATAAGGAAGTGATTGATTTATGGAAGATGTGAAAATAATACTTGCGTTTATTTGGGTTGCAACAATGTTATGTTTTTTGTTAGGCGATGTATTGAGAATTTATGCTGGGGATTTTAAATCGGGAGAAATAGATGGTAAACCGGTGTCTCATAAGATGTATTTTGGAATGGCAATCATAATGGTGATTCCGATTGTTATGGTTGTCTTATCCGTAATATTGGATTTTCCAGTGAATGGTTGGGTAAACATCATCGTAGCGATTATCTTTTTTGTGTTTAATCTCATTGGGATAAAGGGTTACAAGGCTTACGATGTGTTTTTGCTTGTTGTAAGTTTTCTATTTAACGCGTTAACTGTTTATTATGCTGCAACTCGATTATTAATATAATTTTTTTTAATTTTTTAGTAAGATTTTAAATTCATAAAGATATCGCTATAGGATTACCATTAAGTTTCAGAGTTTTAATATTAATTAATTCAGAAAGGTTCTCTATTTTTTCAATTTTGTTATTTGAGAGATCTATAAATTTGAGGTTTTCCAATTTCTCAATGTTTTCAATCTCTTTAATTTGGTTATTACTTAGATCTAATCACTCAACCTTAGCGAGATTTTCTAATCCATCATGAAATGCATTAAATTCTGATTCAAAATAATCTAAAGCGACTATTTTTTCACTATAGCTAAGTTTTTCAAAATTGCTTGTATATTGCAAGAAAGAGGAGATGAAACGATTTTTGCCCCAGCTTACCTCGCGAATACTGCTTTTTCTAAGGCAACAAAGAAATTCAAAGGAGGGGGTGCTTACCGAAGATATTATTAAAAGATTCCATAAATCGAAGAGTATAATTTCTCAAGCGCTTTCCTTTTTAGCAAAAAGAGGGTATATTAAAAGAAAATATGTATCACATGTTATTAATCACGGTTCGCGTCATGTAATTTCTCTCACAGCTAAAGGGTTGAAGATTGCAGAAGCAATTATCTCTGAGGGGTTAAACCCTATAGAAAGAAAGGCAATTGAAATACAATAAGATATACATGAATTGTAAATTCAGAGTCAGATTTCGATGAAAATTCCTTTGAATATTTTAATCATTCTTTAAAAAACTTACAATTAGTTGATTTACCAGTTTAGGATTCTCCATAAGAGCTAAATGTGTTCCACCTGGGATAAGTTCGAGTCGTGCATTAGGCATTGCATCAGTCATTTCTTGTATAGCTTTTAATGGGTAAAGTTGTTCTTTTTCTCCATCGATTATAAGTGAAGGGTTTTCAATGTTCTTCAATTGCTCTAACGTGAAGTTTGGTTCTCGCATTGCCATATCCATTCCTTTTTTGAGTAAATTTGGCCAATTATCTGGATTAGACGCTACTTTTTCATACGCTTTCTTAATAAATTTATAACCTTTAGGTAAATTATTAGGATCGACATTACCAAATTGTTCAAAGATCTCTGGATAATAATTAGAGATATTATATGGAGTACCAATTAATACTAGCTTATTTACTAATTCGGGATACTTTAGACCAAGGACCAAGGAAGTGCAACCCCCATCACTCCAACCAACGAAGCTCGCTTTTTTTATATCTAATATTTCCATCAATTGAGATATATCTGAAGCAAAGAGTTGATAACTTAGAGGTTTGTCTGAATCTGTTGTCCTTCCATGTGCTCGAGTATCTGGAGCGATTATCCGAAAATGTTTTGCTAATTCCTTGATTTGAAAAAACCAACTTGTGTAATCCACCATACCACCATGTAATAAAAAAATGGGCTCTCCAGTGCCAAACGTAGCATAGTACATTATGATATCTCCGATATCGAGATATTCATCAACAATGGTTTTTTTTTTCCAAGCGTTAAATTTAACCTTACCTATTAACATTTTGATTACTGCCATCATTATTTAGCTCCATTTTTTTTTTAACTTATTGAATTAATATTACTAATAAAGTTTTCTTGAAATTAGGATTTTTGAATTATAAAACTTCTCTTCTAGTAATTCTATCTTCTTCACTCCCATGTGGGTGATAACAGATACGATCTTCATCTTGACAAATGTTAAATGATTATGCAAATCATTTTAAATACACGAGACATATTTTGAATTATACATTTTAGTATAAAACTAGAGAAAAACTATGAAGGCAGAAATATATTGGAAAAAAAAAATGTAGGAAATAGGTTAATAATAGGAGGGAGTTTGACATTTATTATTGGTTCTCTATTATGGATAATCTTATTTTTACTTTTTACTATAGTTTCAGGTGGATTTTTTCTGGGCTTAATTATACTTCCCACATCTAACGGACTTTTATGTATTATAATTGGATGTGTAATAAATGAAAAAAGAAGAAAGATGGATATATTACCTCGAAAAGCTGGGGTAGCATTTGTAATTCTTGGGTTGTATATTCTTTTTAGTTTACTACTAATAGATAGTCCAATAGGACCTCCGATATTAGGTACTGCTAATATGAATGTTGACATGGGCAATGGCTTGTATTTTGTATTTATGCTTGGTCCTGTTTTTATCTTGATTCTAAGTGGTCTGGAGTTGTCGCTGATTAGTTCGAAAAGATGGTTGGTGATAGGTCTTATTGTACTAGTGATATCTGTGGGAGTGTTTCAAAGCTGGTTGAATATAATCCTTACGGGATATATGAAGATGATGGATGGTCCTCCCGGACCCCTATAGTAGCGCCCTAGTAACGACTATTTTAATTCAATTAATTTACCATCTTTATTCTGAAGCCCTTTAACAAACTTTTCTTTTTGTTCATAATAATAATTAATATAATCATGCTGTCTTCTATCTTCTTCACTTCCACATGGATGATATCAAATGCGATCTTCATCTTGACATTTAGTACAATACCACATTTCATGAAGTGGGATAAAAACCATGTCCCTATCCATATGCATGCAAACGGGACATTTACAAATAGATTTACGCATTAAACTAAAGAGTTTGTGTATAGTTCTATTTTTTATAGGTTATCATATTATCATCTTGAATCAGGACTACTTAAAGAAAAATCCAATAATTATTGCTCTGACATTTCTCTGGGTTTTTGTAATAGATTGATAGTAATCTTTAAAATATTTCAGATTAATTATATCATATTAAGGATCCAAATCTATACTACAATGGTTTACCTATGATGGAACCAGAAATAGAGCCACCATTCGATGCTTATGAGGGTAAGCAACCATATCTGTTTGTAAGTTATTCACATGAAGATAAGGAGTCAGTTTATCCAATTATTGAAGATTTGCATAAGAAAGGAGTTCGGATCTGGTACGATGATGGGATCCATGCATCTTCTGATTGGATGGAGCAAATCGCAGACAGTTTACTAGGTTCTCAGAGTTTTATGGTCTTTGTAACACCACGGTCTTTAGAGTCAGAGAATGTAAATGATGAAATCCATTTGGCAAAACACGAACTTAAAAAAATGTTTATTGTTTATCTTGAAGATACTGAGCTTCCTTCAAGATTAAAGCTTGCACTTGGTCGTAAACAGGCACTTTACAGATATAAGATGAGCACTGAAAGGTTTTGGGAAAAGTTGAGAAAAGAGATATCTAAAGTTACTACTGATTCTAGCCTTGAATCTCCGGCAAAGACAACAGAACCAAAAGAACCACCAGTTCATACTGAAATTGAACCGATCATTGAAATTGAAGAGACAGATAAAAAGGAACATGTTTTTATTTGCTATTCAAGTAAAGATAAAGAAAAAGCTGATATCACTTGTCGTTTCTTAGAACAGAAAGGGATTGACTGTTGGATTGCTCCTAGAGACATTTCTCCTGGCTCATATGTAAAATCTATAATAACCGCAATTGAAAAATCTAAACTTGTAGTACTCATATTCTCCAATAATGTAAATCTTTCAAGCAGTGTAAAAAGAGAGTTGGAATTAGCAGTTAAAAATGGGATCAATATACTACCTTTTAGAATTGAAGATGTTAAACCGGGTACCGATATAGGCTTTTATATTGATCGGATACACTGGTTAGATGCTTTAACACCCCCTTTTGAAACTCACCTAACAAAACTAGCTAATCTTGTTTTACGTTATTATAATTGAACAGATCTGGAATATCAACAATATTAATTGTTCTCATTAAACTTAAGAATTTGGCCAAGAAAAGACTTTAAATCTCCCCTCCTAATATCATTGCTGATTTTAAAAAGAAACTCAGAGGGTATTGAAGCGAGCGTAGGAATAACTAATGAAAGTTTGTTCTTTTTATGATAAGGGTCAATAATATGCCGTATAATGGGGATGTTTTTCATAGGATACACTGCTTTGCAGTCCTCTTTAAGTGAGCAGGACTCCATTAAAGAACCGTAGTATGATGAGATAAGAAAGATCACGACATCATTTTCTTTTAATTTACTAATGCAAACTTCTTGGGAATTGGAGCCGTCTGGGATAAATTGCTCCATTCCTACACCATCAAACGCGAGGTTTAAGAAATCCTAAACTTTAGCAATTTTCATATTAGGGCAAACTCTATGTT
>JBATUM010000143.1:0-1790 GCA_049671145.1 Promethearchaeia archaeon
CTGACAATGTAAGAGATAAAGGGATTTTTAACATAGGTTCGGGGAAAGAGACAAAATTAATTGAAATTGTTAATATCATAAAAAATAGATTTACTAATACCAATTTTAGGATTGGTGAACAACCCTATAGAAAAGGAGAATCTATGAGATTTTTTTCTTCTATAGATAAGATTACGAAATCAATTGGTTGGATACCAAAATGGACGGTAGAAGATGGAATTAACAACACAATTGATTGGTGGTTAAATAATCAGGATATTTGGATAAGACATAAACACATTTTTTAATGAGTGATTTTATGCCAAATAATAGTGAAATAAGTAGGATTAAGAATCAAATATTTGATCTAGTGAAAAAGTATTATAATGTTAGATTTAAGAAATCTGAAAAGTTTAATCCTGGAGAAACAAAAATTAATTATGCAGGGAGAATTTTTGATGAAAATGAACTAATTTCTTTAATTGATTCATCCTTAGAATTTTGGCTTACAGAAGGAAATTTTACACAACAATTTGAAAGTGCATTAGCAAATTTTATAGGGCCAAAATATTGTACGGTTGCAAATTCTGGTTCTTCAGCTAATTTATTAGCAATCTCGGCATTAACCTCTAATAAATTACCTGAAAATAAGCAATTAAAGCCGGGAGATGAAATTTTAACGGCTGCTGCTGGTTTCCCAACAACTATTTTTCCAATAATTCAAAACCAAGCTAATCCTGTATTTGTTGATATAGAATTAGATACTTGTAATATAGATGTCTCAAAATTAAATAGCGCATTATCAGAAAAAACGAAAGCGGTAATTTTAGCTCATACCTTAGGAAATCCTTTTGATGTAAAAACTGTTAAATCATTTTGCGAAGATAATGATCTTTGGCTAATTGAGGATAACTGTGATGCTTTAGGGTCAAAATATGATAATATATATACGGGAAATTTTGGGGATATCTCTACTTTTTCTTTTTACCCTGCTCACCATATTACTATGGGTGAAGGGGGAGCCTTATTAACAAATAATCCCATATTGCACAAAATCATAAAATCTTTCAGAGAATGGGGGAGAGATTGTTGGTGTCCGCCGGGAAAGGATAATACATGTAAAAAAAGATTTGGATGGCAATTAGGAACCCTACCCTATGGTTATGATCATAAATATACATTCTCAGAATTGGGATACAATTTAAAAATAACAGATATGCAAGCAGCCATAGGATTAGAGCAATTGAAAAAACTCCCAGATTTTATTAGAGCAAGAAGAAAAAATCATCAAAGCTTATTAAATGAATTAAAAGATCTTGAAAATAAAATCATACTTCCAAAACCGCAGAAAAACTCTGAGCCGAGTTGGTTTGGCTTTTTAATAACTTTAAAAGGAAATAATAATATAACCCGAAATGAAATAATAAAAAAGTTAGAGGAGGCTAAAATACACACTAGATTATTATTTGCTGGAAATATTATACGACAACCTGTATTTGATGAAATTAGGGGAAATAAAAAGAATTATAGAGTTATAGGAGAATTAATTAATTCAGACAAATTAATGAATGATTCATTTTGGATTGGTGTATATCCTGGAATGAATAATGAAATGCTGAACTATATGGCTTTACAAATTAAAAAATTATTGAAATAGTATTTGATTATTGAAAAAATATGAATGAAGATAATAACAAGATTTATATTCTTGGTGGGGGTATTTCTGGATTGGCTGCTGCCTCTACTTTGAAAGAATCTTATTTGTTACTTGAAAAAGAGAATTATATTGGAGGCTTATGTCGATCTAAATA
>JBATUM010000144.1:0-4060 GCA_049671145.1 Promethearchaeia archaeon
TCTTAATATATTTAACTATTTTCCAATATATTAATATACAAGTGTATATTTAAAAGTTTCGATCCAAAAATTTAATTTAATTAAATGATTTAAAAGCTTTATAAAACAATATATAGAATAAATATTTCAATATAGATTTATATATACAAATTCCGTGTAAAAAGCAGATATAAATATATATATCTATGAGATAGTTTCACTCCTCCTTTTTTATTAACTTTTTATGAAAGCAACTTTTATAAATATAAAATAATATATATTTGAATGAGAATTATATTTTTTAGATATCACGAAATTTAATCGAGGTATAAGGATACAAATTGTGGTTATTATGGCAAAAAGCGATGAAATAGAGAAAAAAGACGAAGAAAAAATTGATGATACTAAGCATAAACCTATATATGTAAAGGTTTCAGATGAAACACGAACCATTATTGATAAATATAGAGATGAAAAAGGAATGACTATCTCAAATCTAATTGCAAATGCTATTAAAATGTATGATGAATATAATGCGATGGCTCCCGAGATACAAGCAGTAATAAACAAACACAAAGAAGAGGATGAGAGCATTATATCATTTTTGCAGAAGGCAATTCAATTTTATGGAGACCAAAAAGATCTTGATAGAGATTTATTCTTACGCCTTCGCGAAGAAATGAAAATGATGTTAATCGGTAAAACAACCTTTAATCAGTTGATAGCTGCGGCAGAAGAACCAAAGAAAGCTGTAGAAATGCCATATAAAAGGAATGTTGCATTAGACTTAATTATGTGGTATAATAGTTCACACCCGTTAAGACATCTTACAATAGAAGAAATTATGAAAACAATTCAGAAAGTCTGGGTTGTTGCTAATTATTTCTATAAAATTGATATAACTAAAGAAAGTGAAGATGAATATCATATGTTATTTCATCATAGACAAAATAAACGGTATTCTAAATATTGGTTGGGATATTTTACCGAATTATTCAAATCTAAAGAGTTATCCTGCACATGCTTTATCGAGGGACAAACATTTGACGAATCTATTTCTATATCAATAAAAATTGGATATGAAAAAGAATAGGAATTAATAAAAAGTAGTAATAAAAATTTAGATTTTATTTAGCTGATTCATCTTCTTGTATTATACCTAGTTTATTTCCTTCGGTATCCTTAAACATATAAAAATAACCTACCCCTGGAACTGTAATTTTTGGAGTAACTATAGTTCCCCCATTTTCTTCTATTTTTTTCTTGAATTCGTCAGCAGAGCTTACTTTTATATAATTAAAGATTTGATCATTTTGGCTTTCACGTCTTTGAATGCCTCCATTTATTCCCTCCTCATCTTCTTCCCCCGCAACAATATTCCAATACTCAATTGGGCCATCCCATTTTTCAATATTCCAGTTAAATGCTTTTTCATAAAATCCTTTTGCGCGCAACGGATCATCGGCATTTATCTCAAAATGTATTATTTTTGGCACGATTCTCACTTTAAATTAGAATTTAATATAAATTTAATTATTTATTCAGCATTATAACATATATAATATTAATATTAAGTTTTATTGGTTTAGAAGGCATTAATTTAAGAGATTATGTATAATTAATAATAATTAAGATATAAGAGGTAAAAGAAATATTTTTAAGCCTTCCCTAAAGGAATCACTTATTGTGTACGCTACAGGAGTGATATTAACTATTCTTTCAGCTATTTTTTTCAGTATAAGAGGATATCCCCTGGTTAACACTGCTACTGAAACGCTAAATATTATTTCCCCTCCATTATATATGATTTCAATCTTTCTTCCCTATGGGATATTAATAGGGGAGGTAATTTGGATATGGAATGAAAAAAAAGAACGAGCCCTTTGCATCTTATTGCTTTTTGAATGTATTAGTGTTGCCATTTTGGCTTTCATGCGATACATTATAACCATTCCATTTAGCGGCCACGCAATCATATTATTATTTTATTTACCTCATCAAGTAGTCAATAACAAAGCCCAATATCCATTAAGACTTATAATTGGAATAGTAATCCTAATTATAACCACAATTTACAAAATATTTCTTTGGAATGATCCCATTACTTTTTCACTAGGAGCAATAGTGGGAATCGTTTTATGGATTCCGGGATTTTTTTATCGGTTAAAAAAAGTTAAAAAATAATAAAATAACATGAAAAATAGATTCAAATCTATCAAAATTTAAATATATCAGATTTTTTTATTTCTATCCATGGAATTCAAAAAAAAGCGATTTGCAAAATATCGGAACTTGATAATCATCTATGTAATCTATGTTATATTTTGGATTATTTTAACAACAGTTTTAAATAATAATATAGCAGAAATCAGAAATATCTCACTTACACGTCTAATACCTATAAATAATTTGCCAATAGAACTTGCCCTTATATTTATATTGATACTGCCTTTATCTGGTTTGTTAGGACTATTTATCGGTGGTTATCTTTTAAGTCCCATTATAATGGTCTTACATAAAAAACTTATTGGTTCAAAAATGTTTTATGGTGTTCAGAAGAAATCTGTTTTAAGATCAGAAAAGATATTTAGTCGTGGATTTTTTCCAATTCTCATGGCAATTAATCTTTCGTCTATATTTATAACACCAACTATCTTTAACTATGTATTAGAAGCAGATGTAGTCAATCAATCTGGCGGATTGATGGATCTTTCTTCATGGATATCATTATTAGCTGAAAGTGTTTTATTAATTGTAACTTTTGGAGTATCGTTATTCTTTTTCTCACCTGTTTGGTTTTTAAAAGACTCAGGAATAATCTATTCAAATAAAGTAAAAATCGAAAAATCTCAAGAAATATTCACTATTAAATCGATAGGAGATTGGTTCCAAACAATTTTAAAAAGCTATGCAGGAATTGGAGCAATTATTACTTATGTGCTTATAGTATATAATTTTGTGAAAACATTTATTGAGCATACTGGAGACCCAGGAGTTTTTATGAATATACCAAGTCTAATTCTATGGTTAGGATTACCATTTTACTTAATAGTATCATTAATTCCCGCGTTAATTTGTAATGATCTGATTAAGAAACATAGAATTAAATTCATTAGAAATATCGGTGAAAAAATGGGTATAACTCATGCCGCAATAATTTCATTTGAATTAAAAGAATATGAATAAATTACTTTAATCAATTTAGCTAAAAATCCAAGAGTGCGTATAAAAAATTTCTAGGGTTTTATTTTCTAATTATTTTAATTCCTTTTTTTTCCAAGTTCTTCATTACAAAAGGATATGTTATCAATTGTTCATACTCTAAATTCGAAACACCTAAACTCTTTATTTGTTCATCAGTAAAAAAATCAGGGAGAAGAGCTGCTCTATTTTTTATATTATATTGTTTTAACAGTTTTAAAGCGTTTATTTGATGGTTAAAATATTTTCCTTTAGCTCCAGTTATATTTTCAAAAGTTAGCTCATCTATTCCCTTTAAAGATACTCTGACATATAAATTTTTAAATTGGCTGAGTTTCTTCACAAAATCCTCATCTAAGAGGATTCCATTAGTTTCAAGGATAAATAATGTTTCCTCTGGAATCAAGGAAATTAATTTAAGGATATGTGTCTTCGAAATAGTAGGTTCTCCCCCACTGAGCCTCACGAGAGGTAGTTTCATATTGTTAAGTCTTTGACTAACTTCTCTTGATGTATAATATTCTCCATATTTATTTGGATTCCACACTTTTTTCTGCCCCCAACAATAAGCACACCTTAAATTGCAACCTAAACAGTCTGCTGTAGCGCAGCCTCCATAAAATCTTGTTTTTCGAAAGCGATAATACTTGCGTGTATCATTTTTACATACTTGATTCCTAACTTGTATAGAAAGTTCTATTGGGTCTATCATTTTTAAAAGGAAAATCTTACTGATGAAAGATAGATTTAAGAAAAATTACTTAAATCCCATTAAAAATCAAAGAAAAGAAAGTTATATAACTATTCAATTTCCTTATTGGTGATTATTTATAATATTATATAAAATCTTATTTAAGCCAAGAAATCATTAAATTGGATT
>JBATUM010000145.1:0-3826 GCA_049671145.1 Promethearchaeia archaeon
TTTCAATAGAAAAATTTGAACCAGATCTTAAGAGTTATTACTTTATTTCAATGCAGGGCAAATTGAAATTAGTTGAGAATAATAAATTAAAAAAAGAAGTCATTAATCAAATGGTACAGTCCGCAAGAAGCAAATTTTCAGAAAATTTTTTATCAGCACATGGGTTCGAAAGAAATCAAGGTTGGGATGTATTTACTGGGGAAGGTCAACCTATTTATAAATTCATACAAGTAGGACCGTCAATAGGGCTAAAATCTATTTAAAAATATTTAGCTCTTTTTTTTATTTCTAAATAAAAGAAGATTGATTTGGTAAAGTGTGGCTAACTTAATCGAATAAAATTCAATCATTTTTCATAACTTATTCGAACCAAATCGGATTTACTTATTAAGATTTTTGAGTACTTCAAAAATTTCCTCATTGTCTGGTATATCACTCATTGAATCACTGTAATATGCATATTTTATAATCCCTTGTTTGTCGATTATGAGAAGTGCTGGCATCCTTCCCAGTTTTAAAGGTTTTACTTCCTGTTTTAACATTTTATTCACTTTTTTTTTGGCATCATAATAAATTGGAAATTTATTTTTCGCAAAATTGGCTTCAAAATTCTTAGCACTTTCAAGGTCATCTGGTAAGATCGTATATAATATTGCGTTGTATTCTTTGAATTTATCGAAATCAACACCGAGTTTTCCTGCATGTGCTTTAGTATAGGGTCAATTTTTACTCCGGAATAAAACAATTTCTACGCTTTGACCCAAAAAGTCCTGAATACTATTTGTTTCGCCTCTTGAGTTTGGTAATTTAAATTGTTTTATTTTTGTTCCCACTAAATTAAATTTATCTTTCATGTGTATCCCAATAATTGTAATTTATAATTTAAACAAATAAGAAATAAATATTGTTCACTTATATTCCTTTTAATTACAAATTATTAATTTAAGAAGTGACAAAATATGGCTTTGATGATTAACTGGTTAGCTGTGGTTGTGGTTGCAATAATCTATTTTCTGATTCATTTTTTCTGGTATTTTCCTTTTGCCTTCGGGAATATGTGGCTTAAATTAGTCGGTAAAGAGAGTGAACCCAAATCAAAAATTATTAGAGATACGATAATAATGATTCCAACGAGCTTTATTACCGTTCTAATGATTGAGGTTATCATGGATCTCACCAATATGAATGATATTGTATCAGCCTTAATTATAAGTATCCTATTATGGGTAGGTTTTGTTGCAACTATTGCAATTAACCAAAATAATTTTAACGATAGAGGAGTAAAGCTTTTTCTTTTAGAATATGGGTTTTACTTGATTGGATTCATATTCGCAGGTTTAATTTTAGCCGTTTGGCAATAAATTATGTTTTTCTTTTTTTTTTTTTTTTAAGATAAGATTATTCTCATCGTTTTTAGGGATAATTACATATAAAGGCCATTTTTTCAATATGCCTTTAGGTGCTTGTCCTTCGTGAACTTTATTCAATATTTCTGATCGCGTAGCTAAGAAGTCAACTGGCTGATCATCAATAAAATCGATTTTAATTAAATTGTTGATAATTCCCTGAGTGAGCTCCTCCTGGTGCGGACATGAAGAAATTAATTCTAATAATTTCTTATCTTCCATACAATTTTCTTGAATATTAGATGGAAAAACTAAATCCCAGGTTTTTTTATTGTTCTTTAATAATAATAACGCATCAACTTCCAAATTACAATCATTTTTTAAGCAATTAATTAAGTTTCTTGGTCGATTTATTGTAAATTCATTTAGAGAGAAAAAATCACCAGCATAAATGTTATAATCGAAAGGTATAGCAAGTTTTTCAGATAATTTAAGATCATATTTTAATTTAAAACTAGATCGTATGATTTTTCCATCAATTTGCGGTAATCCCTCATTTTCTTTTACAGTAATAATATCGCCTAAATCAATATTAATTAAGGCCTCAGAACCATCCATTCTTGAGACCAATAGCTTGCCCATCTTGTTTGAAGCTCGAGAAATTAATTGTTTTTTACCATGGTGTTCTATAACAGGTAATGTCAATGGAAAAACAAATAACCTGTTTTGACGTGATATTTCGAAGTCCCCTTTAGAGATACTAGATGCGAAAGGTCCAATCTCAGATGCTACATAGAGATTTGTAAATCTTTCACTTCCTTTTTCCCATTTCATAAACTTCCTTATTAAAGCCCAATTCTGTTCTGAAAGGGAACTTATGCTAAATATTATTGTAGCCTTGGATAATTTTTCTGAAAGCTTTTCTTGAATGACTTTTGATGCTTTTTGTATACCTTCTTTTTCAATTATCGAAATAAGATTCTCTAATATAGGAGTTTTATAATCTGGTAAATCATCAAGAGATTTTTGAACACGTAATGTAAGTTTTTCTAAATCGGCCCAACCTAAAATGGTTAGAGCAGGAGCAGAAATAACTCTAATATCATCCATATCTAATATCTTAGAGATTACATCTAAACTTTTAGAATTTTTATATTCGTAAAAAGTGTAAGTTTTTGGTTTAATGATTGAAAGCATTACCCTTTGAGAAAACTCAGAGGAGTAAAGTGAAATATATGGTTGTCCTTCATAATATTGTAAACCATCTAATTTTATTCTTGAAGGCACAAAAATTACAGCAGAAGATTTGGAATCTAATCCGCTTGATTCGAATATAGCTTGCATACCTGGAGCCCAATTTCTTTGAACTACACTTTTTGCCATAAAGAACCACTTAAGAGCTGAAATCTTAATATTAGTCGTTCCCGACGTGTGACATACTATTGGCGTATAAGATTGGTTGTAATTAGAAAGAAATTCTTCCAAATTAATAGAAAAACTTCTTGAATCGGTAACTTCAGAAGTTACTCTTTCAAGGATTTCATTTACAGAAGATAATCCAGAGTTTTTTAAACATAATTCTTCAAATTCTTCGCTGGACGAAATTTCTAACCAACTTTTCCAGTTTGTAAGCTCAATGTCAGAAAAGGAATCATTTAATACTTTTTGAACGCTTTCATCAAAGTCAAAACATTTCATAATATCGACTTTTTAAAATAAATTTACTGTATTATGTTAATTTTTTGACTTTTATAAATTGAGTTTATAATTATTTAGTTAAAAAAAAGTAAAATAAGAAAAAGCTAAATTAAATTAGAGATGTTCTACTATTCCATAACCACCAGATACAGGATCTTGAAAGAGGAATATCTGCGGAGGAAAATAGGTGAATAGTATGAATAACAATCCCAGAATTACGAGTCCGACCAATGATATGATAGAAACACCATTTTTTAGCCTTTTCATGGTTAAAATTTTATAACTTGCTAATTGAGCTATGATTATTGAAAGTATAAAACTAAATATGTCAAGAATTAATAAATCCTCTCCTAATATGGCTGTATAAGAATAAAAAAAGATGATAATAACTCCAAAAATCAATAACGAGCCCACAAATTTAGCGAACGCAAAATTATTGACCTCTTCTTTTATAAACTTATATTCAATTAAAGCAAAGAACATCAAGGGCCAATACCCTAATTTCAAGTGTTCCCAAGTACTTTCATTTACTGCTGCTATAGCACCAATAGGGGGCCAAGATCCTGTTAATTCAAAAAGAAAATGCATGAATGAACCTAGAAATATAATAAAAACTATGCCGATAATCTCCCAAATTAAAACTTTTTTATTCATCAAATCACAATTTATTATTTAATTAGTTACTAGTACTAAAAGAATTAAGAAATATATTAAAGTTGGTTAGGACTCATAAATGTTTTTTATAAAATTGCTATGGATAATTTGAGTAAATTAATTGGATC
>JBATUM010000146.1:0-8210 GCA_049671145.1 Promethearchaeia archaeon
TTAACTTAAATTATAATATAAAAAATTATTAGGCCCCTCATATGACTGAAGAGAATGATTTTAAAGTAAATTTTTTTTTTGAAGATATAATAAAAAAGACTAAAACTGGAATTACATTTCCAAAAGATTTAAGGGATAGCCTATTTAAAGAAGATAAGGACATATATTTTCGTATTATTGTACCAAATGAAAAAGATAAGATCATATTAGAAATTCTAAATGAGGAAGAAATAGAATCTACTTCAGAAAAACTACACATAAAAGGGGCAACAGTTATAGCTAAAAAATCATCAGAAAAAGTTACAAAACTTGAAAAAGAAAAAGTAGTTAAATTTGGTCCCAATTGGGGAGAATATTTTGTTTATGACTTTAAAAATCAGTCTAAAGTAAAAAATATTTTAGAATCAGCATTTTATAAATTTTCGGAAACCCCAACTAATTTAGAGGATGCTATGGGACGTGTTAAATATGCATTGGTTTCATTTTTAGAATCTACAAAGACCGAGAATGCAAAACTCTATTTTTCTGTAGCACGATTTTTAATAGATATTATTGAAAAATTCAATCAACCTAATTTATTAGACTGGATTTTTGAAAAAATAATTCCTAATATTGACAGCAAATTTCTCTATGAGCTTGTCCTTTTGGATCTTGTGGAATCTTCACTGAAAGTAAAAAGATGGGAAAAAGCAGAGTTATATATTTTTTATGTGTTAAAGAATATCGATGCATATCCAAGCTCAGAAATGTATAATGTTATGAATAGTTTCAAACAGCTGGTAAAAAAAGTTAAAGATGTCGAGAGAAGCAAAAAAATCGATCTTTTACTTAAAGAAAAATTGATGGAATATGCTGAAAGCATTATTAAGGAAGATATTGATTATAATATCCAAATTATAGAATTTTTAGAGGATCTACAATATATCGAACTTGCTTATAAACTTGCAAAAGAGCTTCAAAAGGGGCTACCTCCTGAAAGCGTTAGAAATGATGAGGTTCGAAAACTTGTTAAAAGATTATATATAGCGCCGATTGTTGAAAATAAACCTCAATCTAGTATAGATTTCGATGAAAGAGATGAAGAAGAAAAAGAAGATAGAGAATGATTTTAAGATTCAGAATCCTTTTCATCTTGCTTTTTTTCTAATTCTTTAATTCGTTGGTCCATTCTTTTCATTTCATCCTCTACGATTTTTTCCTTTATTTCCTCAATTTTCTTTTGCTGCAATTCTAATTCTACTTCAGATAACTCTCCTTCTCTCTCAAGTAATTCTTCTCTACGCTTAAGCAGTTCTTCCTTCTTTTGGATTTCTATTTCTTCGATTTCTTTTTCTTTTGATTCTAACTCCAATTTCTTCTTTTTTAGTTCTAAATCTTTTTTCTTTAATTCGATTTCTTTATCTAAAATCTCAGATTCTTCCTTTTGGATTATTTTCTTAATCTTTTTGGGAATTTCAGGTAATTCTTTTTCAGAAGGAAGTAACTTTTCTTTTTCAAATATTTCCTCCTTTAATTTTTGTTCTTCTAATTCTAATTTCTTCTTTTTTAATTCCAGTTCTTTCTTTTTTAAAAAAATTTCTTTATCAATTATTTCTGTCTCTTTTTGTTCTAATTTTTCTTTCTCAGTAATTTCCTTTCCCTCTTCTTCAACAATCTCTTCAATTTTTTCAATTGAAACTATAGATTTTAAGATATTATCTACTGATTCCTTAACCTGCTCATTTTCAAGATTATCTTTTACAAAATTTTTAATAACTTTAGTAACCAGAGATGGATTTTTGTTACCAATTGCCTTTAAAGCTTGGATTGCCTTTTCAACAACGAAATCTTTTTCATCAGATAATTTCTCGCTAATCGTATTTATTAATGACTCATTTTCAATTATGATATCTCCACCTGCCATAAAAATTAATAATTGTAGATCCGCTTCACGAACATTTGGATCCTCAGAATTTAATAAATCTTCGCTGAAAGGAAAGAATAAATCCTGTTCGCTTTCACATACAGTTTTTAGTAATAATAAGAATGAGTATCTTAACACAGAATCTTTCTTTGATAAGTTTTCTAATAATGAGGGAATATCGATAATTAACTGTTCAATTAAAAATCTTAATACGGTACGCCCTCCGTGTAATGTTAAAAGGGTTTCAATGAGATCTTCAAGACGATCTAGGTAATCTTCATCAGTAGAATCACCTAGATAAAGTGCTATGATTTTTACCGCATCATCAAACCTTTCATCATTTACAAAATCTTTAATTTTCATAATTTCAGGATTTTTCTGTTCTTTTTCACTCGTAATATTCCACCTTACTTTTTTTTTAATTTTTAAACCCATAATATATAAAAATCATTATACAACCGAAAAATAATATTGAAAATTAATCTTAAATCTCTATATCTCAAATTTTTAGATTCTAGTCCAATACATAATTTTAGTGCAAAATTGCCTTGTTTGTCGATATATATATTTATTTCTTTACAAAATTGACTTAATGCATCCAGATCATTAGGAAACACATTCCATAAATAATATTCTTTTTTATCCTCCTCACTTTCAATTGGAGTTTCGCTAATTTCAGATAGTGTAGCTTTTGGAATTATTGTAATAACTTCTACATGTTCATCAGGAACTAATCTTATTTTTACTTCGGGGAAGAATATTTTGGAGAATAAATCAATTAATCCTTTTAATAGTTCTAAACTTAGGATACTTTCTCTATTTGCGTTACATAACGCATATCCTTCATCAATAAAAATTATATGGATTCTATCTCCATATTTAAAAATCATGTAATTTTTTTCCTTTGATATTAAATATTGAAAATCTTCATCTCGATTATTTATTCTATCGTTAAATATCTTTTTAGCTTCTTTAAATTCATCTTTAGAAAGGAATTTATTTAATTTTCTATAATCTCCGTGAAAAAAAACATCTAGAAAATCAATTAAGTATAAGTAAGCGTCAAAAGGTCTATACACTACAGTTTTATTTCTAAAATCACGTAATACAATATTCTTATGAACACTATAGCAAAATTTAGGTTGATCTTCAATAATTAATCCACTTAAGATCCGGAGTTTTAGTAGAAATCTCCTAGAGCATAGAGGTGATAAAGTACATAATATACGATCCACTTGACATTCTTCAAAACATAACTTATATATTCTTTTATTAAGTAAATCTATTAATTCAGATCTAGTTTTCGTATCCGAATCATTTTCTAAAAACCTATTAATATGTTCTGGTTGTAGGGGCATAATTTCAATTATTTTGAAAGTCAAATAGATATATATTTCATTTAAAAATTATATTCCAAAGAATCTAAAATTTTTCAATAATTTTTAATTGGATTAAGAGAAATATCAAAATTAAAAGTAATGATATTAAAATATATTAATAAGTAATTTTTATATTTTTATTAAGAATTGAAGAAGGATTCCTAAATAGAGATAGATTAAAAAAATGTTAAGACAATTTCACGTTTTTCATGATGGTGAACAAATTTATAACTATGTTTATGCAATGGCTCTTGGAGATGAAGAATTAGAAAACGTAAAAAGAACTATTAAGTCTTATATAGATATGCCTATGCCTGGAAAAACATTTCAGAAGCCATTAGGAAAATTTCAACTTTTTCATAGAACTATTGGAAACACGCTATTTTTGATAATAACTGACTTAGTAGATAATCGTGAACATGTTGATAAAATTTTAGGATTGATAGGTAAAACATTTAAAGAATTTTTCCCTGATCCGATAGTTCTTAAGAAAACAGATTTAAACCTAAATGAATTTGAAAAATTTTTACAGGATATGCAATATGAATTGCATTCAAAAATAGTGATTGTTGGACCTGTTAATTCTGGAAAAACTACATTATTTAATATGTTGAAAAGCAATGATGAAAAAAATATTATGAATTTTGCTAAATCTTCAATTTTTCAACTAGATAACTTAAGATTCGATATATGGGACTTCCGACTTAAAGATAATTTCTCATTATTATGGTCTAAATTTATTAGCGGAGCAGATTTAATTTTACTCTTATTTGATTTATCAAATTATCATTTGCGAGTATTTAGTCATTTTATGGATTTACAACGGAATGAAGGTAACTTATCGAAGTTATTAATTATTGGCAATAAACGAGATTTAGTAAATGAAGAAGATATTAAATTAATTAAAAATGAATTAGGAATTCCTGAATTTGAAGAAATTTCCCTAACAGAGCCAGATATTAAAGGAAAAATAGTTCAAATAATATCTAAAATAATGAAATTAAGAAAATCTTTGCCTTCAAACTTTGAAGATTTAAAGAAAAAGGCAGAAGATGCAAAAGCTGAAGGAAATCTGGTTTTAGCTATGTCAAAGTATAAAGAATTAATTTCTATTTGCAATACTTTTCAAGATTTTGAATATGTAGCATCATTTAAACAAACTTTAGAAGAACTTCAGAAAAATTTAGAGGAAGAAAAAAGAGTTAGGCGTGAGATTGAAAGTAAAAAGAAATTTGAAAGCCCCGGTCAAATTAAATTCACAAAACCAGTTACGGTTAAACCACTTCCACTAGATAAATCTAAGATGCGTTCTGAAATAACCCCTAAAATTAGTAAACCAAAAATAGAAAGAGATGAATTTAAAGTTAATGAAACTGAGATAGGAAAGTTAACTTTATTTAAACCCTCTAAAGATCAAATAAGAGGAGAAAAAGAAATGTTAAAGCCAGAAGATATTAGAGTTGAGACATCTACTTCGTCTACAGAACAAAAAGAGACAATAGAGGAGGAATTTCCTTCTAAAGAGTTTTCAAAGATACTAAAAGAATTGATTGAGAAAAAGGGAAGCTCTCTGAGCCTAAAATTATGTGAGCATTTAGTAAATCAATTACAAACCACTTTGGGAAGATCATTAACCTTAGAAGACGTTGAAGCTGCTGCTGAAATTTTTATTAAGCAAGAAAACTTATAAAAAACTTCAATTTTGTTTGTAAACAAAAGTATAATTTAGTTCAACAAAAGTTCACAACCTACTTCTTTTAAAACTATTAAATATTCAAAAAAGTATAGTAAAATTTCTTGATATATAAAAAGAAAGATATAATCATGAGTGCAATTAAAGAACTTCGGGAATATTTTGAAGAAATAATAAGATTAAATTATATACAGGCGGTTTTAGGTTGGGATCAAGAAGTTAATATGCAAAATTACAAATCTCTAGAAGGTAGATCTAAACAAGTCTCCTTAATAGAAAAATTGGTTCATAAAAGATTAACTTCAGAAAAGGTTGGTAAATTAATAAAGGAAGCTGAAAAACTTTCTAATCTCAATGAAATGGAAACTGCTATGCTTAGAGAGATTACTAGAGAATATAATCTCGCAACGAAATTACCTGAAGAATTAGTTGTAGAAATTGCTGAAACAAGTGTATTAGCCGCCAAAGATTGGAGAGAAGCTAGAACTAAAAGCGATTTTTCAATTTTCCAAGATATGCTTGAGAAAAGCGTTGAATTACAAAAAGAAAGAGCAAGATTGTATGGAACTCATCCAGATTTATATTCTACATTGATTGATTTATATGAACCTGGTGCTACATATGATTGGATTGCCAATGTATTTAATCCAATAAAACCAAAACTAAAAGATTTTGTAAAAAGGTTAAATACTGCTTCAGATAAACCTGATGATTCAATATTAAAGAAAAATTATGATCCAGACAAACAATTTGAACTTAGTTTTGAGATAATTAAAAAACTTAATTTTGATCTTGGATATGGGCGTCAAGATAGATCAACTCACCCCTTTACATCGTCATTAGCCTCTATGGATACAAGGGTTACTACAAGAACAACAGCAAATTATCTAAATGAATGCATTTTTGGAACTATACACGAATGTGGACATGCTCTTTATGAAATGGGAATTAAAGAAGAACTCTATGATACAATTCTATGTGAGGGCACTTCAAGTGGAATTCATGAGTCCCAATCAAGAATGTGGGAAAATTATGTAGGTCGAAGTAAGGCATTTTGGGTGTATTGGTATCCTACATTTCAGAAATATTTCCCTGAGAATTTAAAAGGCTATCCAATGGAGGAGTTCTATAAAGCTATAAATATTGTTCAGCCATCGTATATAAGAGTAAATGCAGATGAAGTAACATATGGATTACACATTATTTTGCGATTTGAATTAGAGAAGGATTTAATAGAGGGAAAAATTCAAGTAAATGAAATACCAGAGTTATGGAATTCTAAGTTTGAAGGCCTATTAGGAATCACCCCACCAAATGACGCTCAAGGGGTTTTACAGGATATTCATTGGTCAATGGGCGCCATTGGTTACTTCCCAACCTACTTTTTAGGTAATTTATACGGGGCACAAATATATAATGATGCCTTAAAGAAACATCCCTCATTACCGGAAGATTATAAAAAAGGAGAATTTTCTACTCTTTTAAATTATTTAAAAGAAAATGTGTATCAATATGGAAAAATTTACAGAGCTCCTGATTTAATTAGGAAAATAACTGGAGAAGATTTAAATCCGGATTTCTTTTTAAAATATATTGAAAATAAATTTCTTCCGATTTATGGAATTTAGATTTTTTCCAATAATATTATTTTTTTTCTTTATTTAATAGTACGTAAAACTTTATTTCTATATATTCTTAAATTAAAAAAACAATTTAATCAAATATTAGGAAACATTACCCAATGCTATTACATATAAAAAAGTTTTCTGAAAAACTATTACTTCCTTTAGGAAAGAAATTAACAAAAATCCCTGCTAATTTCTTTACAATTTTAGGTTTAATTTCCTCAATTATAACTCTTTTTAGCTTTTTATACCAAAATCTTTTACTCATCATTATTTTTCTTTTTATAACAGAATTTTTTGATCAATTGGATGGAGTTGTTGCCCGACTTCAAGGTCCAACCAAATTCGGAGCTTTTTTGGATTCAACATTAGATAGAATTGGAGATTTCTTTATATTTACTGGTGTTTTTTTTGGAGGATATACTTCAATTGAAATTTGCATAATAGTTTTGATAGGAGCATTTTTAACTTCTTATACACGAGCTAAAATTGAAGCTTTAGGTGCCGAAGATTTATATGGCGTTGGATTACTAGAAAGGACAGATAGGATTCCGATTCTTTTTATTGGAGCTATTTTTCAAATCTGGTTTCCAAAAGCAATTATTTGGACTATGATTTTTTTAGCAATAGGAACAATTTTTACAGTAATCCAACGAATGATTTATGCTTACAATAAGTTCTCTATAAAGAAACAAAAGAAGTAATTTAAAAAGGGTTTTAATTTCTTAACAAAATTTCTTATTGCACCTTAAAAATTAAATGAATTTGAAATATAATTATTCTAATTATCAAATTATTATCTAATGATTAAAAATAACAAGGATTTAAAGAAAATAATTATGAATTTTAATGCTATGATGATTATTTTCATTTTCAAGTAGAGTTTAGTTCTTTTTTTAGCTCAAATTTATATATTTCTCTTGCTATAATTTATTAAATTAGATTCGGTATAAACCATCTTGTAACCATAACATGATTGTTTCTGAGATAAACATCAAACTAACTATTTTGGGCTATTGGGGCGTTGGAAAGACTTCTATGACAAATGCTCTTATGGATAAAGAGATTCCAAGTATGTATATCCCTACAATCGGTTCTAATATAGTAAGAAAGGAATATAAATTAGAGAATGAGTATATTAGAGTAAATATTTGGGATATTGGAGGTCAAAGATCATTTAATCCACTTAATCCTGTATTTTTTAGCAATATTGATGTTGCGTTTTTGGTCTTTGATTTAACAGACCCAAAAGAAACATTATTAGAACTTAAGCGAACTTATTTAGAAAATCTAAGGAATAAATCTCCTGAATGTATAATTTTTTTAATTGGAAATAAATATGATTTAATTAAACCGGAAGATTCAGATATACTGTTGAATAATATTAGACAAAGTGCTATAAAGGAATTACCCTTAGTATTTATTTCTGCAAAAACAAAGGTTAATCTTTCAGAAGCGTTTGAATTAATAATTTTTAGATATTTAAAGAAATTGGAAAAAGAAAGTAATAGTGAACAGTTTAAAGGAATTACAAACGAATTTACCGGTTTGATAGATAAAAAGACGAATGATTTAATTAACCTTATTATAAATTTAGAAGATGTAGATTC
>JBATUM010000147.1:0-1549 GCA_049671145.1 Promethearchaeia archaeon
GTTGATATAGCGGGAAGTTAAACCTGTGGAGAAAGTGTAAGGCTTTCTAGGATTTTTAATCTTGAGTTTTCAATTCCGGCTGTTAATCTTCCGAATTTAATTATATCTTTTCGTTATATTCTTGAAGTGAATATTCTTGAAGTTAAAAAAAAAAAAATTTAGAATTGAGTAAATTTTACTCTTAACCTTTTTTATTTTTTTTGCTTATTTTTATATTAATTAATTCCTTTATAATGTTTTCATGCTTATTAGAATTATGTCGTGGCATGCAAGACCACAATTAAGAGATAAATCATAGAAAAAAGAAAGGGGAGAAACTACGGTCTCTCAACCCTCCTTAATTATCATTAATGTATTGAAAGTTATAAAAATAGAATACTATTTAATCTTCTGAGATTTCAACCAAAAAGAATAAATAGGTGATTAGACAATATTTTATTATAGATCATTAAAATGACGCACCATGATAGTAATTCTATATAAAATTAAACCCAGTATTTATCAAACTCAATTGACGGATTTTATTGGACAAAGATCCGTTGAAAAATATGACATGAGCGTTCCTAAAGATTACAGGGTCGCTCGGAAAAAATTTCGATGGATTCCTATTCATCCCACTTGGGGGAAGCACATCAAGAAAAATAACTGCATACTACCCAAATCACAGAAAGGAATTCAGGACTTCATCAATTGGGTCCCCAAGAAGCAAGAATACTACATTTACCGGTTTTCAAGGGTTAAAATCCCTCGTTTTGAAGACTATGGAGTATATGTGATCTCTAAAATGGAATGGGATATGCATAGATATCTCAAGGGATTTGATGGATTCTTTGAGAACTTGTTTGAGTTTAATGATTTTAGTTATTTTCAAGAGTTACAAGGCGTTTTAGAAAATGACGGGGTGTCTTTTAAGAACATGTTTATCGAAGATATAATTGCATATGAACTGCTTCGTATCAACTTAGGCTTTAAAAACTACAAGGGAATTGAGAAAATGGGGAGGTTCATGAGATATCCACCATTATTCAGCATGACACACGATTACGAGTTTTTTCCCAATGCCGCAGATCTTAGTTATGTTTTAACAAAAATTCCTGCTGAAGCTATGTTCGAGTTCTTTCAATTATTGGTAAAGGAGTGTGTGAACTGTGGAATTATCGTTCCAAGAATTCTGATTTGGGACGGTCAGTTCATTCGATCCAATTGTAATAATAATAAAGAAAAAAATAACCCCGTTTATAATGATCTCGATGCGGGATATTGCCGTCATAATGGTATTAAAAAAGGGGTCGGGTATGAGCCTGGCATATTATATGCTCACTGCTTTAATAGGTGGTTTCCCGTATATTTCAAGATGTTTGCCGGAAATCGGAACGATATTCTTGCGTTTAGGGAGACCATGGACGGATTTTTTCAGACTACAAAGTATGAATGGCAAATAGTCATTGCTGATTCTGGTCCTTATTCTCTGCAGAACATGAAAAACATGCAGCATCAAGGGCTGGTGCCTGTTATTCGAGCAAGAAAAAACCTTAAAACCCATCCCATA
>JBATUM010000148.1:0-3531 GCA_049671145.1 Promethearchaeia archaeon
CTAATAAATAGTTTACCAAATTATCTACAAAAGTTGGAGTGCTAAATTGGTCAGTAACAATTTTCAAAGATTCTCCATTTCTTAGTTTATTGAGTGCCCATATAACAAAATTTATTGACTTCTTTGAACTAGACTCCAAACCTTTTAATTCACCGGGAATCCATCCGAAAATAAGACTTGTTCGTGCTATAGCATAGCTTATTTCTAAATTAGCGATTTCCTCCTCTGCTTTAAGTTTTGAAATGCCATAATAATTTAATGGATTAGGTTTGCTATATTCATTATATTGTTTAGCTATCCCATCAAATATATAATCTGTGGATATATAAATCATCCTTGCTTTTACGGCTTTACATATTTTGGCAATAAATTTCGTTGCTTCAACGTTAACCATCCAAGTTTCCTCTTGGTGAGTTTCGCAATAATCAACATTATGAATAGCAGAGCAATCGATAATGATATTAGGATTAATATGTTTTATTAGAGAATGGACTTTTTCCTTATTTGTTTTATCTAATTGAGAAATTTCACAATTCTCAATATTTATCGGCCGTTTATTATAAGTACCGTATACTTCAAAAAATTCACTAGATAATTTAGCTAATCTATAACCAGTTAACCCACTTGCGCCAATAATGAGTAATTTTTCCATTCTATTAACTAATATTTAAAATTTATAACTATTAAAACTTATAATAAAATGTCTACTTGAATAATTATATCATTAATCAATTTAAATAAGGTGTATAATTTGATAGAGGGGGTCATAGTAAAAGAGATTAAAAAATTTATAGATGACCGGGGATATTTTTCCGAGTTAATAAGAACTGATTGGAGTGAATTAATCCAAGATGATGGTATTGTACAAATAAATCTTTCTCATAGTTATCCAAATATTGTAAGGGCTTGGCATAGACATTTACGGGGCCAAATTGATTATTTTATTTGCGTTAAGGGTGCAATAAAAGTATGTGCTTATGATGATAGGAATAATTCTCCGACACGTGGAGAACTTGATGAAATAATTTTAAGTGAGGATAGTTTTAAAGTTGCTCGAATTCCAGGTATTTTATGGCATGGATATAAAGTATTAGGTAACAAACCCGCTAAAGTATTATATCTCGTAACGAAATTATACAATTATAATGACCCAGATGAGGAAAGACGCCCTTGGGATGATAAAAATATTATTCCGAAGCTTATAAATGGAAAAATTGAAGACTCTCGAGTTGGAAAAAACTGGGATTGGAATTATACACCAAATAGATAATTCTTAAACACTTATCAATATTAATTTGTATTAAATAATTTTTAGTGATTTGGTTGAATGTTTTAATCACAGGTGGTGGGGGCTATCTTGGTTGTGTTCTAATTCCACTACTACTTGAACAGGGTCATAACATTACTTGTATGGATAAATTATTTTTCGGAGAAGACCCCCTGAAATCATTTATTGATGAAATTTTATTTTTAAAAGAAGATATTCGAACATTTAATCCTTCTATTTTAGATGAAATTGATGTATGTATTAATCTTGCTGCTATTTCTCAGCCTGATCAAGCAGAAGTAATAAATCCAAAATTATACTACGAAATAAATCATTATGGCTGTGTAAGATTAGCAAAATTGTGCAAAGAACATAATCTGAAAAGATTTATTTTCACATCAACTTGTAGCGTTTATGGATTTCAAAATGAAGTCATAAGTGAGACGAGCACTCCCAACCCTCTTGAAGCATACGGTAAATCAAAATTGTTGGCAGAGCAAGAGATTATACCACTAGCAGATGAAAATTTTATTGTAACAGTACTTAGGCCTGCTACTATGTATGGATTTTCACCAAAAATGAGGTATGATTTAGTTGTTAATGGAATGACATGGGCTTTGTTTAAATTTGGAAAAATAAGTGTTATGAGAGATGGAACTCAATGGAGGCCCAACGTCCACGTAAAAGATGTAGCAAGTTTACTTAGTAAATTATTAGATACCAGTGAAAAAAAAATTCAAGGAGAAATTTTTAATGTTGGCTCGAATGAACAAAATTATCAAATTCTTCCATTAGCAAAAATTATTGGAGATTCCATTGGAGAATACTATGAATTAGATTGGTATGGGGAACCTGATACAAGATCCTATAATGTAAATTTTTCAAAACTTCAAAATAAATTAGAATTTGATATCCAATATTCTGTGGAAGACGCTGTTAAGAAGATTTATAATAAATTAAGTGAAAGGAAAACGGTAAAAGATGATAAAACGTCAGTGATTAGCTGGTATAAAAAAATTAGTGAAGAAGGATATATTAAACCAATAAATCTTTAATCAAATTATTATACCTTTTTTTGACTATCTCTTATAAAGTTAGAACATTTTGATAATGTCCGAAAGGTTCCGGCATCAGACCAAAAACCTTGAATAATACTTGCTTTAGTTTTTCCCATTTTTATGAAACTGTTATTTACATCAGAGATTTCTAATTCTCCTCTCTCAGAGTAACCAATTTCATTGATAACTTTCTTAATGATATCAAAGATTTCTTCATTATAAAAGTAAAGTCCAGTTACGCATAAATTAGATTTTGGTTTTAATGGTTTTTCTTCAATGTTTATAATCTCTCCTTTTTCATTTAACTCAGCAACGCCAAATCTCTCTGGGTCAAGAATTTTTTTTAGAAATAAGAGACAATCATAAGTATCAGATTTTTCGAATTCTTTTACTTCATTAAAAAATGATTGTTCAAAAATATTATCTCCTAAAATAACAGCAATTTTATGTCCTTTTACAATCTCTTTAGTTAGATAAAGAGCTTCAGCTATACCACCACTTCCTTGTTGATAAACATAGTTAAAATTCGCATTAAATTCAGAACCATCACCAAGTAACCTTATGAAATCTCCAACACTTTCACCACCGAGTACTATTGTAATATCAGTTATACCCGAATTTGTGAGGGTTTTTATAACCTTATAAATCATGGGCTCGTCATAGACAGGTAATAGATGCTTATTAGTTACTTTGGTTAGTGGCGAGAGCCTTGTGCCTATACCTCCTGCTAGAATTACGCCTTTAATAAAATTTCACTTTTATTTTTTGGATTTTAAACAATAAAATTTCTTTATATTTTTAATATTAATCTATTAATTTTAAAAATAATTCTTCAAGAGAGATTTCTGGTTCATTAATCCTTAATATATTATAATCACTTAAAAATTGAAGCAATTTATTGTAATTATCTCTTAATTTCAAAATTACTACTAAACCACTATCATTTATATCAACCATTTCAACAAATTTTTGGTTTTCTAATTCTTTTTTTAATTGATCTCTGTTTTCTTTTACCTCAATACTAACTTTGATTTGAGCCTTTAGTAATTCTTTAATTTCTCTTTTAGCACCGATTTTTAAAACTTTTCCTTTATCAATAAAGGCAATATGATCACATAATTTTTCCACTACATTCATATCATGACTAGTTAAAAATATTGTTTTGCTCAAATTTTTCAGCTTTTCTATTATAAAATTTGTAGATTT
>JBATUM010000149.1:0-1570 GCA_049671145.1 Promethearchaeia archaeon
ATCCAAATGTGCCTGATGGCCGTGAACCAAAGGATTACTTAGCAGCTGGAAAGTGGCATGCATTTACTGGTTCTAGCGGAAGTTGGATACCGGTAAGTATGGATCTTAGTCCATTTGCAGGACATCAAATTGAACTTCATTTCCGCCTGTGGCAGGATGGAGCATTTACGTTGCAAAACATGTATGTTGATGACATATCCATACCTGAATTAGGCTTCTTGGATGATGTAGAATCTGGTGAAGGTGATTGGGAAACAGATGGGTGGTATATAACAGATGGTATTTGGGATAATGATTATGAGGTAACCATATTAACCGTTCGATATGGTTTAGGACCAAATCCAGATTATCTTTGGGAAAGTCATTATCATGTTTCATATGCTACACAAAGCTTTAGCGGGACAACTGAAAGAACATACAATAACTTCCATGTAATGATTATTAGCAATCGTGCAGATCATATACTAACATCAGCGTATGAGTTTTCCGTGGAAAATAAAGGATTTGTCTGGCCCTGGTAATTATAGAAAATAACCTTATCTAAATCTTTTTTTTTTTAATTTATTTTAAATATAAATAACGATTCGATCAGAATCGAATAAAAATTGAATCCAAGTTCAATTTCCAGCGACAATTAAAAAACTTTTTAGTTATCTACTCTTTCAATTCTAATAACCTTTATAAAAACATTTTTATCAGAGCATAAATTAATAGACTGTAATTTATATGAATGAAAAGAAACAAACAAAAAAATTAAAGGTAGTTGCGAATCTTTTTTTGATATTTACTACCATTTTATGGGGTACAACTTTCATAATTACTAAAACTCTTACTCAAGATATTCCAATTTTTTTGTATCTTGGATTAAGATATTTACTTGGAACAATTGGTTTTATACCTTTATTTTTTCATTTTAAAAACTTTAATAAAAAATTATTATTAGTTGGAATATTAACAGGATTTATTTACTATATTTTAATGGTGTTTCAAACTTATGGGCTTCAGACTACGACAGCTGGTAAAGCAGGCTTCATTACAGGACTCAGTACTGTAATTGTTCCATTTATAACATGGTTTTTATATAAAAGGAAAGTGAAATATAGAATTTGGATTGCTGTTGGTTTATCTGTAATTGGTATGGCGTTATTATTATTGGAAAACGAATCTGGAATTATTATAGGGGATTTCTTAGTTTTAGGATGTGCTGTTTTCTGTGCTATCTTTATTGTCCTAAATGATAAAAATGTAAGATTTTTTGATGTGTATCTTTATACCATTATTCAATTAATAACTTTAACACTTCTTTGTTTTACATCTTCTTTGATCCTCAGAGAGTCATATGATCTTTTTTCAAGCAAATTAGACTTTTGGTTGATAATGCTTTATATGGGTTTTGGAGCTACTAGTTTAACTTTTATATTTCAGAATTGGGGTCAGAAACACCAAGGACCTTCTCAAACAGCTATTATTTTCACATTAGAACCTGTTTTTGCAGCATTATTTGGATTTTTAATTGGAAATGAAATTTTAACACTTTTTAATTGGATAGGAATGGGGTTAATCTTTGCAG
>JBATUM010000150.1:0-7247 GCA_049671145.1 Promethearchaeia archaeon
CCTCCATTACTATCAACTAAATTAGGAGTTCCATTTATCAAAGATGACCTAAATATGACAATAGAACAAATCCATCAATTAATTTTAAAAAAGTTAAACCTTTAAATTAGTTAATTAGAATTTACTATTTTTAATATGGTTTGTTTAAATGAGTAAAGGATTTAAACTTCTTAGATTAGAATATCTTTTTTCTGTATTAATACCATGTCTATTATGTATATATTTGAATGATTATGATGTAGTTTCTCACATTTGGATTTTAGCTGGTTTTAGTTTTTACGCTATTACAGGAAATACCCTTAATGATGTAATTGATATGAAGGATCCTAATGAAAAAGAAACACTTGAACGGGTTAAGGGATACGGGCGCAAAGAAATAGCGGTTCTAGCAATTTCAAGTTTCACTTTAGGTACAATGTGTTTCTTGAATGAAATTTTAATTAAACCCTTATTAGCTATTTATTTAGCATTGATCGTAATTATGGTAATTTTTTACTGCTTATTTAAAAAATTGGTAATAATAAACCATATTGTATTAGGAATTTCTCATATTTTTTTACCTTACTTTATGATAAAAATTAACGCAGGAGACACTATCTTCAATTACTTTCCAAATTTAACCTTATCTGAGTGGCTTATTGTAGTCTCAGTAACTTCTGCTGGTTTTGTAGGGCAAATGTTACATGAAATGATTGATGGAGATGCTCTTGCTAGATTAAAACCAAGGTCTTCGCAAATTGTTATGTGGATTTCATCAATAATTGCATTAACAGTGTCTATAGCATCACTAATAATTACTAATTATTTGATTTTTCTACCGATTATAATTTTTCCAATTGGAGTTATGTATATTTTCAGGAAACCTAGAAAAGATTTATTGGGAAAAACTTCATTAAAAGATACGGGTATTATTTTGGGCAATTTGATATTTGTTTATATTATAATTCTAATCATTGCCTCATAAAAATAAACCAAAATTTTCATTTAGATTTAAAAATTTATATTAATTCTTGCTAGTAGTAAATAAAGGGATATTGATTCTCATAAAATAATAATTATTATTGGGCTGTAGTTAAGATGTCTAAAATTGAACCTGTTGATATTGATTTTTTTTCTGGTTTTAAAGAAGATGCATGCAGTTTATGTGGTATATGTTTTCATATATGCCCTGTAATGCAGCTTCCTATTGAATTAGCTGTCGAAGAAATGAAAAAATTAATTGCTGGAGTTGAAACTTCGCAAGTTCTAACTAAGTGTCAAAGTTGTTTTTCATGTAATTTTTACTGCCCTAAAAATGCCCATCCAACAAGTCTTATTTTACAACGCTGGAATGAACAATATAAGAAAGAAGGTTTAAAGAAAAGAGGAAAATATTATATGACACTATATCCTCATTATCCTAATTTTCGTTCGTATGTTATGGAACATCTACCAATACAGGCAAAAGAACTTGTTAAACAATGGGCTTCATTAAAACCTTTAAAAGGCGACACTTTAACGTACCCTGGATGCAATATTATAACATTTGCTGAACTTACTCAAACAAGTTTATTTAAAGGACTTGATATCAGAGGGCGTTTAGAATATTGTTGTGGTGAAACTTTATTTCGAACTGGATATAAAGACGAGCTTTTTCAAGTCACCAAAAGATTAGATAAGTGGTTTAATATATTAAAGCCAAAAAATCTACTTGTATTATGTACCGCAGGTACAAATGTATTCAAAAATATACTTCCTCAATATGGCTTAACTTATAAATTTGATAAAATAGAATCATATATTCAATATTTATGGGAAAAAATTGAAAATTCGGAAATAAAAATTAAAAATAAATTAAACTTGACAGTTACAATTCAAGATTCTTGCTATTCCAAGATGTTTGGTGATGATTACATGGACTTACCACGTAAAATCTTAGATGCTATAGGGATTAAAGTTATTGAGACTGATTCCTCTAGAACACATATGCGATGCTGTGGAATAGGAGCTGGCTTTTCAGTAAATTCTGCCTATCAGCCATTTAAAATTAGATCCTCTACTCTTAGAAACTTTAGAGATTTCAAAAAGACCAAAGCTGATGCGGTGTGTGTATATTGTGCGGGTTGTCTAGCGACATCTACAGCAAATAAAAAATTATATTTCAAAAAGCTTAAAGTTTATCATATTATTGAATTACTTCAAATGGCAATTGGAGAAAAACCTTCTTTAACAAAAAAAGCAAAGAAAAAGCGTGCAAAACATTTCTTTTGGGGTACTATGTGGAAACAAGTTCCTAAAATTCCCTCAAAAAAAACATTTCGATTAGCTAAAATATCAGAGGATCCTCCAAAATACGGTGATGCTTGGTAAAAATGAGTAAAATAAAAAGAATTCCGGGTTTTAGAAAAGATTTATGCAATATATGTGGGGTCTGCTTAAATTTATGTCCTGTATTAAAACTACCAATTGAAGTAGCAAAAAAAGAAGTTAAGAATTTAATTGAAGGTAAAGAATCCAAATATGCTCTCTATAAATGCACTACTTGTCTTTCATGTAATTTGTATTGTCCTGAGCGTGCGAATCCATACCAATTAATTCTTGAAAGATGGAATGACCTGTATAAAGAGCGAGGCGCACCTCCATTATATCGATTTGTGTGTCCTACTATGGAATCTAATATTTGGCAGCTTCTCAATGTATTTCTATCAAACCAAGAAAGAAGATGGATTTATAAATGGATGCATTATATCCCAAAACCAAATGATACACCTTTGTTGATTGGAAATTATACCCATTTATTTCCATTTATAATTGGTGGAAGCCAATTATTGGATTATTTCAAGCCTATTGATAGAATAGACCAATGGGAGGGAGGAGCTTATTTGTATCAAGGTGGTTACTTAGATACTGTTCAAAGGATCGCCAAAAGAACAAAAAATGATTTTGATTCTTGGGGCATTAAAAATGTTGTCGCTTGCTTGGATGCGGTAGAATTTATGTTTAAAGAAGTCCATCCTAAGGAGATGGGAGTAGATCATTCTCAAAATTTTATCAATTTTAATCAATGGCTTTTAGATAAAATAAATTCTGGAGAATTAGAATTAAAAAGGCAGTTAAATATGAGTGTTACTATTCATGATAATTGCTATTCTAAGGCTTTAGAAGGTCCTTATTGGGAGAATCCTAGAAAAATATTAAAAAAGTGCGGATGCCAGATAATTGAAATGAAACATAATAGAAAAGATTCGCTGTGTTGCGGATTTGGCTCTGGAGCATCTTGGGTCAAAAATATATCAATAATTTTCGATATTATTACTGAAGGGATGAAAAAGTTTAAAGAAGCAGAGGAGACGGGGGCAAAAGCCTTAATATCTTATTGTGGTGGCTGTATTTATTTACTATGGGCCACAAAAGAGCTTTTAAGAAGTAAAATAGAGATTTTTCATGTTATTGAAATTGTAAGGATGGGAATAGGGGAAAAGTTGAATTATCCCAGAGATCATATTAGAAGGGCATGGGATATTATAGCAATTATGACATATTCTCTGATTTTATCCTTTTTTAATAAAAACTTTTATATACAAAAAATCACGTATGACAAGGATTTAAGCACATTTAAACCAAAGAAATTTAGGTTATTAAAAACCATTAGATATGTAATGGATTTTCCTCTAATGAAAAAATTGTTCGCTAAAGTTTTTCATTTATTACGTGTAATACTAAAATCAAAATAATATAACAAAGGAGAAAATATATGTATGTTCACATGTCGATTCACTATCCCAAACCAGAAAAAGAACAATTACTAATTGATTCTATGCATCGCTTTGGAAAAGCTATGGAAGGAAAAGAAGGGCTTATTGCGGCTCATACGACCAAGGATGAAGATACAGGTCGTCTTATTGGTCTTGCTATCTGGAATTCAAAAGAAGATTGGCTTGCTGCAAGATCCGCCATGAGTGAAGCAGTTAAAGGTGACCCCTTTGAAGATTGGGAAGAAAAACCACCCGAAGTTTATCATCTATTTAAAGTTTAAAATGAGAATATATGGATTTTACTAATCCACAGTATTTAAAAAAAGCCAAATATCAAGAAAGAATTGATGAAAACATTTCTCAATGTTTAACCTGTGAACGTAGATGTAAAATTTCCAATGGAGATTCAGGTTTTTGTCAAACTCGTATCAATCTTAATGGAGAAATTTTCAGTATTGTTTATGGATTAATTCCTGCGTTATCTTTTAATCCCATAGAGAAGAAGCCTTTATATCATTTTTATCCTGGAAGTGTTGCAATTACAATTGGAACCTATGGCTGTAATTTTAGCTGTTTTTGGTGTCAAAATCATCACATTTCACATCCTAAGGAAGATATTCGCAATATAGTCAAAAATTCAAAAGATTACTTAACACCAGAAGAAATAATTAAAATAGCAATAAAGAATAATTGCCAAGGCACTTCAATTTCTTTTAATGAACCCACTTTGCTCTTTGAATACTCATTAGAGGTCTTTAAATTAGCTAAAAAGGAAGGGCTTTACAACACTTATGTTACTAATGGATATATGACCGAAGAAGTATTGAAGGAGTTAATCAAAAATGGTTTAAACGCAATGAATATTGATATAAAGGGAGAAGCAGATATGGTTAAAAGATATTGTGGAGCTGATGTAGAGAAAGTGTGGCGAAATGCAAAAATAGCAAAAGAATCTGGTGTTCATGTCGAAATTACAACATTATTGATTGAGAACTTGAATACAAATCAAGAGATAATAAAGCGGATCGCACAGAGAATTTTAAATGATTTAGGTGATAATACGCCTCTTCATTTAACACGGTTTTTTCCGCATCATAAATCTAATAAGTATGAACTTTTTGATCCTACTCCAAAAAAACTTTTAGCTCAATCTTATGAAATTGCAAAAGAAGTTGGATTAAAATTTGTTTACTTAGGAAATTTACCTTATTCAAAATATGAAAATACTTATTGTAATAAGTGTTCAAAATTAGTTATTGAGAGATCAGGTTTAGGAGTTAGTAAGTTATATTTGGATAATCATGGAAAATGTAAGTATTGTAGATCTTCTATATGCAAAATGTGAAAATTTTATAAATAGCGAGTGAAAACTCTTAATAAATTCATTGATTTATTTAATCATTATGAGCGAAGAATTTGCAGAAGTTAATGGTATAAATATTTGCTATGAAATTCATGGTAAAGGATATCCAATTATTTTAGTGCATGGTTTTGGTAATAAAAAAGAACACTGGCGTGCTCAGGTTGAGGATTTGTCTAATTATTTTAAAGTAATTAGATTTGATAACCGAGGCGCAGGAAAATCAGAAAGACCTGATGGGCCCTATTCAATGGAACTTTATGCGAACGATATTAATGCTTTAATGGATTATTTGGAGATTGAAAAAGCTCATATTATAGGACATTCATTAGGAGGTATGATAGTACAAAACTTTATTCTTAAATATCCGCATAGGACTAATAAGGTAATCTTAATAAATACTCTCTCAGGAATAACCCTTCCAGGAGTCCCTAATGAAAAAGGGATAGAAATGTACAGAAAAAACGCTATAACTAGTCTTAAAGAACTGATGAAAGATCCAATTAATAAATTTTTAGAAGGCGCGAAAAGAAGTTATTCTCGCTCATTTTGGAAATTAATGGTGGAGAATCCAAAAAAAAAATTTCATGGAATATGGTCGGTTGAGGACTTAGTACAAGAAAAACTGAATAATCCTACTACAGTAAAAGATATAAATAATCAAGTAGAAGCTCTTAAAACGCATAATATTTATGAAAGATTACCTTCAATAAGAAATAAAGTTCTTATTCTGGCAGCAGAAAAAGATAAAACTTGTACCACGACTATGAACGAAAAAACTCATGAACTTATCCCAAATAGTAAATTAATAATAATTGAAAAAGCAGCTCATCAGTCTATTTTAGAAAAAGCTCCAGAAGTTAACAAATTGATAATTGAATTTTTAAAAAGTTAGAAAAGCAATAAATTTGACAGAATCTTATGCAATTGTTAATGGAATAAAAATATGCTACGAAATCCATGGAGAAGGATACCCAGTTGTTCTAATTCATGGTTTTGGTTTGCATAAAGAATTTTGGATAGCACAAATATCAGAATTAGCGAAACATTTTAAGGTGATTTCTTTAGATAATAGGGGATCTGGAAAATCAGATCACCCTAAAGAGCCCTATAAATTAGAAACTCTTGCTGATGATGTCAAATGTCTTTTGGATGCACTGGGTATTCAAAAAGCCCATGTAATTGGATGGGCGACTGGAGCAATGATTGCCCAATATTTAGTAATACAGTATCCTCAGCGTGTAAATAAACTTGTGCTCATCGCAGCTCTTACAAAACTCCCCGTAGATAAATCTGGGCTTGAAATGTTTAAGAATAGTCAATTGGCATTTTATAAAGAGAAACTGAAGGATCCTGATAATGCATTTTTCAAAAAAATGAAACAAAGATTTTCTCGAAAGTTTTATAAACAACTGGTTCAAGAACCAGAGGAAAAATTTCATGGGATCTTTACTACAAGTGATTTAATGAACCTTGTGTTTAAAGATTCTTCACAACCTTATGATATTGAAAATAGAATCAATGCAATAGCAGGATTAAACACAATTGATCAAATTCATGAAATACAGAATGGGGTTCTAGTACTTGCTGCGGAAAAGGATAGAATATCTCCAAAAAGTGTAAGTATAGAGTTAAATAATAAGTTAAAGAGAAGTAAACTTATTGTATTTGATGGAGGCCATTATTTTCCGTTAGAAAATGCTCCAGAAGTCAATAAGTATATTATAGACTTTTTAATTAACTAAGTATAATTGATTTATATTCTTTCAATTCTACTTTTTTAAAACCCATTAGAAAAGGAACTAAGGCTATTGAACCAATTACAAAACTTAAGAAGTAAGGAGCAAAAAAGTTAAGCATAAATGTGCCAATTAAAGGTCCTATAATTTGAGCAAAACTATCTAATCCAGATGAATAACCATTAATTTTACCTTGCTCTCTTGGTGATACTGATTGACTTATTTTGCTATTTAAAGGTCCGCGTGTCAAAGAGGCGGCAAAACTAATAACCAATATTAAGATAAAAAACATAATAACAGAAAAAGAAAAACCAACAATCAAAAATGAAACTAGAAACATACCTAAACCAACTAAAATAGCATTATTTTCTCCTAATTTATTAATAGCAGGTTTAAATAGAGTAAATCTTATTG